>NZ_AUPJ01000147.1 GCF_000427315.1 Arthrobacter sp. TB 26
CGTGGGGCTGCTGCCGGCCGCCGTCATGACATCGCGTCCGAATGCGACTAGCTTTGTGGGGTGCCGACAATTTTCAATGCCGTGAAGCGGGTGCTGGTAGGCAAGCCCTTCCGGAACGACAGCCTGGCCCACACCCTGCTTCCGAAGCGGATCGCGCTTCCCATCTTCGCCTCCGACGCCCTGTCCTCCGTGGCCTACGCGCCCGACGAAATCCTCCTGACCCTGGCCCTGGCCGGGGTCAGCGCCGTGGCGTTCTCGCCCTGGGTGGGACTGGCCGTCATGGTGGTGCTGCTGACCGTTGTCGCCTCCTACCGGCAGAACGTCCATGCCTACCCCTCCGGCGGCGGCGACTACGAGATCGCGAACGAGAACCTGGGCAAATATGCCGGGCTCACCGTCGCCTCCGCGCTGCTGGTCGACTACGTGCTCACCGTTGCCGTGTCGATGTCCTCGGCCGCGACGTACCTGACGACCGCGGTGCCCGCACTGCACGGCCAGCAAGCGGCCATCGCGGTGATCGGCGTCGTGATCCTGGCCCTCGTGAACCTGCGCGGCATCAAGGAAGCCGGCAGCGTCTTCGCCGTCCCCACCTACATCTTTATGGCCTCCATCCTGGGCATGACGGCCATCGGCGTCTTCCAGGCGGCCACCGGCCAGCTGGGCGAGGCGCCCTCGGCAGCCTTCACGATCGTGCCCGCGGCGGGCTTCGACGAGGGACTGGTCGGCCTCGCCGGCGCCTTCCTGCTGCTCCGGGCCTTCTCCTCCGGCGCAGCGGCGCTGACCGGGATTGAAGCCATCAGCAACGGCGTGCCGAACTTTCAGAAGCCCAAGTCCAAGAACGCGGCCACCACCCTGCTGCTGCTCGGCGTGATCGCTGCCTCCATGCTCGCCGGGATCATCTACCTCGCCAACGCCACCAAGGTGCACATCGTGCTGGACCCGGCCACCGAGTTCCTGTTGGACGGCAAGCTGCTGCCGGAGGGCTATATCCAGAGTCCGGCGATCAGCCAGATTGCGCAGACCATCTTCGGCGCAGGCTCCATCCCCTTCTTCATTGTGGTCGCCGCCACCGGCGTGATCCTGGTCTTCGCCTCCAACACGGCGTTCAACGGCTTCCCGGTGCTTGGCTCGATCCTGGCCCAGGACGGCTACCTGCCCCGGCAGCTCCGCACCCGCGGGGACCGGCTCGCCTTCAGCAACGGCGTCCTGGCGCTGGCCGCCGGCGCGCTGGTGCTGATCATCGCCTTCAACGCCGACGTCACCAAGCTCATCCAGCTCTACATCGTGGGCGTCTTCATCTCCTTCACGATCAGCCAGCTCGGCATGATCCGGCACTGGGGCCGGGAACTGAAGCTCGCGAAGGACCCCGCCGTCAAGCTGCGCATGCTCAAGTCGCGCACCATCAACACGATCGGCTTCGGCATGACCGCGCTGGTCCTGGTGATTGTGCTGATCACCAAGTTCCAGCAGGGCGCCTGGATCGCGCTGCTGGCCATGTTCGCGCTGTTCCTGATCATGTGGAGCATCCGGGCGCACTACGACAACGTGGCCAAGGAACTGGCCGTGGACGAGGACTCCTCGCCGCGGGCCCTGCCCACCCGCGTGCACGCCGTGCTGCTCGTCTCGCACGTCCGCAAGCCGGTGCTGCGGGCGCTTGCCTATGCCCGCGCGTCACGGCCGTCCCGGCTGGACGCCATCACGGTGGATATCAGCAGCGAAGAGACCGAACAGACGGTCGCGGACTGGGAGAAGCTGGAAATCCCGGTACCGTTGACGGTGCTGGCCAGTCCGTTCCGCGAAACGGTCACGCCCATCATGGAATACATCAAGAACATGCGGCGCGATTCGCCCCGCGACCTGATTGTCGTCTACATCCCCGAGTACGTCGTGGGCAAGTGGTGGGAGCAACTGGTCCACAACCAGACCGCACTGCGCATCAAGACCCGGCTGCATTTCGAGCCGGGCGTGATGGTGGCCAGTGTGCCCTGGCAGCTGAAATCCTCCGAAGAAGCCAAGAGACTGCAGGACATCCAATGAGCTCCGACACCCAGACGCAAGCCCACACCGAACTGATTGTCGACGTCGGGCCGGTTGCCCACGGCGGCCACTGCGTGGCCCGGCACGAGGGACGCGTCGTGTTCGTCCGCCACGGCATCCCCGGCGAGAAGGTCCGGGTCCGCCTGACCGAGTCCGGCCCGGAGGCCAAGTTCTGGCGCGGCGACGTCGTCGAAGTGCTCGCGGCGTCCCCCGACCGGGTGGAGCATTTCTGGGACCTGGCGGATTCCGCGCGCTCCTGGTCGCACCGCCACCCGCCTGTGGGAGGCGCCGAACTTGGCCACATCTCCCTCGAACGCCAGCGCAGACTCAAAGCCGAGGTGCTGGCCGAGCAGCTGCACCGCCTGGCCGGCGTCGACCTCCCGCACGCGGGGAAGGGCATTGTGGAAGCCGTGGGGGAGCCGGGAACACCGGTGACGGCAGGCCTTGGCTGGCGCACCCGCGCAGGTTTCGCCGTGACCCCGGCCGGAAAGCTCGGCATGCACGCGCACCGCTCCGACACAATCCTCCCGGTCCGGGAGATGCCCCTGGCCGTGGACGCCATCAACGCCCTCCGGCTGTGGGACATCGACCTGCAGGGCATCGAGCGCCTTGAGGTCGCCGCCCCGGCCAACGGCTCCCGGCCGCTGGTGCTCCTCGTCCCGGCCGCGGGGACCCGGGCCAAGCGGCTCAGCGCGGTCCTGGCCCAGCTGCCCGAGGACGTCTCGGTGGCCAGCTTCGATCCGGTCAAGGGCGAGGTGCTGCGGCTGCGGGGTCGCACCTACGTGCAGGAGACCGCGTCCGGCCACGACTACCGTGTCACCGGCGACGGTTTCTGGCAGATCCACCGGGACGCCCCGGACGCCCTCGTGGGGGCCGTGACCGGTTTCCTGCACGACGGCGGCTTCCTGGAACCGGGGGCTCTAGTGGCAGACCTTTACGCCGGGGCGGGGCTGTTCACCGCGCCGCTCGCGGACGCCGTAGGGGTCACCGGGTCAGTGCTGTCCGTAGAAGGATCGCCCGGCACCAGCCGTGACGCCCGCAAGAATCTCCATGACGCACCCCAGGTTGAGATCGTCCAGGGCAGGGTGGAGCGGGTCCTGCGCGAGAAAGCGCGCAGGTTCGACGCCATCCTGCTGGACCCGCCCCGGGCCGGTGCCGGCAAGGCCGTCGTGAACCAGCTGGTCGGGGCCGGACCCCGGGCCGTTGCGTATGTGTCCTGCGATCCGGCGTCCTTTGCCCGCGATGTGGGCTACTTCCAGCAGGCGGGCTGGGAACTGGCGGGGCTGCGGGCCTTCGACCTGTACCCGCACACTCATCACATGGAGACTGTGGCGCTACTGACTCCCCGGGGCTGAGGCCACTAGGATGGGCGGAGTAGTCCGACGTCGCGCTCCGTAATCACGGCTGACCTCCTGCATGCTGTACCGATCCTTGTGAGAACAAGGCCAAGCACTAGTTAGGATCACCTAACTAGCAAGGGGTCTGCGGCGCGACAAAGATGAAACTGTTGCGAGAGGAGTCCTGCGATGAGCATTGTGGACAGCTTCGGTTCAAAAGGCAAACTTAATGTAGCCGGTACCGAATACGAAATTTTCCGGTTGAACTCCGTTGAAGGTGCAGAAAACCTTCCGTTCAGCCTCAAGGTATTGCTTGAAAACCTGTTGAGGACCGAGGACGGCGCCAACATTACGGCCGATCACGTCCGAGCACTGGCCGGCTGGGACCCCAGCGCCGAGCCCGACACTGAAATCCAGTTCACGCCGGCGCGCGTGATCATGCAGGACTTCACTGGCGTGCCCTGCGTTGTGGACCTTGCGACCATGCGTGAGGCAGTCAAGGAACTCGGCGGTGACCCCAAGCGGGTCAACCCGTTGGCACCTGCCGAAATGGTGATCGACCACTCCGTGCAGATCGACGCCTTCGGCAACTCCGGCGCACTGGAGCGCAACATGGAGATCGAGTACCAGCGCAACGGCGAGCGGTACCAGTTCCTGCGGTGGGGCCAGACCGCGTTCGACGACTTCAAGGTCGTCCCGCCGGGAACCGGCATCGTGCACCAGGTCAACATCGAATACCTGGCCCGCACCGTCATGACCCGGGAAGTTGATGGAGTCGTCCGGGCGTACCCGGACACCTGCGTCGGCACCGACTCCCACACCACCATGGTCAACGGCCTCGGTGTGCTGGGCTGGGGCGTCGGCGGCATCGAAGCCGAGGCGGCCATGCTGGGCCAGCCCGTCTCCATGCTGATCCCGCGCGTCGTGGGCTTCAAACTGACCGGGTCCATCCCGGCCGGCGCGACCGCCACCGACGTCGTCCTGACCATCACCGAGCAACTGCGCAAGCACGGTGTGGTCGGCAAGTTCGTGGAGTTCTACGGCGAAGGCGTCGCGGCTGTGCCGCTGGCCAACCGCGCCACCATCGGCAACATGAGCCCGGAGTTCGGCTCCACGGCCGCCATGTTCCCGATCGACGACGTCACCCTCGACTACCTGCGCCTCACCGGCCGCTCGGACGAGAACGTTGCCCTCGTGGAGTCCTATGCGAAGGAACAGGGCCTCTGGCACGATCCTTCCAAGGAGATCAAATTCTCCGAGTACCTCGAGCTGGACCTGTCGACGGTTGTCCCGTCGATCTCCGGCCCGAAGCGCCCGCAGGACCGCATCATCCTCACGGAGTCCAAGGACCAGTTCCGCCAGGACCTGCGCAACTACGTGAAGGAAGACCTGGCCGGCGGAAGCGTTGACGAGGCAATCGACGAGAGCTTCCCGGCTTCGGATGCGCCGTCGTTCACGGGCGCCGCGAGCCACCTGACCGACGAGGCCCCGCACGCGCACGGCCCCACGTCCGACGGGCGTCCGTCCAACAAGGTCAGCGTCAAGACCGCAGACGGCCGCGAGTTCGAGCTGGACCACGGCGCGGTGTCGATCGCGTCGATCACGTCCTGCACCAACACGTCCAACCCGTCCGTGATGCTGGCCGCCGCACTGCTGGCACGCAACGCCGTCGACAAGGGCCTGACGTCGAAGCCGTGGGTCAAGACCTCCGTGGCTCCCGGCTCCAAGGTTGTCACCGATTACTACAACAAGTCGGGCCTGACCCCGTACCTGGAGAAGCTCGGCTTCTACATCGTCGGCTACGGCTGCGCGACCTGCATCGGCAACTCCGGCCCGCTCGACGCCGAAATCTCCGAGGCCATCCAGGCCAACGACCTTTCCGTCACCGCCGTGCTGTCCGGCAACCGCAACTTCGAAGGCCGGATCAACCCGGACGTGAAGATGAACTACCTGGCCTCGCCGCCGCTGGTCATCGCTTACGCTCTGGCCGGCACCATGGACTTCGATTTCGAGGCCGACGCCCTGGGCCAGGACGAGGCCGGCAACGACGTCTTCCTGAAGGACATCTGGCCGAACCCGGTCGAGGTCCAGCAGGTCATCGATTCCTCGATCGACAAGGAAATGTTCGCCCGCGGCTACGAGGGCGTCTTCGAAGGCGACGACCGCTGGAAGGCTCTCTCCACCCCGGCCGGCGACACCTTCGCCTGGGATCCGAAGTCCACCTACGTCCGGAAGCCCCCGTACTTCGACGGCATGAAGGCACAGCCGGAGCCCGTCAAGGACATCACTGGCGCCCGCGTGCTGCTGAAGCTCGGCGATTCCGTCACCACGGACCACATCTCCCCGGCAGGTTCCTTCAAGTCGGACACCCCGGCCGGCCAGTACTTGCTGGCCAACGGTGTGGAGCGCAAGGACTTCAACTCCTACGGCTCACGCCGTGGCAACCACGAGGTCATGATCCGCGGAACGTTCGCGAACATCCGGATCAAAAACCAGATCCTGGACGGCGTCGAGGGTGGCTTCACCCGCGACTTCACCCAGGCCGACGGCCCGCAGGCCTATGTCTACGACGCCGCGCAGAACTATGAGGCAGCCGGCATCCCGCTGGTCGTCCTGGCCGGCAAGGAGTACGGCTCCGGCTCATCCCGTGACTGGGCAGCCAAGGGCACCGCACTCCTGGGCGTCAAGGCAGTCGTGGCCGAAAGCTACGAGCGCATCCACCGCTCCAACCTGATCGGCATGGGCGTCCTGCCCCTGCAGTACCCGGCCGGCCAGAACGCTGCCAGCCTCGGGCTGACCGGCACGGAGACCTTCGCGGTTGAGGGCGTCACGGCCCTCAACGAAGGCACCACGCCGAAAACGCTCAAGGTCACCGCCACGGCCGAAGACGGCACCGTCACGTCCTTCGATGCGGTCCTGCGCATCGACACCCCGGGCGAGGCCGACTACTACCGCAACGGCGGCATCCTGCAGTACGTGCTGCGCCAGATCTCCGCGAACTAGCGCAGACCCAGCAGTCCAACGCGAAAGCCCCGGCCCGTCATCGACGGACCGGGGCTTCCCCGTTCCGGCAACCGTCCGGCACCAGGGCTTCCCCGGAGGCGTTAGAGTTAAAAGGCATGTCTACCACCCGAAGGAGGGGCCGTTGGGAATCTTGGAGACCATCCGGAATCCGCAGGACCTGAGCAAGTTGTCCGAGGCGCAGCTGGATCAGCTGGCAGCCGAAGTCAGGGAATTCCTGATCGGCAACGTCTCCCAGACGGGCGGGCACCTGGGCCCGAACCTCGGCGTCGTGGAACTCACCATCGCGGTGCACCGGATCTTCGATTCCCCCCGCGACAGCATCGTCTTCGACACCGGCCACCAGTCGTACGTGCACAAGCTCCTCACCGGACGCCAGGACTTCAGCACCCTGCGCCAGCAGGGCGGCCTGTCCGGCTATCCGGACCGCGCCGAATCCGAGCACGACATCGTCGAAAGCTCGCACGCGTCATCGTCGCTCTCCTGGGCCGACGGGATCTCCCGGGCCCGGCAGCTGACCGGCGACGGCGACCGCTACGTCATCGCCGTCGTGGGTGACGGCGCCCTGACCGGCGGCATGGCCTGGGAGGCCATCAACAACATTGCCGCGGACAAGAAGCGCCGCGTCGTGATCGTCGTCAACGACAACGGCCGCTCCTACGCCCCGACCGTGGGCGGCTTCGCGGACTACCTCGCCTCGCTGCGCCCCACCATCGATTCGTTCCGCGCCGCACCCGCCTACGAAGGCACCCTGGACTGGTGGCGGCGGAAACTCCAGAACGGCGGACCCGCGGGCCAGTTCACGTACCGCAGCCTGCACGCCATGAAGAAGGGCGTCAAGGACTGGTGGGCACCGCAGGGCATGTTCGAGGACCTCGGGATGAAGTACATCGGCCCCGTGGACGGCCACGACCTCCAGGCCATGGAGCTCGCCCTCTCCACCGCCAAGAACTACGCCGGTCCCGTGATCGTGCATGCCATGACGGAGAAGGGCCACGGCTACGCGCCCGCCCGCGCCCACGAAGCGGACCAGTTCCACGCCGTCGGGATCATCGACCCGGAGACCGGCGAACCCACCGAGGCCGGCGGCGCGAAGTCCTGGACCGCCGTCTTCGCCGACGAGATCGCCGACATTGCGGATGAGCGCAAGGACATCGTCGGCATCACCGGCGCCATGCTGATCCCCGTCGGGCTGCACAAGTTTGCCGCGCGGCACCCGGAGCGGGTGTTCGACGTCGGCATCGCCGAGCAGCACGCCCTCACCTCCGCCGCAGGCATGGCATTCGGGGGACTGCACCCGGTCGTCGCGGTCTACGCGACCTTCCTGAACCGCGCCTTCGACCAGCTCCTGATGGACGTCGCCCTGCACAAAGCCGGGGTCACCATCGTCCTGGACCGGGCCGGCGTCACCGGGCCCGACGGCGCCAGCCACCACGGCATGTGGGACATGGCCATGGTCCAGATCGTTCCCGGACTCCACCTGGCCGCGCCCCGCGACGCGAGCCGGCTGCGCGAGGAGCTCCGCGAAGCGGTCGCCATCGAGGACGCCCCCAGCGTGATCCGCTACTCCAAGGGCAGCGTGGGCGTCGAGGTTGAGGCCGTCGAACGGCTCAGCGACGGTGTGGACGTGCTGGCACGCCGCCCTGCCGGGTCCAGCGAAAACGACGTGCTGATCGTCAGCGTCGGGGCGATGTCCGAACTCGCACTGGACGTCTCGAACCGGCTCGGCGCGCAGGGCATCAGCTCCACGGTCGTGGATCCCCGCTGGCTGCTCCCGGTCCGGAAATCCATCGTTGCCCTCGCCTCCCACCACCGCCTCGTCATCTGCATCGAGGACGGGGTCCGCGCCGGCGGTGTCGGGTCCCGGATCCGGCAGGAAATGCGGGCCGCCGGAGTGGACACCGCCCTGAACGAGGTCGGCCTCCCGGTGGAGTTCCTGGACCACGGAACCCGCAACCAGGTGCTCGAACGGGTCGGCTTGACCGCCCAGCAGATCACCCACGACGTCGTGGCCCAGGTCCTGGGGACCAAGGTGCCGTTCGCGCGTCCCCTCCCGGGCCAGGAACACCCCAGCACCGGCAGCCTGCCGATTCTGTGAGGATCCCCACGGACCTGGCGCCGGGGGACCTGGTGGTTTCCCGGAACAGGAAATGGAACGGCACAGCCCACTGGGTGGTGCCCGGGATCTATCTCGGCGAAGACGCCCACGGCTGGTGGATCTTCCAGGGAACCAACGAGTTCTGCTCCCGCCCGGGCGCCGCGTTCTACGCCGAATCCGACGCCGTGCTGCTGGTCCCGCGCTCCGGCGAGTACGTGGCCACCTTCTACGACGAGGCCCACCCCGCCGGCGTCCAGGTCTATGTGGACCTCGCGACGGACCACGGCTGGACGACCATCCGGACCGGCGTCACCGAGTTCCACCTGATCGACATGGACCTGGACGTCGTCCGGACCGTGGACCGCGGCGTGTACGTGGACGATGAGGACGAGTTTGCCGAACACCGGATCGAGATGGGCTACCCCGCAGACGTGGTGGACCGGATCAGTGCGGCATCGGACCAGCTTTACCAAGCCGTCAAGGCACAGCAGCCACCCTTCGACGGCACAGACCGCGAATGGTTCAGGAGAGGACGGGCATGAGCGGGATTATCCGGGTTTACAAACGCAACGACGACGGGGTCCTTGAATTCAGGGAGGCCTGGTTCGACGAGGACTACAGCCAGTTCGTGATGAACCACGGCGTCGTCGGGCACCAGAGCAAGACGGACGAAACCGACGTCGCCGACGCCGCCGCCGCCGAGGGCCTGATGGACGCCTTCGCCGTGCAGTGCGCCGACGACGGCTTCGCCGAAATCCCCGAGGACGAGCAGTCCTGGGTCGTGGCCCAGTACGCCCTGAAGACCAAGGACGGCACGGACCGCGACCGCTACCTTGAGGAAAAGGCCAAGGACGCGCTGATCAGCCACCTGGCCTGGCGGGGGCTCGGAATTGTGGACCGCTCGGAATTCTCCGACGCCAAGCTCAACATCTTCATCCTCACCCCGGACGTCAACAAGGCCGTCAACGCCATCAAGGTCTGCATCCGCGGCGAGGACCTCGACTTCACCAAACTGAGCATCGGCGCCGCAGCCTTCGGCGAGACCTCCTTCAAGCTCAAGCACTCGCCGAAGCCGGCCAACAGCTTCACGCTCTAGGGACTTCACGCTCCAGAGACAGGGGCAGGGTCCACCCGCACGAGTCACACCAGGTTTTGGGGGACATCGATTGGAAGGAATTCCACATGGCGCCACAATCCGTTGAACCAGGCCGTACCCCGCTGCCGCGGGGGATCGCGGCTCCCGCCCGCCGGGCCCTCGCCCACGCCGGGGTGGAAACCCTCGAGCAGGTGGTGGCGCTGGGCCGGCTGGCCCTCGGGCGGATGCACGGCATCTGCCCGCGGACCCTTGCCCAGCTCGAGGATGCCCTGGACGAACGAGGGCTGGAACTGCCCGCAGGATGACCCCGGGGGGGTGCCCGGCAGCCGGCCAACAGCCGGCCAACCCCCGGCCAACCCCCGGCTGGCGGCTTTGACCCGGAGCCGCTCCCTGCCGTTATAGGCTGAATCCCATGACTGAATACCGCCGCGTAGGAAATTCCGGACTGACCGTCTCCGTCGTAGGACTTGGCTGCAACAATCTGGGCCGGGCCAATACGGCGACCGAGTCGCAGGAGGGGACCGACGCCGTCGTGCATGCGGCCCTGGACGCCGGAATCACCTTCTTCGACGTCGCTGACACGTACGGCCGGGAGCCTGGCCTCAGCGAGACGATGCTGGGCAAGGCCCTGCAGGGCCGCCGCGGCGACGCCGTGATCGGCACCAAGTTCGGCATGGACATGGGCGGGGCCAACGGCAGCGACTTCGGTGCCCGCGGCTCGCGCCGCTACATCATCAAGGCGGCGGAGGCCTCGCTGCGCCGGCTCGGGACGGACTGGATCGACCTCTACCAATTCCACACCCCCGACCCGCTGACCCCGATCGAGGAGACCCTCGCCGCCCTCGACGAGCTCGTCACCAGCGGCAAGGTCCGCTACATCGGCCACTCCAACCGCGCCGGCTGGCAGATCGCCGAGGCCGAGTTCACGGCCCGCGCCCGCGGCGGAGCGCGCTTCATCTCCAGCCAGAACCATTACAACCTGCTGGACCGCCGCGCCGAACTCGAGGTAACGCCGGCAGCCGAGGCCTACGGACTGGGCGTGCTGCCATACTTCCCGCTGGCCAACGGCCTGCTGACCGGCAAGTACGCCAAGGACACCGCGCCCGCGGGCTCGCGCCTCAGCCACACCCGCACCAGCCTGGTCCACGACGCCGACTGGGAACAGCTGGCTGCCTTCAGCGCCTTCGCGGCCGAGCGGGACCTGACCGAGATCCAGGTCGCCTTCTCCTGGCTCGCGGCCCAGCCCTCGGTGAGCAGCGTCATTGCCGGTGCCACCCGGCCCGAGCAGGTCCGGCAGAACGCCGCCGCCGTTGCCTGGATCCCCAGCGCCGCGGAACGTGCCGAACTGGGCGACATCTTCCCGCGGACGCCGAAGGTCGCGCTGTTCTAGATGGCGCCCGTTTCGCCGGGGACCACCGGCGGGCCCCCGCCTGGGGTGTCCGCCGCGCCGCAGAGAATCCTGATGGACGTCGACACCGGAATCGACGACGCCCTGGCCCTCGTCTACCTGCTGTCCCGGCCGGAGGTCCACCTCCAGGCCGTCACGTGCACGGCAGGGAACGTCGGTGCCCGGCAGGTCGCGCTGAACAACCTGGCGCTGCTGGAGCTGTGCGGGCG
Organism: Arthrobacter sp. TB 26; assembly: GCF_000427315.1. Lineage (GTDB taxonomy): Bacteria > Actinomycetota > Actinomycetes > Actinomycetales > Micrococcaceae > Arthrobacter. Next base: position 11,207 of record NZ_AUPJ01000147.1, read on the forward strand.
GCAGGGCGTCGAGGTGGCCGTCGGCGCCGAGGTCCCGCTGGAAATTCCGCTGGTCACCACCGAGGAGACCCACGGGCCGCAGGGCATCGGCTACGCCGAGCTGCCGGCACCCGCCCAGCAGATTTCCCACCGCCACGCCGTCGACGTCTGGGTGGAGGAGGTGCGTGCGCACCCGGGGGAGATCACCGGGCTGATCACCGGACCGCTGACCAACTTCGCCCTCGCCCTGCGCCGCGAGCCGGAACTGCCGCGGCTGCTCAAAGGCCTCGTCATCATGGGCGGCAGCTTCTACTACCAGGGCAACACCACGCCGACAGCGGAATGGAACGTCTCGGTGGACCCGCACGCGGCCAAGGAAGTCTTCGCCGCGTACCGCGGACTTCCGGAAGGCAAACTGCCGGTGGTGTGCGCGCTGGAAACGACGGAACGCATTGAAATGCTGCCGGAACACCTCCGCCGCCTCGGCGAAGCATCCGGTGCCGGGCCGGAACTGGTCCTGCCGGAGCAGGCTGAGGGCCTCCGCAGCTCCTCAGCCAACCCGATTGTGGCCTGCCTGTCCAACGCAATCCGGTTCTACATGGAATTCCACCGGCTGTACGAGCAGGGCTATGTGGCGCACATGCATGACGCCTTCGCGGCCTGCGCCGCCGTCGGACGCACCCCGTTCACCACCCGGCTGGCCACCGTCGACGTCGAAACCGGCTCGCCCCTGCTGGTCGGCACCACGGTGGCGGATTTCCGCGGGCTGTGGGGCCTGCCGCCCAACGCCCGGATCGTCTCCTCCAACGACCCGGAGCGGTGCTTCGAGGAGCTGATTTCCTCCGTGGGTTCGCTGGCACGGCGGAGCATGTCCTCCGGTCCGCCCGCCGCTGGTTAGGATGGGAGCTGCGCCGAGGTGACATAGGCGGATGTTGCAGCCCCCACCGAAGGACCATCCCCATGTCACAGCAGTCCCTGACCCTCCCTGCCACCGGACCCGGGTCCGGCGCCGGGTCCGCCGCCGGCACAGCCAAGGCACAGCGCAGCCGCCGCCTGCTGGAACTCGCCGGTGCCGCCGCGATCGTGGCCACGTACGTCTTCCTGGTCCTCACCCAGCCGGCGGAGATCGCCAACGGCCCGGCCAGCTTCGCGGCGCTCGTGGCCCTCGGCGGATTCCTGCTCGGTGCCGTCCTGCTGATTGCCGCGGCGCTTCCCGTCCTGCCCACGTCCACGCTGGTGCTCATGCCGGTGGCCCTCGTCCTCAACGTCGTCCTGGGCCAGTTGATGGGCACCACCGGGCTTCCGTTCTACTGTGACGCCATCGGCACGGTCTTGATCGCCATCCTCGCCGGCCCGGCCGCTGGCGCCGCCACGGGCGCCCTCAGCAGCATCGTGTGGTCATTCTTCAACCCGACCGTGTTGCCCTTCGCCGCCGGGGCAGCGCTGATCGGCTTCCTGGCCGGCCTGGCCGCCCGCAGCGGGCTGTTCCGCCGCTTCTACCTGGCCCCCGTCGCCGGTTTCCTCACCGGCATCCTCGCCGGCGTCGTCTCGGCCCCGATCGCAGCCTTCGTCTTTGGCGGCACCTCGGGCCTCGGCACCGGGGCCGTGGTCAGCGCCTTCCGCGCCATGGGCGACACCCTGCTCGCTGCCGTCACCAAGCAGGCACTGATTTCGGACCCGATGGACAAGGCCATCGTCTTCGCCATCGCCGCACTACTGGTCTATGCGCTGCCGCGCCGCACCACCTTCCGGTTCCCCTTCATCCGGCGCTTCCGGGTGCTGGCCGGCAAAACCGCGGCCGCGCCGGAAGCCTGAGCCGGAAGCCTGAACCCGAAGCCTGAGCGCCAATCCTGAACCGGAAGCACGGAAGAATGCCCTCCACCCTCCATCCCCTGACGTCGCTGACGGCGGCCGGCTGCACCGCGGTGATCACGACGGCGGCAAACAACTGGCCGCTGTCCGTCGCCGTCGCCCTCGCGGCCGCCGTGCTG
>NZ_AUPJ01000148.1 GCF_000427315.1 Arthrobacter sp. TB 26
CCGGCCCCTGCCTCGGGTTCCTACACGATCAAGTCCGGCGACACGCTCTCCGGCATTGCGGCCAGGAACGGCGTCAAGCTCGCCGATGTTCTTTCCGCCAACCGCCTGACGATGAGCAGCATTATCTACCCCGGCCAGAAGCTCGCGCTTCCGGGCTCGTCCATCGCGCCGGCCTCCACCCCCGCCCCGCCCGTAGCCACGGTGACGCCGCTCGTCCCGAACACCTTCCTCGGCTTCAGCTACCCGGCAGCAGTCGTCAGCTCCGCCAACGAGAACAAGGCACTGCTGAACGCCTCGCCGGTGCCCAGCCGCGAACAGATGAAGACCATCGTGGCGGACACCGCCCGCCGCATGGGTGTCGATCCGTCCCTGGCCCTGGCCTTCGCCTTCCAGGAATCCAGCTTCGACCACCGCTCGGTCTCGCCCGCCAACGCGATCGGTACCATGCAGGTCATTCCGTCCTCGGGTGTGTGGGCTTCGGACCTGGTGGGCCGCCAGCTCAACCTGCTGGACCCGTACGACAACGCCACGGCCGGCGTCGCCATCATCCGCCAGCTGGTGCGCACCAGCAAGGACCTGGACACCGCCATCGCAGGTTATTACCAGGGCCAGTACTCGGTCAGCAAGTACGGCATGTACGACGACACCAAGCGCTATGTGGAGTCCATCAAGGCACACCAGAAGAACTTCGCCTAGGAGTCGGACAGCCCTGGCCGCGGCGCCAAACCGTGCGGCCAAGCACCCCGCAGGATAACGATACGGGTCCGGATCGCATGTTGATTCGGGCCCGTTTCCGTGCAGCGATTAGGATCGTATAGTGCAGGATTACTCGTCGGACCCTCTCGTTGGCACTCTGGTGGATGGCCGGTACCTGATTCAATCCCGGCTCGCAAGCGGCGGGATGTCCACTGTGTACGTGGCCACCGACCAGCGGCTGGAGCGGGATGTGGCGCTGAAGGTGCTGCACCCGCACATGACTGGGGACCCGCAGTTCCTCGACCGGCTGGGCCGCGAGGCCAAGGCAGCCGCCCGGTTGTCGCATCCGCACGTCGTGGGCGTCCTGGACCAGGGCGAGGATAACGCGGTGGCCTACCTGGTGATGGAGTACATCAAGGGCCACACACTGCGCGACGTCCTCAGGGACAAGGGTGCGCTGCCCCCGCGCCTGGCCCTGGCGCTGATAGATCCGGTCGTCGAAGGCCTGGGGGCGGCCCATGAGGCGGGGCTTGTCCACCGGGACATCAAACCCGAGAACGTGCTGATCGCCGACGACGGGCGGATCAAGCTCGGCGACTTCGGACTGGCCCGCGCCATCTCGACGTCGACCAGCACGGGTACGCTGATTGGCACCGTGGCGTACCTCTCGCCCGAACTCGTGCTCGGCAGGCAGGCCGATGCGCGCAGTGACATCTACTCGGTCGGCATCATGCTCTACGAGATGATCACCGGCCGGCAGCCGTTCGACGGCGAGGTTCCGATCCAGGTTGCCTATCAGCACGTCAATTCTTCCGTCGGCGCCCCCTCCGGGCTGGTGCCCGGACTGGCCGCCGAAATCGACGAACTCGTGCAGTGGTGCACCGCCAGCGACCCCGACAAACGCCCAGTCGACGGAAACGCCTTGCTCTCCGAACTCCGCCACATCCGGCGGAACCTGAGCGACGCCGAACTCGACCTGCAGCCCCCTGCCGCACGCCCTGCCCTGCCGCCCGTGCCGGGCCCGCCGGCCAGACGCCCCGGCGGTGCCCCGGATCCCGGAGCCGGCAACGGCGCCACCGAAATCATCGNTCGGCGGCCGCCAGCAACCCACGGAATTCATCGACCGCGGCAGCAACCCGACCACCGTGATGTCCGCGTCGCCGCGGCACCCTGGCTACGGCCCGCTGTCCGCCCCGGAGGAGGCACCCTACCCGGCAAGCCACTACGACGACGACGACGGGCATTTCGACAACGGGCCGGCATCCGCAGTTCCTGCCAGCAAGCGGGCGCAGCGCAAGCACGACCGTGATGAGGAGAAAGCACGCCAGCGTGCCGCGGCCACTCCGGTCCGGAGCCTGCGGGAGGGGAACCCCCGGCGGCGCGGCCTGCTCTGGATTCTCGGGCTGGTCATCGCGGCGCTGCTGGCCGGTGGGGCAGGCTGGTTCTTCGGCATGGGACCGGGCTCCCCCGGGACGATCCCGCAGCTCGCGAACAGGACGGTGGCCGAGGCCCAGCAACTGCTCCGCACGGCCGGATTCCAGTCCAACACCAGGGAAGTCTTCGACGACGATGTGGCCCCCGGGCTGGTGGTCGGATCGGAACCTGCGGCCGGGGAGGTCATCCGGAAGTTCCAGCCGGTCTCCCTCGCAGTCTCCAAGGGCCCCGAACTGTTTCCCCTGCCTGAACTGACCGGAAAGTCCCTGGACGAGGCGAAGACCGCCCTCAACGGCGCGGGTATGGCCCTGGGGAACATCTCCGAGACCTTCGACGAATCCGCGGCCGCCGGTACTGTCCTGGCGCAGGCCCCGCGCAGCGGCAATCCGGTCCGGCACGGCACCCCCGTGGACCTCACCGTGTCCAAGGGCCCGCAGCCCATTCCGGTGCCGGACGTGCGCGGCCAGGAACAAGGCGCGGCGGTCAAGGCCCTCGAGGCTGCCGGCCTGAAAGCCGCGATCGCACCCGAGACCGTCTATGACCGGCAGGTGCCCAAGGGCGCCGTGGCGGCGCAGGATCCGGCCTCCGGCAACCTGACCAAGGGCGGATCGGTGACGCTCATCATCTCCAAGGGACCGAAGCTCGTGCAGGTACCAAGCTTCATTGGAAAGCAGGCCTCCGAAGCACAGAAAGCCCTGGAGGAACTCGGCTTCAAGGTCAAAATCGACAACATCCTTGGCGGATTCTTCGGTACGGTCCGCGCCCAGGACCCGGTGAACACGTCCGTCCCGGAAGGCTCTGTCGTCACACTGACAGTGGTCTGACAGGCAACCGCCCGGCCGCCCCGGACAAAAAGCTCCGCCCCGGGCTGATCAGAGCCGGGGCGGAGCTTTTTTACTGCCTTGGCAGGACCTCAGCGCTTAGACAGGGCTCCGGCCACCAGGAAGGCCATCTCGAGGGACTGCATGTGGTTCAGGCGGGGATCGCAGACCGATTCGTAGCGGTCCAGGAAGGACTCCTGGTCCACCGGGTCGGCACCGCCCAGGCACTCTGCCACGTCGTCGCCGGTCATCTCGACGTGCAGGCCGCCGGGGACCGTGCCGAGCGTGTGGTGGACCTCGAAGAAGCCGCGCACCTCGTCGATGACGTCGTCGAAGTTCCGGGTCTTGTAGCCGTTCGGCGAGGTGACCGTGTTGCCGTGCATGGGGTCGGTGACCCAGAGGACCTGGGCACCGGAAGCGGTGACCCGTTCCACGATCGGGGGCAGCTTCTCCCGGATGTTGCCGGCACCCATCCGGGTAATAAACGTCAGGCGGCCGGGTTCACGGTCCGGATCCAGTTTGTCGATCAGGCGCAGCGCGTCGTCGCCAGTGGTGCTCGGCCCCAGCTTCACACCAATCGGGTTGCGCACCCGCGAGAGGAAGTCGACGTGCGCGTGGTCCAGTTCGCGCGTGCGCTCACCAATCCAGAGGAAGTGCGCCGAGGTGTCGTACGGGAAGCCGGTGCGGGAGTCGATGCGGGTCAGGGCGCGTTCGTAGTCGAGCAGCAGCGCCTCGTGGCTGGCGTAGAACTCCACGCGCTTGAGCGCTTCGAAATCCGCGCCGCAGGAGGCCATGAACTTGATGGCACGGTCGATGTCCCGTGCCAGCGACTCGTAGCGTGCGTGGGCGGGGTTTTCCGTGAAGCCCTTGTTCCACTGGTGAACGAGCCGCAGGTCCGCGAAGCCGCCCTGGGTGAACGCGCGGATCAGGTTCAGGGTGGAGGCGGACGTATGGTATGCCTTCAGCATCCGGCCGGCGTCGTGGGCGCGGGATTCCGGCGTGAAGTCATAGCCGTTGACGATGTCGCCGCGGTAGGCCGGCAGCGTAACACCCTCGCGGGTTTCATCGTTGGAGGAGCGGGGCTTGGCAAATTGCCCGGCCATCCGGCCCATCTTGATGACCGGCATGGCGGCGCCGTAGGTGAGGACGACGGCCATCTGGAGGATGGTGCGCACCCGGGCGCTGATCTTGTCCGCTGTGGCGGCCTCGAACGTTTCCGCGCAGTCACCGCCCTGGAGCAGGAAGGCTTTGCCCTGCGCGGCGGCGGCGAGGCGTTCGCGCAGGATGTCCACTTCGCCGGCGAAGACGAGCGGCGGGAGGACGGACAGTTCCTTGACGGAGGCTTCGAAGACTGCCTTGTCCGACCAGTTCGGCTGTTGGGAAGCCGGCAGCTCCCGCCAGTGGTCAAGGCCGGGATAGTTGGCGGCACCACTCTGGGCGGTGCTGGTCAGGGCCGAGCCCGCCAGGGGCGAGCCGCTCAGGGAACTGTTCAGGGGGAAGGCCGAAGGCGCAGATAGCTCAGTCACATTCTAAGGATAGTTGCCTCCGTGGCGATCGTCGGACCCGGGCCGTCATTGACTGCGCCGGTCCCGTCACACGGTCCTGTCAGTCGGTCACGGGGTTGGCAGGGCCGGCACCGGCAGTGCCCTCCTCCGGGACCTCTGCGGCCTTCCCGGCGAGCCGGAGCTTGACGACGGCGGCGTACTCGTCGACGTATTCCTGGCCGGAGAGCCGCATGAGTTCGTACATGATCTCGTCGGTCACGGACCGCTGGATCAGCCGGTCGTCCTCCATGCCGTAGTAGCGGCTGAAGTCCAGCGGCTCGCCAAAGATCATTCCGATGCGCCGGATGTTGGGCATCCGCTTGCCGATCGGCTGGACTTTGTCGGTGCCGATCATCGCGACCGGGATCACGGGGACGCGGGCCTGCAGGGCCAACCGCGCCACGCCCACTTTGCCGCGGTACAGGCGGGAGTCCGGGCTGCGGGTGCCCTCGGGGTAGATGCCCAGGAGCGAGCCGTTCTTCAGCACGTCCATCCCGGCGTTGAGTGACAGGGCCGACGCTGCCCCGCCGGAGCGGTCCATCGGAAGCTGGTTGGTGAGCCGGAAGAAGGTGGCCGTCAGCCGGCCCTTGATCCCCTTGCCGGTAAAGTACTCCGATTTTGCGAGGAAGACGACGGGACGGGGCACCATGAGGGGCATAAAGATGGAGTCGGAGAAGGACAGATGGTTGGAGGCCAGAATGGCTGCGCCCTCGGCGGGGACGTTGTCCAGGCCCTTGACCCAGGGCCTAAAAAGCGTCTTCAGGATGGGTCCGAGAACGAACGTCTTCATGAACCAATAAAACACGTGGTGTACCTCTCCGGAAGGCGTCTGGCCGGCCCGCCATCGGACCCGGCGAGGACTTCAATGACACCCTACTCTAGTGAGTTTTGTCCGGAACAGTGACACGATGGGCACATGACCGGAACCAGCACTCCCCTGGCGCCAGCAGCGTTCAGTTATCCCGGCCACGGCGCCAACGCGGGCATCGGCGTGGCCATCTGCCACGGCTTCACCGGCAGTCCCCTGAGCGTCCTTCCCTGGGCCGAGCACCTGTCCCGGCGGGGCTTCGCGGTGTCCGTCCCGCTGCTGCCGGGCCATGGCACGGACTGGCGCGACCTCGCGCGCCACAGCTGGCTGGACTGGTACCGGGAATTCGAGGCCGCCTATCTGGAACTCGCCGCCCAGACCCGGCACTGCTACGTGGCCGGGCTGTCCATGGGCGGCACCATCGCCCTGCGCACCGCGGCGCGCCATCACGTGGCCGGGGTCGCCGTCGTCAATCCGGGACTGAGCTTCTACGACCGCCGGGTGCGCTACATCGGCCTGCTCAAGCACTTCCAGCGCACTACCGTCCCGGCCCGGGAACCGAACCCGACGCCCGTCACCACCGAGGACGGCGACTATTCACTCACCCCGCTGGAAGCCGTCCACCAGCTGAGCCGGCTCTTCGTGGCCACGCTGCGCGAACTGCCCGCCGTCTCCGCTCCGGCGCTCGTGTTCAAGTCCGATACCGACATCGTGGTTCCGCCCACCTCGCTCGAACTGCTCCGGAAGCGGCTGGGGTCGAGGGAGCTCAACGTGGTCAGTTTGCCGGACAGCGGGCATGTGGCCACGCTCGACGTCGACGCCCCCCTGATTTTCGAGCAGTCCGTTCAGTTCTTCCTGCAGCACGCAGTCGCCGCGCCGCACTCCGCGGCGGCATGGGAGAAGCCCGTCACCAGAACCCCGGAGACCCCATGACCATCCCCCTGGACCACACGCCGTTCAGCAGCCCGTTCACCGGAACCGGCACCCGCACCGGCGTCGTGGTGTCCCATGGTTTCACCGGCAGCCCGCACGGCGTCAGGGACTGGGCCAGATCGCTGGCGGACGCAGGCTATGCCGTGCGGATGCCGCTGTTGCCCGGGCACGGCACCAGCTGGCAGGAACTGGCCCGGACCCGCTGGCAGGACTGGCACGCGGCCCTCGACTCCGCCTACCTTGACCTCGCCGGGGAATGCGACCAGGTGGTCGTGGCCGGGCTGTCCATGGGCGGGGCGCTGGCGCTGCGGATTGCCGCCACGCGTCCCGTCGGCGGGGCCGTACTGGTCAACCCGGGGCTTGTCATTGACGATCCCCGGGCACCGCTGGCGGGCATCCTGAAATTTGTCCTGAAGAGCACCCCGGCGATCGCCAACGACATCCTGAAGGAGGGCATCGACGAGGGGGCCTATTCCCGGACGCCGGTCGCTGCGGCGCACGAGCTGAACAAGATGTTCAAGGACACCGTGCGGCTCCTTCCCCGGATCACCGCTCCCGTGCGGGTGTACCGTTCCGCGGTGGACCACGTGGTCTCCGACTCGAGCATGGTGGCCCTGCGCCGTGGACTGACCCACGCCCCGCTGGAGGTAGTCCGGCTGGAAAACAGTTACCACGTGGCTACGATGGACAACGACGCGCCCGAGATCTTCCGCGGCTCGGCCGAGTTCATCCGGTCGCTGGCTGCGGGCCACGCACCGGACGCAGCCGACGATAGCCAGAAGGACACGGCCGATGACTAAACCGGACCCCAACTCCCCGGATTCCAGCGCCAACCAGGACGACGCCGTCTGGCTGGATCTCGTCGCGAGGCTGGAAGGCCGGGACCCGTCCGCACGCCCGGGAGCCCCGGAAACCCGGGAAGGCCAGGACAGTGCGGGCGGCGCGGAAGCACC
>NZ_AUPJ01000149.1 GCF_000427315.1 Arthrobacter sp. TB 26
ACGTCGTCCCAGTTGTTGACCAGCTGCATGTTCTGGTTCACCAGCCACACATTGCCGGAATTCACATCGTTCAGGACCACCAGATCCCGGTTCACCCGGAACACATATTTCGGCGACGCACTGGCCTTCGGCACAGCGACGGTCTTGTCATCGGCATCATTGGCGCAGTCCCGGACATACTTGTTCGCCCCGGACCACGCCGCATGGACACACCCGGCCAGTTGCACCGGCGCCGCCGGTACCCCCTGCCCGCCAAACGTCACCGTCGTCGCCGTCGAACCATCCAACGGCTGCCGCAGCAACGCCTTCGGCGTGGCAATGGCCACCGCATCCGCGGCCGGCCCGCTCAGCTGCAGCTTCGCATCCCGCGCCTCCGCCAACGCCAGCTCACGCCCGCCCGGCAGGAACAACTTCCCCCGGCCCGCATCCAGCACCACCGGCTGGTCCCCCACCACCGCCAGCTGCAGATCCCCGGCACCCTTGAGCCCGTCCCACGTGCTCACCTTCGCGTCCGTGCGCCCGCCCTCGGCATCCACGCTCGTCACCGTGACCTGCCCCGTCTTCGGATCAGCACTGTAAATCCGGTCATCAGCCCCCACCGCCGACACCGTCCCGGCGGAGCCTGCCAGGACCGGCTCTGAATTCTCCGCATCAAAACCGGACACCGTCGACGGCGAGAGCGCCCACACCGTGCCCTTCGCCGCATCCGTCACCGAAATGACCTGCGAGCCGAAACTGACCGCCGCGGCACCGGGCAGCTTCTTGTCCCCGCCCAACCGCATCTGCGCCGCCGACACCTGGTTCAACGTCGAGCCCGCACTGTCATCGACAAACACCGTCGAAGCATCCTGCAACACATCAAACGTCGTACTCGCCGGCGTCACCGCACCATCCAAAACCCGCGACGGATAATTCAACCGCCCCACCGCATTCTTGGACTTCGACACCACCCACACCCCACCATCGTTCAACTCCACCTCAGTGGTCTTGAACCCCGGATAAATGATGGCAGCCGTCACCAGCACCGCCGCCGCGGAAACGACCGCGGTGGCGGTGATGAGCCTGGTGCGCCGCTGGGGTGACCCTGTTTTGTTGGGACGCGGCATTGTGGAGCCCGGCTTCTTGGACCCCAGCTTGGCGAGCAGACGTGTCACAGCTCAGATTTCCTTCAGGATGGCATTGTGGTTCCCCGGCAGGCCCGAGACAAGGCCGCCCACTTCCCGCGACAGCCTAGCGAACGTTCCGGGCGTGCGCGATGGGCAGGACTGCCCACCGGCCGGTGCCCGCCCCGGGCCCGGCGCAGCTATGGTGTTGCCCCGACCGGGAAGGTGCAGAGCGGGACACCGCTTTGGCCGGGGGGTCCGATCGTCGTGTGCCGGGAATCGATCCAGCGCGTCTGGTTCGGCGAACCGCGCATGATGTAGTACCACTCGCCGTTCCCGCTGTAGGGGGTGCCGTGGGGTTTCCAGCACATGATGTCGAAGATGTCGGCGTTGCCCATCCAGGGCCGGTCGGAGTTGCTCTGGCCGTCGCAGGTGAACTTGACCGGGTCATAGGACGTGGCACCGGGCAGGTCCGTGCAGCTGCGGAGCATCCCGGAGTTGAGCCTGGTGGTCCAGCGGGTCTTCGCGGCGCCGGACTGGGCGGAGGCCGAGGCGATCGCCCCGCCGGTGCCGAGGGAGTTGACCGTCTGGACCTGGATGGAGTGCGGTTCGCTGAAGCCGCCGGTGTTGACGGTCCGGCTGCCCGAGGCGGCGACCCGTTCCCAGCCTCCGGTGTCAATTTTGATCTGGGTGTACGCGACGTCGTTGGTGGTGGTCGACGGCGAGTTCCAGCTGAAACTGAGGCTCTTTTGGTTTTCGGCGCCGTTCTGTCCGGACGCCGAGGGCGTTCCGGGGGCGCCGTACGGCGTGGCGGTGGCCCCGGCGCTGGCGTCGGAGCTTGGCGCGACGGACGAGTTGGCCGTGATGGTGATCGTGGTGGGCGCGCCGTTGGTGAAACCGCCGACCTTCTGGCCGGGAGTGATCGCACCGGTTTTTCCGCTGGGACTCGCGTAGTACGTGTAGCTGACCTCGCCGGGCTGGGAGCCGTTCCGCCCGGCCGCGTCGAGCTCCCGGAAGTTGATGACCACGGCCCTGCCCGCGGCGCCGGTGTCCGCCGGCGTCGCGCTCACGCCGGAGACCTGGCCGAGCTTGCCCGTGGCACGGCGCGGCGCTGAGGCCGCGCTGACCGCGCCCTTGCCTGCCTTGTTCTCGGCCTGGACCGTGAACGTGTAGCCGGTTTCGGAGTTGTTCGCGGTGAAGTTCGCGGTCCGCACCGTTCCGGCGACCATCTGGGTCTGGGTGGTGCCCCCGCCGCCGCTCATGGTGACGTAGTAGTTCTTGATGGCGTCGCCGTTGGTGTTCGGCTCGGTCCAGTTCACTTTGAGCTGGTTGGAGGTGCCCACGGCGGACGCCACCGACGTC
>NZ_AUPJ01000150.1 GCF_000427315.1 Arthrobacter sp. TB 26
ACCCCGGCCGGGTTGTCCTCGGCGGAGTAGAGGCCCCAGTCGGAGGGGCCGAGTTCGTTGACGGCCTGGGCGCGGACCTTGTAGCGCACGCCGTTGGTGAGTCCGGGCCAGGTGTAGCTGAGGCCGGCCACACCGTTCTTCACGGCGATCCCGCTGGCCGGCGGCGGGGAGATTTCGAGGTTGTAGTTCTTCACGGCGGATCCTTCGGACTTGGCCGCGGGCCAGGCGATCACCATGTTCTTGTCCCCGGCTTTGACCGTGGGGGCCTCCGGCGGCGAGGGCTTCTCGTCGGGCCGGATTTCGTTGGAGGCCGGCGACGGCACGGACTCCCCCACCTCGTTGGTGGCGGTGACGGTGAAGACGTACTTGACGTCGTTGGTCAGTCCGCTGAGCGTGCAGGTGGTGGTGGCGCAGTCCTGGCTGAAGCCGCTTGAGCGCACCGTGTATTTGCTGATGGTGGCGCCGTTGTCCGAGGGCGGGGCCCATTTGAGCACGGCGGTCCGGCTGCGTACGTCCGTCGCCGAAGGTGCCGAGGGGGCGTCCGGTTTGTCCCGGACCGTGATCCGGACCCGTCCGTCGGTCTGCCGGGAGACGTCGTCGGTCTTGTCCATCACGGTGTAGCGCAGCACCATCACGCCCTTGAAGCCGGCGGCCGGGGTGAGCGTGATCGAGTCCCCGGCAATGGCCGGCTGTCCGGCGGCGGAGCCGGTTTCCACCGTGGCGGCGACAATCTTCAGCGGGGTGTCGCTGAAGGGGTTGAAGTCGTTGGCGAGCACGTTGATGGTCTCGGTCTTGCCCGCGTTGGCCTTCTCGATGACGTCCTCGTTCGCGACCGGCAGCGGGCGGTTGGAGGCCACGACGGTTGCCGTGATGCTTGCCTTGACCGGCTCCGAGCGGCCGTCGGTGACCTTGAGCGGGATGCTGCCCTTCCAGCCGGCGGCCTTGGCGGAGTCCGCGGTGACCTTCAGGGTCCCGCCGTCCACAGAGGCCTTGAAGCCTTCGGGCAGGGTGCCGTCGAGTTCGAACGTGAGCTTCTCCTGGTCCCCGGAGTCAACGTCTTTGGCCAGGTTGCCCAGTTCCAGGCTGGCGGACTCGGCCTTGGGCACCTCCAGGGTGGCTCCGCTGAAGGTTGGCTGGTGGTTGGCGTTCGGATCCGGAATGACCTTGGTGATGATGCTGAGGGTGGATTTGAGGCCCTGCGGATCGTCCGGTCCGGTGCCGTCGGTGACTTCGAAGGTGACGGAGCCGGGGCCCACGTAGTCCTTGAGCGCGGCGTAGCGCAGCGCGCTGCCGTTGCCGGCCACGACGTTCTGCGGGTCAGCGCCCTGCACGCGGACGTTGTCCACCTGGGTGATCCGGGGCGTGCGGCCCTCCCGGACCCGGACGTAGTCGTTCAGGTCCAGGTCGAGCTGCTTGCCGGCCATAACGTCGACGACGTCGGTTTTGGCCAGTGTGGGATGCTGTTCGCCCTGGCCGGGGACCCAAATGACCGCCGTCGCGCTTTGGCCGTCGACGTCGGTGACGGTGTACGGGACCAGTTGGTCCTTCGGCGCGAGGGCCACCCGGACGCTGCCGTCGCCCACCCGGGCGTTCGGGTTGCCGTCGGGCAGGCTGATCTTGAGCTCGGCGGCGACGCCGTCGGGGTCGGAGTCGTTCTTCAGGACGGGGACGTCGACGGCGGATTTGCCCAGTGTCTCGGCCGGGGTCACCACGTCGTCTTTGGCGACGGGCAGTTTCAACGCGGCGTCCGGGCTGACCCGGACCCGGATGACGGCGCTGCCCTGGGCTTTCTTGTCGTCCTGGATCTTGTAGCTGACGCTCTCGTTGCCGGCGGCGCCGGGGGCGGTGAGGAGCACCTTGCCGCCCTCGGCAGCCTCGACCGCGAGTTCGGGGCGGGCTTCGAAGCCGTTGCCGACCAGGCTGATCGGGTCCCCGTCCGGGTCCGAGTCGTTCTGGAGGGCCTCGACGGCGATCTTGCGGCCGGGCCGGACGTCCACCGCGTCATCCACGGCGATGGGCTTCTGGTTGTTGGCTTCCTGCGGCGCGATGCCGACGATGACGGTGCCGGTGTTTTCGGCGCCGATCCGGTCCCGGACGCGGTAGCTGAAGGTGTCCGTTCCAGCGGCGTTGCCGGCGGCGGTGAATTCGAGGTAGCCGTCCTTGACCACGGCCGTGCCCATGGCGGGGGCCTTGTCCACGCCGGTGAGCTGGACGGAGTCGCCGTCGGTGTCCACGCCGTCGAGCGGCACGGGAATGCGCACGGTCATGCCGGCCACCACGCGGGCGGTGAGGTTCTTGGGTTCGGGGCGGGTGTTGCGTTCGTCATCGCGGGCACGGATGCGGATGGTGACCTGCTGGGAGTCCGATTGCCCGGAGGCGTTGGTGACCTTGTAGATCGCGTAGACGGTCTTCGGGACCTCGCCGGCAATGAAGCGCAGCACGCCGCCGGCGGTGAAGATCCGGCCGTCGGCGGCGTCCGGCTGCTGGGCCAGCACCGGTTCGAGGGTGAGCTTGCCGCCGTTGGGGTCGGTGTCGTTCTCCAGCACGGGGATGGTGACGACGTCCCCGGCGCGCACGGTTGCCTCGTCCGGTTTGGCCTGCGGCGCCTGCAGCTTCGAGGGTGCGGGGACCACCAGGACGGCGATCTCCCCGCTCGCGGAGGATTTGCCGTTGGAGATGGTGTATTTGACGCTGAGCTGGCCCTGCGCGCGGACGTCGGTGATCCGGACGACGGAGTGGTCCAGCACGGCCACACTGACCGGCAGGCCGTCCGCCGCGGTCACGGACTGCACCACGAGCACACCGCCTGAGGGATCGGAGTCGTTGCCGAGAACGTCCACCAGGACGCTGCCGCCGCTGGGCAGCAGGGCGGTGTCGCGGACGGCCACCGGGGCGCCGTCCCCGCCGCCGGGGACGACGTCGACGCGGACCAGCTGCTGGGCGCTGGCAGGCCCGTTGGTGACGAGGTAGGAGACGTAGTGGGCGCCCTGGGCGGTGGAGTTGAACGTGAAGGTCTGCTGGTCCGCGCCCATGGTGGCGGTGGAGTTGCCGTCCGGGGTGACCTGCGCGAGGCGGAGGGCGCCACCCTGGGGGTCGGAGTCGTTCTTGAGCGGGGCGATCACTGTGTCCACCCCGGCGACGGCGACGAGGTGGTCCGCGTTGGCGATTGGCGGCAGCGCGCCCGCGGCGCGGACATCGACGGTGACCTTGCCTTCGGTGCTGGAGCGGCCGTCGGAAACGGTGACCGTGACGGTCTTGCGTCCGGGCTCGGAGCCGGAGTCCTGGAAGCTGAGCAGCCCGTCGGGCCGGACCTTGACCTGGTCCCGGGGGTCGCTGCTGGCCGCGCCGACGACGAAGAGGTCGTCGCCGTCGGGGTCGATCCAGTCGGTGAGGATGTTCTGGCTGACGATCTTGCCGGACTGCACCACCAGGGTGGTGTTGCGGTTGGGCTTCTGCCGCGGTGCGGTGTTCTCCCCCGGCGGGACGATGTTGAGGGTGACGTCGGCGCTGGCGGAGAGTCCGCGGCCGTCGTCGACCGTGTATTTGAAGGTTTCCGGGCCGGTCTTGTCGGCCCCGACGCTGACCTGGAAGCCGGTGGCGCCGTAGATCGGCGCGAGCAGCCCGGATTTGAGCGGGTCCGGGGTGCGGACGGTGAGGATGTCGCCGTCCGGGTCGGTGTCGTTGTCCAGTACGGGCAGGATGGTGGTCTTGCCGGCGCGCACGCCGAAGGTGTCGGGTTTGGCGGCGGGTGGGCTGTTGGGTTTGGTGCGGTCCGGGAGCACGGTCTGCTGGACTTCGTCGGCGGAGTCCTTGTCCGCGTCGTCGGAGGTCTGCTGCGGCGGGATGACGTCGTCCCAGTTGTTGACCAGCTGCATGTTCTGGTTCACCAGCCACACATTGCCGGAATTCACATCGTTCAGGACCACCAGATCCCGGTTCACCCGGAACACATATTTCGGCGACGCACTGGCCTTCGGCACAGCGACGGTCTTGTCATCGGCATCATTGGCGCAGTCCCGGACATACTTGTTCGCCCCGGACCACGCCGCATGGACACACCCGGCCAGTTGCACCGGCGCCGCCGGTACCCCCTGCCCGCCAAACGTCACCGTCGTCGCCGTCGAACCATCCAACGGCTGCCGCAGCAACGCCTTCGGCGTGGCAATGGCCACCGCATCCGCGGCCGGCCCGCTCAGCTGCAGCTTCGCATCCCGCGCCTCCGCCAACGCCAGCTCACGCCCGCCCGGCAGGAACAACTTCCCCCGGCCCGCATCCAGCACCACCGGCTGGTCCCCCACCACCGCCAGCTGCAGATCCCCGGCACCCTTGAGCCCGTCCCACGTGCTCACCTTCGCGTCCGTGCGCCCGCCCTCGGCATCCACGCTCGTCACCGTGACCTGCCCCGTCTTCGGATCAGCACTGTAAATCCGGTCATCAGCCCCCACCGCCGACACCGTCCCGGCGGAGCCTGCCAGGACCGGCTCTGAATTCTCCGCATCAAAACCGGACACCGTCGACGGCGAGAGCGCCCACACCGTGCCCTTCGCCGCATCCGTCACCGAAATGACCTGCGAGCCGAAACTGACCGCCGCGGCACCGGGCAGCTTCTTGTCCCCGCCCAACCGCATCTGCGCCGCCGACACCTGGTTCAACGTCGAGCCCGCACTGTCATCGACAAACACCGTCGAAGCATCCTGCAACACATCAAACGTCGTACTCGCCGGCGTCACCGCACCATCCAAAACCCGCGACGGATAATTCAACCGCCCCACCGCATTCTTGGACTTCGACACCACCCACACCCCACCATCGTTCAACTCCACCTCAGTGGTCTTGAACCCCGGATAAATGATGGC
>NZ_AUPJ01000151.1 GCF_000427315.1 Arthrobacter sp. TB 26
CGGCTGGTGCCGCGTCCTCTGCCGGTGTCAGGCCCGGATCAGTGTTCGGAGTCTCCATCGTGCATCAGCCCCTTCCTACGCTTCTATTAAGACATTAGCCCCAAGAAGCCGGGTGACGCTGAAGACTTCCGAAATACGGACTACTTCGTAATGTCCGGATCGTCCTTGACATTGGTTCCGGCGATGGCGTCCCGGGCGGCCCGGCGCAGCTTCTTGTCCGAGACAGCGCGCTCCCCCACGGCACCGGGCGTCCAGGCGTTGACATCCTCTTCGTTGAAGCCGGTCTTGGACGGACGGCGCTTCACGGAGATGCCCGTGACGCCGTCGGCCAGCCGCCGGGTGACAAGCAGGAAGCCGGTGTGCGCGACCATCCTGTGGTCCGGACGCACCGCGAGGCCCTCGAGGTGCCAGCCGCGGACCATGGATTCCCAGGCGTCGGGTTCGGTGAAGCGGCCGTCGGCGCGGATGGCCTCGGCGGTCCGGGACAGCTGCGTCACAGTGGCGACATAGTTGATCCACACGCCGCCCGGCGCCAGGACCGTGGCCACGGCGTCAAGGCATTCCCACGGCGCGAGCATGTCCAGGACCACGCGGTCCACGGAGCCGGGTTCCTCGGTGCGGACCACTTCCTCCTGGAAATCGCCGATGCTGATCTGCCAGGCCGGGTGCGGGCCGCCGAAGATCGTCTCGACGTTGCCGCGGGCGATGTCGGCGAATTCCTCCCGGCGCTCGAAGGAGTGCAGGTAGCCGTTGTCGCCCACCGCGCGGAGCAGCGAGATGGACAGGGCGCCGGAGCCGACGCCGGCCTCGACGACGCGGGCGCCCGGGAAGATGTCCGCCATGGTGACGATCTGGCCGGCGTCCTTGGGGTAGACGACGGCTGCGCCGCGGGGCATCGAGAGAACGAAGTCGGAGAGCAGGGGGCGCAGTGTCTGGTACTGCTGGCCGACGTTGTTGACCACCACGGAGCCGTCCGGCTTGCCGATGATCTCGTCGTGGTTCAGGAAGCCGCGGTGCGTGTGGAAAGCGCCGCCGGCTTCGAGGCTGATCGTGTTCATCCGGCCGCGCTCGTCGGTGAGCTGCACGCGTTCGCCTTCGCGGAAGGGTCCGCGGCGGCGCGCTGCGCCGACGGGGGCAGCGGCAGNCCTGCCGTGCCGTTCGCCGGGGCGGTGTGACTGACGGCTGCGTTGGTGACGGCTGTTCCGGCGTCGTCCGGGCTGGTGCTGGCGGCGGTGTCGCTGCTCATGAAGATGTTCCTCGCTCCTGGAAAGCTGTGTTGCCGGGGATGTTGCCGGCGGGCCGGCTGCCGGTGCCCAGGGCGTTAAGCCCCGGATGGGAAAGACACGGATGGGAAAGACATGGCCGGAAATACACGACCGGCAGGTAACTCTACCGGCTTTGGCCGAACATCCGTTTGCCGGCACCGGCGCCCTTGCCGGCGAGGGCGCCCAGGACGGCGGCTTGCCGGAGCAGGCCGGTGATGGTTCCGTCGCGGTCCACGACGGCGTATTCGAGGCCGTCGAGTTGGGCCAGGTACTGGATGAGTTCCTGTCCCTTGGACCACTCGGGCACATAGGCGCCCGCCCCG
>NZ_AUPJ01000152.1:0-3472 GCF_000427315.1 Arthrobacter sp. TB 26
CTCGGCGCTGTGGCCGGTAGAGTTTTACGCAGCAGCAGACACAGAAGCTTGAGGAGGCACGGTTGGCGCACTTCGTGATTATGGGTTGTGGCCGCGTGGGGGCAACCCTCGCGCACACACTCGAGGATGCGGGCCACTCGGTGGCCATCATCGACCAGGACGACCGCGCCTTCCGGCGGCTCCGCACGGGCTTCACCGGCCGCAAGGTCACGGGCGTCGGCTTCGACCGCGAAACCCTTAAGCAGGCCGGCGTCGCAGATGCCTATGCTTTCGCGGCCGTCTCCAGCGGCGACAACTCCAACATCCTGGCCACCCGCGTGGCCCGCGAGACCTTCCATGTCCCCCACGTTGTCGCCAGGATCTATGACCCGGGCCGCGCGGAGATCTACCAGCGCCTTGGCATCCCCACGGTCGCCGCCGTGCGCTGGAGCGCGGACCAGGTGCTTCGGAGGATCCTGCCCGAACAGCACCTGGCCGGCGACTACCGGGACCCCTCGGGCCGGCTCGTGCTCGCCGAGGTGGACCTGAACACTGAGTGGATCGGCCACCCGGTCACCTCGATCGAGAAGGCCGCCGGGATCCGCGTCGCCTACCTGACGCGGTTCGGCGAGGGCATGCTGCCGGCGGCCGGCACCCTGTACCAGGACGGCGACACCGTGCACGCCATGCTCGGTGTGGACCGCAGCAGCGAAGTCGCCCACATTCTCGCCAAGTCCCCCGCCAAGGAGTCCTAAAGTGAAAGTCGTCATTGTCGGGGCGGGAAGCGTCGGTTCCTCGATCGCGCGCGAACTGCTGGCCCACAAACACGAGATCCTGCTGATCGACCTCAAGCCCGAGGTGATCGGGCGCAGCGGCCTGCGCGGCGCCCACTGGCTGGTGGGCGATGCCTGCGAACTGAGCACGCTGCAGGACGCGAAACTGGAGGACGCCGACGTCGTGGTTTCCGCTACGGGGGACGACAAGGTCAACCTGGTGGTCTCGCTGCTGGCGAAGACCGAATTCGGCGTCGGACGCACGGTGGGCCGGGTCAACAACCCTAAGAACGACTGGATGTTCGACGACTCCTGGGGCGTAGACGTCGCGGTAAACACCCCACAGCTCATGACCGCCCTGGTCGAGGAGGCGGTGGAGATCGGCGACCTCGTCCGCCTGCTGACGCTGCAGACCGGGGTGTCATCGCTGGTCGAGTTTACGGTCCCGCACGATTCGCATGTGGTGGGCCTGACCGTGGGCGATATCGAGTGGCCCGAGGATTCGACCCTCGTGGCGATCCTGCGGGACCAGGCACCGATCACGCCGAGCCGTGATGACGTCATCGACGGCGGGGACGAGCTGTTCTTCGTGACCACGATCGCGGCCGAGGACGAGCTGCGCGCCCTGCTCTCGCCGGAGTCGCAGGGCGGGGACGAGCACGCCGACGAGCAGCATCCCGTGACCTCGGACGACGGTTTCGACGGCTAGCCAGGTTGCGCTGTCAGTTAATGTCGTTCTGACCTCGTCCAGCAGGATGGGGACGACGTTTACTGATAGCGCAACGTGGCCTGGTGGCTCAACTGGGCGTTTCGGTCGTTTCTGGTGCGGCGGGCCGGGTCAGCAGCCACGCGACCCAGATGCCCAGGATGTACAGCGGAGCACCCATCAGCAGGCGGGTCGTGGCCAGGGCCGCGAAGCCGGGTTCACCCATGAAGTACAGCGGAACCTGGACCAGAAGGCGCAGCGCCAGCACTCCGATGATCACCCAGGTGCCGATCTGGTAGGCCTTCACCCGGGCCGGTTTCTTCCGCCACTCCAGGCCTTCGTTCCGGATGAAGCCGAAGATCAGGCCGGCAAAGGGCCAGCGGACGGCGATCGAGATCCCCATCGCCACGATGTAGGCGGCGTTGGTGAAGAACCCCGGGACGTAGAAGTCCTCAGCCTTGCCTGTGGTGTTGGCAAGCCAGGCGGAAACCCCGACGCCGGCAATCCCTGCGAGTGCCTGGGTCAGCGGTTTGCGCTGGACCAGCCGGGCGACGGTGAACGCCGCGGCCACGGCCAGTGACGAGACCAGGGCAAGGGGCAGTTCGCGGGTGATCGTAAAAGCGACCAGGAAGACCAGGCCGGGGAGGATGCTCTCGGCAATGCCCTGGATCCCGCCGGCGCTCTTGAGCACGTCGATGTTGCCGTTGCTGGAACGGTGCAGTCCGGCCTTGGCCGCATAGCCCTCCGCCAACTGCGCCGCCGTTGGCTGGACAGTTGCCGGCTGAACCACTGCCGGCTGGACTGCGGCAGTCTCGGGCTTCTCGGGCACGGTCATTGCTCCTCCTGGCGCGAGAGTATTTCGTAGCGGGGATTGAACATGGTGGGCAGGCCGTCGCGCACGGTGACCATGCCCTGCAGCCGGAGTTCCGTGCCGGCGTCGACCCCGGGAATGCGGCGGCGTCCGAGCCAGACCACCCGGAGCCGGTCCTTCGGGACGGAGGGCCGCTGGCGCCGAGCCCCGGCGACGGGCTTGGCGGCGGGCGTGTCGGATCCGGCGGGAAGTGCCGTGGCCACGCTCTTCCTGGCCGGTGGCGGATCATGGTCGACAACGATCGCGGTGAAGGCAGCGACGTGGCTTGCCGGCGCGTAGGTGACCGACTCGATGTAGCCATGGCACAACACGCGGCCGCGGTCCGGCAACCCCCTCACGGAGATGGAGGCGGCCGGTTCCTGGCGGGCGGCATCAGCCAATCTGGGTAATCTCCGGTCCACGTTCCGGCTGCTCAAGGTCCGGGGCGGACTGCGGCGCGGGCACGGCGTTGTCCTTGGGCAGGCGGAGCTGCAGCAGGTCGCGCGGCGGCATAGGGCTTTCGCCACGCACCACCACGAGCTGGCGGAACAGCTCTTCAAGCCCGGCGGCCGCATCGCGGTCCACTGCGGCTTCGCCGCCGAACACACCGCGGAGGAACCAGCGCGGACCGTCGACGCCGATGAACCGGGCGACCCGGTAGCCATGGCTTCCGTCAGCGCCGCTGGCCGGGAGCTTGGCGAGCAGTTCGGGGCCGAAACCGCCCTGGACCTCCTCGACCTGGCCGCCCTGGCTGCCCACGGACTGGCCGATCTGCTCCCGGATTTCGTCCCACAGTCCTTCGGAGCGGGGGGCAGCAAAAGCCTGGAGCTGGAGGCTTGAGCCGTTGAGGTCCATGGTGACGGCGACGACGCGCTGGGTGGCTTCCTCGACCTCGAGCCGGAGCTGGAGGCCTTCCGCGGGAGCGATCAGGAGGGCGCCGAGGTCCACGTAGCCGTCCTGGTCCTCGATTTCCGAGACGTCAAAGGGACCCGTCGCGCCGCGAACGGGGGCAACGGGGGCAGTCCCGGCCGAATCCCCGGCGGAAGCGTCAGCAACTGCCTCCCGGGTGTCCCCGGGGTCTGTCAGCTGTTCCTGCTTGGCTTTCCTGCCACGCCCAAAAACCATGGGGTCGTCTCCTTAGTTGTGATCCTGTGCCGTCGCGCC
>NZ_AUPJ01000152.1:3482-4178 GCF_000427315.1 Arthrobacter sp. TB 26
GGGGCGGCTGCCGTCTCATGCTGTTTCATGCAGTCGGCTGCTTCGTCCTGCAAACGGGTCCTGTTCATAAGTCCCTGGTAAATACTGCGGGTACCGCAGGTTTCCGGTCAGACCGGCACGCCGAAACCGCCGGTGGATCCGAAGCCTCCGCCGCCGCGAACCGAACCGCCGAGGTCCTGGACCGGCAGGAACCGGGCGTACTCCACGCGCTGAATAACCATTTGTGCAATTCTATCGCCGCGTTTGAGTTCAATCGCATGGTGGCGATCTGTATTCAACAGCGTCACCGCAATTTCTCCGCGGTAGCCGGCGTCGACGGTTCCGGGTGCGTTCACCACGGTGAGTCCGTGCTTGGTCGCGAGCCCGGACCGCGGGTGGATCAGCGCCACAAATCCGTCGGGGAGGGCAATGGAAACGCCGGTGGGGACCAGCCGGCGCTCCCCCGGTGCCAGCACAACATCCTCGCGGGCGCGCAGGTCAGCTCCGGCGTCGCCGGGGTGCGCATACGACGGCGGTTCCAGGCCGTCGTCGAGCATCTTCAGCTTAACCGTGAGGGTGGGGGTTCCGTACTCTGCCGCTTGCTGCGCTTCCGGCATGCCTGCCGGCGTTGCTTCGGCGGCGTCCACTGCAGTCGTTTCTTCAGTCACAGTCCCTCACTCTAACGCCCGCGGGGAAGATCGGCCTAGCCGCGGCCGG
>NZ_AUPJ01000152.1:4185-14222 GCF_000427315.1 Arthrobacter sp. TB 26
GGGGAAGCCCCCGCCCGCTGCTGCCGCCAAGGTGAAATACCCCGGGAAAAGTGGAAAGCTGGGCTTATGCCCGAATCCAGTGCAGCCCTGCCTGCCCCCCACAGCACCCCCAGCGACGCCACCGTTGTGTACAACGAGAAGCTCTGGCCGAACTTCTGGATCTGGCTGGTGTCGGCGGGACTGTCGGGCGCCGGGATCCTCGTGTTCGCCCCGATCAGCATGACGGCAGGGCTCACAGCGGCCGTGGTCCTGTTCGCGATCATCTCCGTGCTCTTGGTCCTCTCGACCCCCGCCATCACGGTCACCGGCTCCACATTGCGCGTCGGCAGGGCCACCATCGAACGCCGCTTTGTGGGCACCGCATCCGCTTTCCGCGGCAAGGAGGCGACGGCCGAACGCGGCACCCGCCTCAACGGTCTGGCCTTCCTGTGCATCCGCGGATGGATCGATCCCGTAGTCCGCCTCGAGATCACCGATCCCTCCGACCGCACTCCGTACTGGCTGACGTCCACCCGCCACCCGGACGAGTTGCTCGCCGCGTTGAAGTCCTAGCCCTCGCAGTCCTTGCAGTACTTGAGGCCATCCTTTTCGCGCGCGATCTGCGATCGGTGGCGGACAAGGAAACAGGAGGCACAGGTGAATTCGTCGGCCTGGGCCGGCAGGACCCGGACCAGCAGTTCCTCCCCGGACAAGTCCGCGCCGGGGAGTTCGTAGCCTTCCGCGAGGTCCGTTTCGTCTTCATCGACCACCGCGGAAGGCTTCTCCGTACGCCGCGCCTTCAGCGCCTCAAGGGAGTCCTCACTGAGGTCCTCCTCGGTCTTGCGCGGCGCATCGTAGTCTGTCGCCATTATTTCTTGCTCACACTCCGCAGTTGTTCGGTTGGATCGCCTGGCCCAGCAAACCCCAGCGGCGGTTGCCCTGGGACCCCGGGAGCGGTTCTGTCGATGTCAACGCCGGACACCCGGTTTTTGTGCCCGATGTCGGGTCATTTTTGCTTAAGCCCCCGGTGAAAACCAGAGGCCTCTGGTCCGCGGCGCCGGGCTCCGGCCGCGGCGTCCCGGACCGGGGCGGCACCCGTCCCCGGGACGGGCAGAAAAGTGGCGGAAATTCCCGGAAAATGACGGCGCGCCCTCCGTCCTCACCCGAATTGGCTGGCATCGGTGGCAGAGTTTCGATTGTTAGTAATGCCAGGGTGGAGGATTTGTATGCAGGATCTACGGCTTGTAGGCGTCCACGACGACGGGGAGCATCTCCTGTTGAGCGGCACCGGCGGCGAGATGTTCCAGCTGCCAATCGATGAAGCACTTCGGGTGGCAGTCAGCCGGACGTCGGCCAAGGCCGCCTCCGGCGCAGTGGCCGCGCCCATTGCCATGTCTCCGCGCGATATTCAGGCGCGGATCCGCAGCGGCTCGACGGCGGAAGAGGTTGCGGAGCTTTCCGGAATTCCGCTCGCGAAAGTCCAGCGCTACGAGGGTCCGGTACTCGCCGAGCGCGAGCACGTCGCCCAGCAGGCCCGCAAGGTGGAAGTTGCCGCCCCCGCTCCCGGCCACGACGTCTACCGTTCCGTGTTTGGCGACCACCCGGCGTCGCTCGGCGACATGGTGTCCCACCGGCTCAGCGCCCACGGCATCGAAGCCTCCACCGTGGAATGGGACTCGTGGCGGCGCCCGGACGGCAGCTGGAACGTGGTGGCGCGCTTCGAGGCGAAGCCCGGCGGCCCGGTGGGCATCGGCGAGGAACCGCCGGCCATGTGGACGTTCAGCCCGGCCCGGAAATCTCTGCAGAATGCGAACCGCTGGGCGCAGCAGCTCAGCGAACTCGAACCCCTCGACGGTCCCGTCCCGGCCCGCCGGCTCACCGCCGTCTCCGACCGGCCGTTTGATTTCGAAACCGACGCCGACGCTGCGGCGCGCACCGCCACCGCCCAGCTCCAGGTCGTCCAGCAGCTGAAGTTGCAGCAGGAACAGGAAGCCGACGGGTTGCTCGACATGCTGCGCTCCCGGCGCGGGCAGCGCCTCGGTGTGGACGAGGACGCCGACGACGCCCTCGCCAAGCTCCTGACCAACGGCGTCCCGGCGGCCCACCCGCGTCCCTCCGAAGTCCTCGCGGAGGTACCGGCCGAGCCGGAACCCGCCGATTCCGGAGCCGGGACCCCGGAGCCTGAGGTAACCGAGGCACCGGAGCCGGAACCCCGGCCTGCCGCCGATCCCTGGGAACGCCGCCGCGACGGCCGGCCCTCGATCATGTCCAGGCTCACCCTGGCTCCCCGTCAGCAGGAGGAACCGGATGACGCCCTGAAACTGCATGACGGCGTCAGTACCGAAACCCGGGAAATCACCATCGTGGCGTCGCAGTTGCGGCCCGTCGCCAAGCCGGGGCCGGCGTCCAGTCCGGGGCTCGACGAGCTCCTCGGCGGCGGAACGTCACGGCGCCAGCACCGTGAACCACCGGCGGTGGCCCGGGATGACCGCGAGGCGGAGCAGCCGGAGCGCCAGCCCGCGAAGCCAAAGCGCTCCAGCATTCCGAGCTGGGACGAAATCGTTTTCGGAGCCCGCGGGGACTAGCTGACGTCCGGGAGTCCGGGGTCTCCCGCGCTTCAGGGCCCTTCACGCGCAGTCAGGCGCGAGGGGCCCTTTTTCCGTCGGCCTGGAAACACAGCAGCGGGACTTCGCGTTCGGCTTTCGTCAGCGAGCCGTGCTGGCCCACCACGTCGAGGGCTGTCGGCCGGACCCGCCTGGTGTCATAGAAGGCCACGGCGTCCCTGGCCGCGATCATCACGTCACCGATCCGCGGGCCGACCTCAGCCCGGACCTCGCCGAAGAGCCCCGCCGCGATGGCTTCCTCCCGGGTGAACGCCCAAATCCGGTCGCCGAAGCGTGCCCGCCAGGCTTCCAGCAGCTGCACCCGCCCGGCGTCGCCGTCCGGCTCCTCCAGGTACAGGTGGACCATTCGCGGCTCACCCGCCGTATGACGGACCCCGGCCACGAGGGCAGGGTCCGCGGAATAGTCAATCCGCTGGGATTGCGGCACGTCGAGCATGCCGTGGTCCGCCGTGAGCAGGATGGTGGTGCCTGCCGGCAGGGTGGAGCTGAGCCGCTTAACGGTGGCGTCGAGTTCCTCGAGCTGGTGCTCCCACTGCGGTGACTGGCAGCCGTGGCGGTGCCCGGCCTTGTCCAGTTCGTTGACGTAGAAGTACATAAGAGACCGTCCGGCACCGGCCATCGCCTCCGCGGCGGCCGCGGTCCTGGCATGCGAGGTGGTGGCTGTGACGTATTGGCCACCCCTGAGCGCGGCCCGGGTCATGGCGGAGTCGCTGAACTGCGGCAGGCTGACGGTGGTGACCTCAACATGCTGCGCGGCCCGCTCGAAGACGGTCGGGAAGGGCTGCCACCGCTCCGGATCGACGCCGGCGTCCCAGCCGCCCAGCATATTGACCACCCGGTCCTGGTCCGGGTCAAGCACGTCGTAGCCCACCATGCCGTGCTGCCCGGCCGCGAGACCGGTGCCGAAGCTGGCCAGGGACGCTGCAGTGGTGGACGGAAATGCCGAATCCAGGGAGACGGGCACCTGGCCCTGGCCGGACTGCATCACAGCGCGCAGGAACGGCGTGTGCGCCGACTTCTGCTTGAGCAGGTTGCGGCCCAGCCCGTCGGCGAGGACGACGCAGATGCGCTTGGCCGCGGGGAGCTTGAGGCGGTTCTCGAAGCCCGGCACCCCCACGCTGGCAGCGGCGCTCGTGAGCACCTCGGCGATGGAGCGGTCACCGAAGGCCGGTGCTGCCGGCAGGTTCTGGGGAAGGATCTGAGCGGAGGACAGGGGCTGGGGCACGCGGACCGGCGCCATCTCAGCGCTGGTGGCCGCGGCTGACGCGGCTTCCGAAGACACCCATCCGCGGGCGCGGCGGAAGCCCTGGGCCGGTGTGCGGCGCCGGGGAGGAGGAGCCGGTATTCACCGCGCGGAGGGCGCGGGCGAACAGCTTGGCGTCCTGGACGGCCTGCAGGCCGTCGGCCTCGGCGCTGATCCGGAGCACTATGTCCTCCTGGGCGATGGTGCCGCTGTAACCGTGGTCGGCCTCGCACTGCGGGTCGCCGCAGCTCGCCGGGCCCATATCGAGGCGCTGGCCGCCGGACCAGGCGATGGACAGGGTCAGTTCGCGGACCGGATCCGACGGTTTGTAATCCTGGGGCTGCGCGTACACGTAGCTGAGCACCACGGAGCGGATCTGCGTCACCGGCACGGATTCGGTGGAGACCTGCGCGACGATCTGCTCGCCGGCGTCGTCGAGCTGCTGGTCATCCACGTGGGTGATGACCAGCATGTCCTCGGTCAGGACCAGCACCGTGATGTGGCGGCGGACCTCGGCGCGGTCGAAGTGCGTCTCAAGGTGCACCAGGTGGGCTACGCAGTCGCGCCCGTCGAGGGCGTCCGCGACGACGTCGGCCACGAGCGGCGGGTAGAAACCGGCCTGCTGGAGGGCCCCTTCCAGGCTTTGACCCTGCGCACTGTGGTCATGCAGGCCGTGGTGGTGCGCGCCCGGGCGCCCGGAGACGGCCGTCTGGTGCTTGGGTGTCGGAGACTGAAAGCTCATGGTCTCCATTTTCACAGATCGGCTGGGGACATGCTAACCGTTGCTGCCTGCGGGGTGCCCCCGATGCTCCCCGGGTCCCTGCCGTTCCCCGGCTGCTTCCCGGCTGTTCCCCGGCTGCTCCCTGGTTGCTCCCTCCGGGGGCCTCAGCTGCGCATGGCGCGGCGGGCGCTGTCGGTGCGCTGCGCGGCGTTGGCGATCCGGACGTCGGCCGCGAGGATGGCGGCCCCCTCCGGCCCGGCGAGCACGGGGTTGAAGTCGACGAGGGCGATTTCCGGGTGGTTGTCCTTGAGCCGGGTCAGGCGGGCGGCAAGGTCCTCGAGGGCCCGGGCGTCCACGGCCGGCAGCCCCTGGTAGCCGAAGAGCTTCCGCGAGGCACGGGGGGCCCGGATGAAGTCATGCAGGTCGGAGCCGGACAGCGGCGGGACCCGGTGGGCCCAGTCGTCCAGCAGGTTCACGGCGTCCCCGGCCAGGCCGAAGGAGACCACCGGGCCCAGCAGCGGATCCTCGATGGCGCGGAACGTGCAGGCCTGCCCGACTGGGGCCATGGTCTGCACCTCCAGCGAAGGCGATCCGTAGCGTTCCAGCGACTTGCGCATTTCCAGGACGTTGCGGCGCAGCGAGTCCGCGTCCTGGATGTCCAGGCGCACCCCGCCGAGGTCGAGGCGGTGCCGCAGCGCGGGGTCCGTGGTCTTCAAGGCCACCGGCCAGCCGAGCCGGTCCGCGGCCGCGACGGCCTGGTCGGCCGTTTCGAAGCCAACGGACGGGACCACCCGGATGCCGTAGCGGCCCAGCAGGCCCGCGGCCGTGTCCGGGTCCAGCCGGACCAGTTGCTCGCCGCCGACCTTGTCCAGCAGGCGTTCCAGCTCGTCGTGGGTGCCGTCGGGGTCGCAGCCCTCGGGTTCCACGAACAGTCCCTGGTCCCGGTCCAGCCACTGGGCGTAGCGGACCACGGCACCAAGCGCCGCGACCGCCGCGCCGGGGTTGGAGTAGCAGGGAACCACCGTGGCCCCCGCTTCGTCGCCCACCATCCCCTCCACGTAGATGGACGGGTCCAGGAGCCCGCTGAACGCCGCGACCACAGGTTTGCCCGCCGCCACCGAACATTCGGCCAGCACCCCGGCGATCTTCTCCACGGTGAGGCCATGGGCCGGCAGCAGCGCGACCACAACGGCGTGGACGGTGTCCGCTGTGAGGACTTCCTGCAGGCTGTGCCGCAACGCGGGAAGTGCCACGGACATTCCGGCGTCGAGGTCGACGTCGGTAACGATGCGTTCCACACCCAGTCCCTGCGCCGCCGCGCTGTCCGCGACGACCTTCCCGAGCGCCCGGGAGTTGCTGAAAACGGCGATCCCCGGCCCCTTCGGCAGGGGCTGGCTTGAGACGATCTGGGCGACGTCCATGAGTTGTTCGATGGTTTCGACGCGGATCACGCCGGCCTGGCGCATCATCGCGTCGAGGGCCTCCGGCGGGGCCTGGGTGGTGCGGACGGCGTGGCCGGGAGGCAGCCCCAGGCCCATGGCGTCGGATTTCGCCACGATGACGGGTTTGGTCCGGGCCAGGCGCCGGGCCAGCCGGGAAAACTTGCGCGGGTTGCCGATCGATTCCAGGTAGAGCCCGACGGCGGTCGTGTCGGCGTCGTCCTCCCAGAACTGCATCATGTCGTTGCCGGAGACGTCGGCGCGGTTGCCGCCCGAGAGGAAGGTGGAGATCCCGACCCGGCGCCGGCTGGAGGCGGCGTAGAGGGAGACACCGATCGCCGCCGACTGGCTGAACAGGCCCAGGCCGCCGCGGCGGGCCAGCGCGGGCGCCATCGAGGCGTTGAGGGACACGGCAGGGTTGGTGTTCATGATGCCCAGCGAGGCGGGGCCGATCACGCGCATGCCGTTGGCGCGGGCCTGCCGGACGAGTTCACGCTGCCGGGCGAGGCCGCGTTCGCCGTCGTCCACGTACCCGGCCGTGGCCACCACGATCCCCTTGACCCCGGCGGCGCCGCATTCCTGGACGACCTTGGGGACCTCGGCGTACGGGACGGCGATGATGGCGAGCTTGACGGGGCCGGGCACCTCGGAGAGCCGCGCGAAGGAGAGCATGCCGGCGAGCTCGAAGGCTTCCGGGTTGATCGCGTAGACCGGGCCGGTGAAGCCACCTTCGATGATGTGCTCCAGCAGCTGGTAGCCCACGGTGCCCCATTTGCGGCTGGCGCCGATCACGGCGACCGAGGACGGGGCGAGCAGTTCCTGGATACTGCGGGCCTCGGCCCGGTGTTCGCGGGATTCCATCACGGCGCGGGACTTGTCCGTGGGGTCGATATTGAATTCGAGGCTGACCACACCGTCGTCGAAGTGGCGCTTGACGTCGTAGCCGGCGTCGGAGAAGACCATGAGCATTTTCCGGTTTTCCGGGAGCACCTCGGCACTGAATTTCCGGATCCCGTTCTCCCGGGCGGCGGCGGCGAGGTGTTCAAGCAGGATGGACCCGATGCCGCGGCCCTGATGCGCGTCGGAGATATTGAACGCGACTTCCGCTTCCTCGGGATCATCGAGCCGGTCGTAGCGGCCGATGCCCATGATCTCCCCGCCGATGGTGATCACGAGGGCCACCCGGTCCTTGTAGTCCACCTCGGTGAACCGTTTGAGTTCCTTGGCGGAGAGTTTGGACTTGAACGCGAAGAAGCGCATGTAGATGGACTTCTGCGACTGCCCGACGTGGAAGGCTTGGACGGCGTCCGCGTCGGAGGGGTGGATCGGGCGCAGATGGGCCGTCCCCCCGTCGCGCAGGACAACATCAGCTTCCCAATATTCCGGATATACGCCGTCCGCGGGCTGATCCACCATAGGCTTAGCCTAGTCACAAACTTACTCAGCTTTCGTTCAGCACCGCTCAGAAGGACCCACCAGCCTCATGGCCCGCCGCCAAACCCCGTCCCCGGCAGGGGAAGCCAGCCAGGATTTCGTAGAAAATATCGTCGACATCGACGTCACGTCGGAGATGGAAGGATCGTTCCTCGAGTACGCCTATTCGGTGATTTACTCGCGGGCCCTTCCGGACGCCCGGGACGGCCTGAAACCGGTGCAGCGGCGCATCCTGTACATGATGAGCGAGATGGGCCTCCGGCCGGACCGCGGCCACGTCAAGAGCGCCCGCGTGGTGGGCGAGGTCATGGGCAAGCTGCACCCGCACGGCGACACCGCGATCTACGACGCCATGGTGCGGATGGCGCAGGACTTCTCGCTGCGGCTGCCCCTGATCGACGGTCACGGCAACTTCGGCTCGCTCGACGACGGCCCGGCAGCTCCGCGGTACACCGAGGCCCGACTGGCAGCGGCCGCCCTCACGTTGACAGACCACCTCGACGAGGACGTCGTCGACTTCGTCCCCAACTATGACAACCAGCTGACCCAGCCGGACGTGCTGCCCGCGGCGTTCCCGAACCTGCTCGTCAACGGCGCCACCGGCATCGCCGTCGGCATGGCCACGAACATGGCCCCGCACAACCTGGTGGAAGTGATCGCCGCCGCCCGGCACCTGATCGAGCACCCGGACGCCACACTCGAGGACATCATGAAGTTCGTCCCGGGCCCGGACCTGCCCACCGGCGGCCGGATCGTGGGTCTGGACGGCATCCGCGACGCGTACGCGACCGGCCGCGGCTCCTTCAAGACCCGCGCCAAAGTGGAGATCGAGCAGCTCTCGGCCCGCCGCACCGGGCTGGTGGTCACGGAACTGCCGTACATGGTGGGACCGGAAAAGGTGATCGAGAAGATCAAGGACGCCGTCAACGGCAAGAAGCTCACCGGCATCAGCGACATCGTGGACCTTACGGACCGCAAGCACGGCCTGCGCCTGGTGATCGAGCTGAAGAACGGCTTCAACCCGAACGCCGTGCTCCAGCAGCTGTACCGCTACTCGCCGATGGAGGATTCCTTCGGCATCAACAACGTCACGCTCGTCGACGGCCAGCCGCAGACCCTCGGGCTGCTGCAGCTGCTCTCCGTCTACGTGGAGCACCGCATCAACGTCGTGCGGCGCCGCACCGCCTTCCGCCTCGGCAAGAAGAAGGACCGCCTGCACCTCGTTGAGGGACTCCTGATCGCGATTGTGGACATCGACGAGGTCATCCAGATCATCCGTTCCTCGGACGAGGCGGCGGCGGCCAGGACCCGGCTGATGTCCATCTACGACCTCTCCGAGATCCAGGCCAACTACATCCTGGAGCTCCGGCTCCGGCAGCTGACCAAGTACTCGCGGATTGAACTTGAGAAGGAACAGGACGAGCTGCGCCGCGAGATTGCCGAGCTCGAAGCCATCCTCGGCTCGAGCGAACGGCTCCGCGCCCTCGTGTCCTCCGAACTGGCCGAAATCGCCGAGAAGTACGGCACCCCGCGCCGGACCGTGCTGCTCGAATCCGAGGCCGTCTCCCCCACCGTCGCCGCCGCCCTGGCCGCCGCACCGGGCGCCAAGGGCAAGGCCGCGCCCCTGGCCCTGGAGATCGCGGACGATCCCTGCTGGGCGATCCTGACCGCATCCGGCCAGATCGCGCGCACCGCCAACCAGGACAGCCTCGCCGAGTCCGGCCCGCGGACCCGGCACGATGTGTTCACCTCCGTGCTGAAAACGTCTGCGCGCGGCGAGATTGCCGCCGTCACGTCGCAGGGCCGCATGCTCCGGCTCCAGGTGATGGACATGCCCGTGCTGCCGCCGACCTCGGGGACCCCGAACATGGCAGGCGGGGTGCCGGCCAAGGACTTCATCACGCTGCTCAAGGGCGAATCGCTGGTGGCATTCGCGCCGCTGGATGAGGTGCTCGCGGTCGGCACAGCCCAGGGCGTGGTCAAGCGCGTCCAGCCCGATTACCCGCTGAACCGCGAGGACTGGGAGGTCATCGCGCTCAAGGACAAGGACACCGTGGTGGGCGTGGCCCCCGCCGGGTCCGACGACGTCGACCTCGTCTTTGTGACCCGTCAGTCCCAGTTGCTGCGCTTCGCCGCCTCGGCCGTCCGTCCGCAGGGCCGGACCGCCGGCGGCATGGCCGGGATCAAGCTGGCCGCCGGGGACCGGGTCATGTTCTTCGGCGCCGCGAGCCCGGACGACAGCGCCGCCGTCGTCGTGACCATCGCGGGCACGGAGGGGGCGCTCCCGGGCACCGCTCCGGGGGCCGCCAAGGTCACCGCCCTCTCCGAATACCCCGCGAAGGGCCGCGCCACGGCCGGGGTCCGGGCACACCGATTCCTGAAGGGTGAAGACACCCTGCTGCTCGCCTGGGCAGGCCACGGCCCGGCAAAAGCTTCCTCGCTGGCCGGGGTGGCCCGTTCCCTTCCCGGGGAACACGGCCGCCGCGACGGGTCCGGCATTCCGCTCTCCCAGGCCATCGATGCGATTGGTCCGAGCATGTCCTGGGAGCCGGCACCGGGGACGGAAGCCTAGGTTAGCTGGGGCCTGGGGCCGGGGG
>NZ_AUPJ01000153.1 GCF_000427315.1 Arthrobacter sp. TB 26
CCGCCATAAGGCTCGTCATTGCGGCCATTCGTGGTGAACAGCCGCGGTGGACCCACCTTCGGGCTCGGGATTATGCGAAACAACGGTGTCGAGCCCACTGAGGAATCTTCGACTTCGACGTCGAGGTGAGGTGCCACCGGCGGCATGGGCTGCAGAAATAGACCCCCGTGGGCGGCTTACGTCCCCGCGCCCATGACTTTCTTTGTACCGTCGAAAGGGCGAGCTCTGCAGACCAGAGTGTTTGATAAGGGATTTTCGGGCAAACGGACATAGGTTTAGGTCCTGAATTGCGGCGAACTCGGCACGCTCCAGGTCGTGCCCCGCCCGAGGGTGCACACCCTTATGGATGCTAGGCCCACGGCTGGAACCGAAGGCCATATCCTTCAGGTTCCACTTGCGGGAGTCATAGTCTCCGTTTGGATTGAACCGCAAGGCGACAGGCCCCAGGAGGCAACGGGACGTTGCGGTGTCCCCAGCGGTTTAGCTGTGCGGAAGGCAATGGCCCTTGTCCGACGGCGTAGCCTCCCGTCGATCCTCCTCCCCCGCCCGACTCCGCCGGAATACCCTTAGACTGCTCGCATGCCTATCATCGCGGACAACAAGGACTGGACCTGGGTGCTGTCGCGCCCCTGTCCGGAATGCGGTTTCGACGTCGCAGCATGCACCCCTGCCACCGCGCCCGGAAAGTTGGCCAGCATGCTCCCCCGCTGGCGTGCGGCACTGCGGCGTCCAGACGTGGCGGAACGCCCGGACGAAAACACGTGGTCGGTGCTGGAGTACGCCTGCCATGTCCGGGACGTCTTCAGCCTGTTCGACCACCGGCTGGACCTCATGCTCCGCGAGGAGGACGCCCGGTTCGCGGACTGGGATCAGGACCTCACCGCGATCGAGAAGGACTATGCCAACGCCGACCCGGCCGAGGTCAGCGCGGAACTCACCACTGAGGGTGAGCAGATCGCCGCTTCCTTCGGCCGGGTCCCGGCAGACCAGTGGGGCCGCAAGGGAACCCGAAGCAACGGCTCGGAGTTCACCGTCCTGACGTTCTCACAGTATTTCCTGCACGACGTCGTCCATCACCTCCACGACGTGGACGGATAGCGCGTGGACGGATAGCGCGTGGACGGATAGCGCGTGGACGGATAGCGCGTGGACGGCTGGCTACAGTTCCTTGTCCCAGGCCATGCTGCTGTTGACGGCGACGTAGCCCATCTTGGCGTAGAGGGCCAGGGCGCCGGTGGGGTTCTCCGAGTCGACGTCGAGTGAGGCCGTGTCCATCCCGGCCGCGGCGAAGCGGCGCATCGCGTCAGCCAGGAGGGCCTGTGCCACCCCACGGCCGCGGAACTCCCGCCGCACGCCCAGCAGGTCCGTGTACCCCTCTTTGTAGCCCCGCACCTCTGCGCTGACCGGGTCATGGCTGGCAAGCTGGTATCCGGCGACCCTCCCGCTGGACTGCTCCACAACCACGGCGCTCAGGTCCGGCCGGGCCAAAGGATCGCTGACGACGAAGCCCCAGGCTTCCTCGTCCCGGGGCTCGCTGCCCCAGTGGTCCCGGAAGGCGTCGTTGTGGGCCAGCCGCACGGGTTCGTGCAACCCGGGCCCGAAGCCCACGAGGTCAAGGCCGTCGTCCAGCACCACTGCGGGGAGGCCGTCCTGGAGCGGCCGGTGCATCTCGTTGTAGAAGCGCACGATCCGGTAGCCGGCGTCCGCGAACAGCGCCGCCTGGTGCGTGTGCTGCTGTTCCATATGGAGCCGCAGCCTGGGGGTGGCGCCGTGCTCGGAATCCTCGGCGAACCGCTGCCGGGTCCTCGCCTCCATCCAGTCCAGCAGCCCGGTGCCGATCCCGGTCCCCTGCCAGCCGGGATCGACGCAGCCGTACCCGATCGCCTTCTCCCCGTCCGGGTTCTTGGTGATGCGGCCATAAGCCCTGGCCACGCCCTGCGCGTCGAAGCCGAGGATGGTGTTCGCGGCGGCCGGGTTCTTCTGTGATTCGAGGACCTGTTCCAGGTCGGCGCGGCGCTCGAACCAGACAGGCCGTTCGACGGCGGCCGTCCGGGCGATCAGCGCCGCCCAGCCGTCCAGGTCCGCAGTCCCGGCGGCCCGCCNCGCCACTGAAAGCGGGGGTCCAGGCTGGCCAGGGCGTCGGCGTGTCCGTTCATGGCAACAGGCTAACGTCCGGCCTACCCCCGCGCCAGCAACGGCGTTGACTCCGGGAAAAGCGCTGCCTGGCTGGCCGCCGCGCGGTCCAGGTCCAGGCGGGTGTCGTCCGCGGCGATGTCCTCCGGATTGTGCGTCACGAGGACCACCGTGCGCTCACGCAGGCCCCGCCGGAGCTCGGCCAGCATCGCCCTGCCGGACTCCGCGTCCAGGTGCGCGGTGGGTTCGTCCAGCAGGATCACGTCGGCTCCGGTCAGGAGGGTGCGGGCCACGGCGAGGCGCTGCCGTTCGCCTCCGCTGAGGAAGGCCCCGCCGGGTCCGATCCGGGTGTCCAGGCCGTGGTCCAGCCGCCCGATCAGCGGCCCGAGGCCCACGGCGGCCAGGGCGTCCTGCAACCGCGCCTCCGGTTCATCCCCGCGCTGGCCCTCCGGAACTCCCAGCAGCAGGTTGCCGCGGATCGTCGAGTCGAAGAGGTGCGCCTCCTGCGGGCACCAGGCCGCGCGCCCGCCCAGCAGGATGTGGCCGCTTGCGGCCGGGAGGAAGCCGAGGACGACGGCGAGCAGGGTGGACTTTCCGGAGCCCGAGGCCCCGGTGACGGCGAGCCAGCGCCCGGGTTCGGCAGTGGCGGTAAGCCCGGTGAAGACCGGGGGGCCGCCGGGCCAGGCGGCGGCGAGGTTCCGGAGTTCGATCCCGGGCTTGCCTCCGGTCCTGCCGGCCACGGGGACAAGCCCGCCGGAAGGACCGTCCTTATCGTCGTCCAGGACGCCCGCTTCGCCGATGCGTTCAAGGACGGCCCGCAGCGCCGGGTATTGGCGGACCGCCGTCGTGATGGCCGCATAGGGTTCCACGAGCGCGAGCTGGAGCAGCACCACGACGGCGACCGTCGAGGCTTCGACCGCTCCGCTGAGGGCCAGAGGAGCGGCCAGC
>NZ_AUPJ01000154.1:0-6915 GCF_000427315.1 Arthrobacter sp. TB 26
CTGGGGTCCAGGCAGCGTCCGGGCGGATGCCCAGGAGCACGCGCAGCTGCCCCGACCGGGTGGAGGAAACGCTCTGCGCCAGCAGGTCCTTGAGCCCGTTGAGATGACGCGTGCCCCCCGACACCAGGCTTTCCGGATGCAGCAACAGTGCGGTGGCGAGCTGGCTGGGCGCCAGTGAACCGCTGGTACGCTGCCGCACCAGCAGTTCCAGCAGCCCGACAGCGGTGGAGACGACACTGTTCTGTGCCGGGGTCAGCGGGGCATCGGTCCCAAGGATCAGGGCACCGAGGTTGGCGTCCCGGGTGCTGCGCAGGGGATAGCCGAAAACCAGTGCCGAACCTGCCGTGCTGAACGAGTCCATCTCCACGCGGGGACCGCTGCCCGACAGGAGCCTGGCCAGCAGTGGCTGCAGCGTTGCCAGGTCCACGCCCGGCGTTGCGTGTTCCCCCGGGACGCCGGCGCTTCCGCGGGCACGCAGCCGTCCGTCGGCGCCCACGAGCACCGCCCAGACCGGAACCCGCTGCGCGAGGGCGGCCAGGAGTTCGTGTTCCGGCCGTGCTGACAGCACTGCGCGCATCAGCTGCCTGTTCGTGTCCGCGAGTTGCCGGAATGTCGTGGCATTGTCCGATTCCAGCAGTTGGGAGAACGCAAGGCCGACGGCGGCGAAGGGAACGGTCTTCGGGACGGCCACGAGGGTCAGGTTGTGCCGCCGGCACGCCAGGACCACGGATTCCGGCACTGCGTCGAAGTAGGGTTCCAGCCCGAAGCCCAGTGCGGAGACGCGCGCTGCGACGAGCCGCTGCACGTAGGCGTCCACGAACTCCCCGTGCCCGCCCGCGCCCAGGAACGGGAGGCCGGCCGTGAGTAGGAACTCGCCGTCGAGCAGGTACGGGGTTGGATCCTCCAGTTCGCTCGGCTCCACCCAGCGCAGCCGCTCAGCCCCGTTGCCGCCGTCGTGGAGGACGGACAGTTCCGGCGGCAGCTGGCGCAGGAACTGCGCCAGGGTGACGAACCCCAGCCGTTCCGCGTCGTCAGCAGCCATGGCTGCCACAGGAATCCAGAACCGGTGGCCTCAGTGCATTAAGTCTCATGGCTGAAGACTATAGGTCATTTTGCACAACCATGAGAGCTGGCTCACACGCCTAGGCTGGACGCGGGGAAATGACCACTACTGAAGAACGGACGTCAACGATGACTGTGCCAACGCTTATTGGGGAACGGCCACCGGCCACCACGGAACGTCCCGGACTGGCGGCGCAACTGCTTCGCCGCAAGCCGATCGGACAGCTCGTCAGCGAAGCCGAAACGGGCCACGGCGGCACGCGGCTGGTCCGCAGCTTCGGTGTGCTGCAACTGACGATGATCAGTGTGGGCGCCACCCTCGGCACCGGCATCCTCGTGATCCTCGGCGAATCCGTGCCGCTGGCCGGACCGGCCATCTGGATCTCCTTCGCGATCGCCGGCCTCGCCGCGCTGCTCTCCGCTGTGTCCTACGCCGAAATGGCCGGGCTGGTGCCCGCGGCAGGATCGAGCTACTCCTACACGTACGCGACCATGGGCGAAGGCATGGCCTGGATCTGCGGCTGGTGCCTGGTGCTGGAATATGCAGTGTCGGTGGCCGCCGTCGCCGTCGGCGCCGGCCAGTACGTCAACGAAGCCCTGGCCGTCTTCGGACTGGAGCTCCCGGACGCCATATCGCAGCCCCCCGGAGACGGCGGCGTGCTGAACGCGCCGGCAATCGTGATCGTGGTCCTGGCCATGGCGCTGCTGGTCCGCGGCGCCAAGGAAAGCGCCGGGATTAACACCGCCATCGTGCTGGTCAAGGTCGGCATCCTGGTGTTCTTCTGCGCCGTGGCCTTCACCGCCTTCAACGCCGCACACTTCGAGCCGCTGATGCCGATGGGCGCAGCCGGCGTCTCGGCGGCCGCCTCCCGGGTGTTCTTCTCCTACATCGGATTCGACGCAGCCTCCACAGCAGGCGAGGAAGCCCGCGATCCGAAGCGCGACCTGCCCCGGGCCATCCTGCTCTCGATGCTGATCGTCACCACCATCTACGTGCTTGTCGCCATCGCAGCGATCGGTGCGCGCCCGTGGGGCTGGTTCGACGGCACCGAAGCCGCCCTCGTGAAGATCCTGGAAGAGACGACCGGACAGCCCTGGATTGCACTGGTGTTCGCCGTCGGCGCCGTGCTGGCCATCGCCAGCATCGTGCTGACGGTCCTCTACGGCCAGACCCGCATCCTGCTCTCCATGGCACGGGACGGAATGGTCCCCAGGATCTTCGGCCGCGTCTCGCCCCGCACCGGCACCCCGGTTGCCGGGACCCTGATTGTGGGCATTGTGGTCGCACTCACCGCCGGCCTGGTCCCGCTCGGCGCGCTGGCCGACGCCACCAGCATCGGCACGCTGTTCGCCTTCGCCCTGGTCAACATCGCCGTCATCTACCTGCGGCGCAGCCGGCCGGAACTCAAGCGCAGCTTCCGCGTCCCACTGTTTCCGCTGACGCCCATTCTCGGCGCCGCCATGTGCGGCTACCTCATGCTCAACCTTGGCGCCGACACGTGGGTGGTGTTC
Source organism: Arthrobacter sp. TB 26 (assembly GCF_000427315.1). Taxonomy (GTDB): domain Bacteria; phylum Actinomycetota; class Actinomycetes; order Actinomycetales; family Micrococcaceae; genus Arthrobacter. The sequence goes on from NZ_AUPJ01000154.1 coordinate 2,575, forward strand.
GGGCTGTGGATGCTGGTGGGCCTGGCCGTCTACTTCGGCTACGGCCGCAGGAACTCCCGGGTAGCGGCGCTCAGCCACGAGGAATACCGTGAACTATCCGCCGCAGCCGCCTCCGACACCACCTCGAGCCCCGAACCGATGAAAGCACACCACTCATGACAACCGCCACAGAACTCCCGGCCCCCGGACCGACGACGCCGGACCCCGGCGCCGCGGAGCCCATCACCATGCTGAATCCGGATTTTCCGTTCAGCTACGACCATTACCTGGCCCACCCCGACGGTCTGGGGGCGGTGCCGCCCGAACTGCACGGGACGGAGGTCGCCGTCGTCGGTGCCGGGCTCTCCGGGCTGGTTGCGGCCTACGAGCTGATGAAACTGGGCCTCCGCCCGGTCATTTACGAAGCGGACCAGATCGGCGGCCGGCTGCGGACCGCAAGCTTCCCCTCCGCCGCCGGCGTGGTCGCCGACCTCGGCGGGATGCGCTTCCCGGTCTCGGGCAAGGCGTTTTACCACTACGTCGAGATGCTCGGGCTGGAGACCGCGGAGTTCCCCAACCCGCTGGCGGCGGCGACCTCCAGTACGGTGATCGAGCTTGCCGGGCAGAAGCACTACGCCCGCACCCCGGCGGACCTCCCGCCGTTCTTCCGGGAAGTTGCCGAGGCCTGGAAGGCTGCCGTCAACGACGGCGCCAAGTTCACCGAGATGCAGGACGCCATCCGCGCCCGCGACACCGCCCGGATCAAGGAACTGTGGAACGGGCTCCTTCCCCTGCTGGATGAACAGACCTTCTACGGATTCATCGCCGGCAGCGACTCGTTCAAGCAGGCCGGCTTCGCCCACCGCGAGGCGTTCGGTCAAGTGGGCTTCGGCACGGGCGGCTGGGATACGGACTTCCCCAACTCCATCCTCGAGATCCTGCGTGTGGTCTACACCGACGCCGACGACGCGCACCGGCTCATTGAAGGCGGAGCGCAACGGCTCCCGGAAGCGCTCTGGCAGCACGCGCCGTCGGGCATGGTCCACTGGCCCGACGGAACGTCGCTGGCGTCGCTGCATGCCGGTGCGCCGCGGGGCGCCGTGGACAGGATCGCCCGGGACGGCAGCAGCGACTTCCGCATCCGGGAACGGTGGGGCCGCGAAGCTGCCTATCCCGCCGTCGTGACGACGTGCCAGTCGTGGCTCCTGTCGACGCGGATCCACACCGAAGAAACCTTGTTCCCGGCCGAACTGTGGACAGCGATCGAGCGCTCGCACTACATGCAGTCGTCCAAGACCTTTGTGATGGTCGACCGGCCTTTCTGGAAAGACCTCGATCCCCGGACGGGCCGAGAGGTCATGTCCATGACGCTGACGGACCGGCTGAACCGTGCCACCTACCTCCTGGACAACGGCCCGGACAAGCCGGCGGTGATCCTGCTGTCCTACACGTGGAATGACGACGCGCTGAAATGGCTGGCCCTGGACGCGGACCAGCGGGTGGAGCTCATGCTGCATTCGCTCGCGCAGATCTACCCGGACGTGGACATCGCCAGCCACATCGTCGGCCAGCCCATCACCGTCTCGTGGGAGGCGGACCCCAACTTCATGGGGGCCTTCAAGGCCAACCTGCCGGGGCACTACCGCTACCAGCAGCGGCTCTTCAGCCACTTCAAGCAGGACAAGCTCCCCGACCGGCAGCGCGGCATCTTCCTGGCCGGCGACGACGTGTCCTTCACCGCGGGATGGGCCGAAGGTGCGGTTACCACGGGGCTGAACGCGGTCTGGGGGGTCGTCAACCACCTTGGCGGCTCATCGGCCGCCGGGAACCCGGGCCCGGGCGATGTGCTGGACGAGCTGGGCCCGGTCTCCCTGGACTAGGTCCTCAGCCGTGCAGTTCGCGGTGGGCGCGGGCCAGTTCCTGGTAGTGCGCCGCGTTCTGCTGGACGCCGGCAAACTCCTCGTCGCTGAGTTCACGGCGGACCTTGGCCGGCACCCCGGCGACCAGGGAGCGGGGCGGAATCACGGTGCCTTCGAGCACCACCGCGCCGGCGGCGATGAGCGAGCCGGCGCCGATCACGGCGCCGTTGAGGATGGTGGCGCTCATGCCGATCAGGCAGTCGTCCTCCACCGTGCAGCCGTGCACGACGGCGCTGTGGCCGACGCTGACCCGCGCTCCCACCGTGCAGGGGAAGCCCGGGTCCGCGTGCAGCACGACGTTGTCCTGCAGGTTGGTGCCGGCGCCGACGGTGATCGCGGCGGTGTCGGCCCGGACGGAGACGCCGTAGAAGGCACTGGAGTTCTCGGCGAGTGTTGCCTTGCCGATCACCGAGGCGCTCGGTGCGATGAAGGCGGATTCGTGGACAGCCGGGGTGTCGCCGGCGAAAGCGTAAATGGGAGCCATGCCTCCAGCCTAGGACACGTCTCCCGCCGCGTTGCGCTATCAGTTGTGGTCCTTATGGGGGCCGGATAACAGCCCCAACTGATAGCTCAACGGGAAAGAGGGGTCAGGCGGGGGAGCGGAGCACCGTGAACCCGGCGCGCTGTTCGGAAAGGACCTGTTCGGAAAGGTCGGATTCGGGGACGTCGGGTTCGGGGAGGACGACGGCGATCGGCGCCCCGGGTGCCGCGACGCGCCCCAGTTCGCGGACGACGTCGTCCCACTCCTCCGGCGGAAGTCCCGCCAGGGCGTCCACCGCCCACACGGACGGGAACGCCGAGTCGGCAAAGGGCAGGGTGCCGGCCGCCGCGACCGAGGCTTCCAGGCCCCGCGCCCGGGCCGCATGGATGTTCTCCTCGGACCGGTCGACGCCGGTGAAATGGATGCCGGACTGGACAAAGCGCAGACCGTCCGCGCCCCGGCCGCAGTCCAGGCCGAGCACACCCCTGCGGCCCTCAGCCTTGAGCAGGGCGACGAACTCGGTCAGCGGGTCTTCCGGGGAAAGTGCCATACCCCTATTCAATGACCGCAGGTCAGTTGAAAACAACCGTGCGGTTCCCGTCCAGCAGGACCCGGTGCTCTGCATGCCACTGCACGGCCTGGGCCAGGGTGCGGCCCTCGACGTCGCGGCCCATCTGAACGAACTGCTCGGCAGTGCGCCGGTGGTCCACCCGGATGACCTCCTGCTCGATGATCGGGCCCTCGTCCAGGGCGGCCGTCACGTAGTGGGCGGTGGCGCCGATGAGCTTCACGCCGCGGGCGTGCGCCTGGTGGTAGGGCTTGGCGCCCTTGAAGGACGGCAGGAAGGAATGGTGGATGTTGATGGCCTTGCCGGTCAGCTGCTGGCACAGCTCGTCGGAGATGATCTGCATGTAGCGGGCCAGGACGGTGAGCTCGATGTCGTGCTCGGCCATCAGTGCCCGCAGCTCGTCCTCGGCCTGGACCTTGGTGTCCGGGGTGACCGGGATGTGGTGGAAGGGGATGCCGTAGAACTCGGCCAGGCCCGCCAGGTCCCGGTGGTTGGACACGATGGCCGGGATCTCGATGGGCAGGGTGCCGGAACGCTGCAGGAACAGCAGGTCGTTGAGGCAGTGCGCGGACGTGCTGGCCATCAACAGGGTCCGGATTTTCCGTCCGGCCGGGTTGAGGCTCCACTGCATCCCGAAGGCCTGGGCTACGGGCTCCAGGGCGGCCTGGAGCTCCAGCTGGGAGTTCGCGGTCGTGGCCTCGACGCGCATAAAGAAGGTGCCGGTGCCTTGGCTGCCGTACTGCTGCGAGTCGGTGATGTTGCAGCCCGCTACGAGCAGGGCGCCCGCGACGGCGTGCACGATTCCGGGGCGGTCCGGGCAGGAGAGGGTCAGGACATAGGAAGAAGTCAGCTGGTCATCAGTCACGAAAGACAGCCTACCCGCGGTCACTCAGGGCTCGGTCCGGGCCGCCGGCCTGGGGTATTCTGGAACGGTCGCAACTGGCGTTGGGTGGTTAACCACCAGGGAGCGGCACTCACGAAGACCACGGATCGTACGCCTGGGCCGAGGGTCATGTTTTCCGGTTGGCAGCGCCTTGCTGCCGGCCCGCCGTCGGCACCCTCAACGGGTGCCGGTCCCTTGGCGCGGACCCTTTCCGGGGCCGTAATCTGGGGGCGCCGCCGCGGGCCAGCCGGTAACCTGACCTTAAGAAGTGCCCGTTGCCTAGCCAGGAGTTCCCCCGTGACCACCTCTCTTAGCCTTTCTTCCGCCGCCGTGAGCAACCAGCCGCTGGCCGAACTTGACCCCGAAATCGCCGCAGTCCTCGCCCAGGAGCTTGGCCGCCAGCGCGGCACCCTGGAAATGATCGCCTCCGAGAACTTCGCCCCGCGCGCAGTGATGGAAGCCCAGGGCTCGGTCCTGACCAACAAGTACGCCGAGGGTTACCCGGGCCGCC
>NZ_AUPJ01000154.1:6925-20891 GCF_000427315.1 Arthrobacter sp. TB 26
GGCGGCTGCGAATACGTCGACATCGCCGAGCAGCTCGCGATCGACCGGGTCAAGGAGCTTTTCGGCGCCGAATACGCCAACGTCCAGCCGCACTCCGGCGCCCAGGCCAACGCCGCGGCGCTCTCCGCCATGATCACCCCGGGGGACAAGATCCTCGGCCTGTCCCTGGCCCACGGCGGCCACCTCACGCATGGCATGAAGCTCAACTTCTCCGGCAAGCTCTATCAGGTTGCCGCCTACCAGGTCGAGGAAGACAACTTCCGCATCGACATGGACAAGCTCCGCGAGCAGGCCATCGCCGAGAAGCCCCAGGTCATCATCGCCGGCTGGTCCGCCTACCCGCGGCACCTGGACTTCGCGGCCTTCCGATCCATCGCCGATGAGGTCGGGGCGCTGCTCTGGACCGACATGGCGCACTTCGCAGGCCTTGTGGCCGCCGGCCTGCACCCGAGCCCGATCCCGTACTCCGACGTCGTCACCTCCACCGTGCACAAGACCCTCGCCGGCCCCCGTTCCGGCGTGATCCTGGCCAAGAAGGAGTGGGCGAAGAAGATCAACTCCAACGTCTTCCCGGGCCAGCAGGGCGGACCGCTCATGCACGTCATCGCCGCCAAGGCCGTCGCGTTCAAGATCGCCGGCACGGAGGAATTCAAGGAGCGCCAGGAGCGCGTCCTGGAAGGCGCCCGGATCATCGCCGACCGCCTGAACCAGGCCGATGTGTCCGACGCCGGCGTCTCCGTCCTCACCGGGGGCACCGACGTGCACCTGGTCCTGGTGGACCTGCGCAACTCCCAGCTCGACGGCCAGCAGGCCGAAGACCTCCTGCACTCGGTCGGCATCACGGTCAACCGCAACGCCGTGCCGTTCGACCCCCGCCCGCCGATGGTCACCTCGGGCCTGCGCATTGGCACCCCGGCCCTGGCCACCCGCGGCTTCGGCGCCGGGGAGTTCACGGAGGTCGCCGAGATCATCGCCACCGCTCTGAAGGCCGGTTCCGCCACCGACATCGAGGCGCTCCAGTCCCGCGTGGACAAGCTCGCCGCAGACTTCCCGCTGTACCCGCAGCACGAGCAGTGGTAGGCCATGACTTCTGCAGAGACTGCACAAACAGCTGAACGGGCACAGATCCTCGACGGCAAAGCCACCGCCGCCACCATCAAGGCCGAACTGACCGAGCGCGTGGCCGCGCTCAAGACCCGGGGGATCGTGCCGGGCCTGGGCACCATCCTGGTGGGTTCTGACCCGGGCAGCACCTGGTACGTCGGCGGCAAGCACAAGGACTGCGCCGAAGTGGGCATCACGTCCATCCGGCGTGACCTGCCGGAGGAAACCACCCAGGAGGAGCTCCTGGCCGTGGTCCGGGAACTCAACGGGAACCCGGAGTGCACCGGCTACATCGTCCAGCTCCCGCTGCCCAAACACATCGACCAGGACGTCATCCTGGAGGCCATGGACCCCGACAAGGACGCCGACGGCCTGCACCCGATGAACCTTGGCCGGCTCGTGGCCAACGTCAGCGGCCCCATGAAGTCCCCGCTGCCGTGCACCCCCAAGGGCTGCGTGGAGCTGCTCACCCGGCACGGCATCAGCCTCAACGGCAAACGCGTGCTGGTGGTGGGCCGCGGCGTCACGATCGGCCGCCCGGTGGGGCTGCTGCTCACCCGGAAGGACGTCAACGCCACTGTCATCCTGGCCCACACCGGCACGGTGGACCTGCCCGCCGAACTCCGGCAGGCCGACGTCGTGATTGCCGCCGCCGGCCAGCCGCACATGATCAAGGCAGCGGACCTCAAACCGGGTGCCATCGTGCTCGACGTCGGCGTGAGCCGCGTCGATGACGGCTCCGGGAAGGCCGTCGTCACCGGAGACGTGGACCCCGCAGCGGCCGGCGTGGCCGCCTGGCTGTCCCCGAACCCCGGGGGAGTGGGCCCGATGACCCGCGCCATGCTGCTGGCCAACGTGGTGGAAACCGCGGAACGCCACCTCGCCGAAGCGGACACCGCGAACCGCGCCTGAGCCGCCGCACCCAGGGCGCCCCTCCTCCCGGAGGCGGCGCCCTGACGCATTTAAGACCCCGACATAACGGAATGGCTAACGTCTGGATTTTTTACGAAAAGACTCTTTCATAGTTCGGCGGTTTCCACTACCGTGATTCGGGTGCCTGAACTAGTCTCAAAAGAATCCTCAGCCAAGGAAGCCTCTCAAAAGGACGCACCATTGAGCCGCCCCGCCGAATCCGGCCCGCCGGAGTATGTGATCACGGCCGAGAACCTGACGAAGCGCTACGGTGATGTCGTCGCCGTCGACGGTATCTCCTTCTCCGTCCCTGCCGGCGAGGCGTTTGGCCTGCTCGGCCCCAACGGCGCCGGCAAGTCCACCACCATGAAGATGATCGGCGGAGTGTCCCAGCGGACCTCCGGGAGCCTGAGCATCATGGGCCTGGACCCGGACGAGAACGGGCCGGAGGTGCGCGCCCACCTGGGCGTCGTCCCGCAGCAGGACAACCTGGACGAGGAACTCAAGGTCCGGGACAACCTCCTGGTCTACGGCCGCTACTTCGGGCTGCCGATGAGCTACCTCAAGCCCAAGGCCGATGAACTGCTGGAGTTCGCGCAGCTCACCGACAAGGCAAAGTCCAAGGTCGATGCGCTCTCCGGCGGCATGAAGCGCCGGCTGACGATCGCACGCTCCCTCATCAACGAACCCCGGATCCTGCTCCTGGACGAACCCACCACCGGGCTGGACCCGCAGGCACGGCACATCCTCTGGGACCGGCTGTTCCGGCTCAAGGAGCAGGGCGTCACCCTGATCCTCACGACCCACTACATGGACGAGGCCGAGCAGCTCTGCGACCGCCTGATCGTGGTGGACAAGGGCAGGATCATGGCCGAGGGTTCGCCCGCGAGCCTGATCCGCGAATACTCCACCCGCGAGGTCCTCGAGCTGCGCTTCGGCTCGGAACGCAACGCCACGGTCGGCGCCGAACTCGAAGGCATCGGCGAACGGCTCGAAACCCTGCCGGACCGCGTCCTGATCTACGCCCACGACGGCGAGGCCGCCCTCGAGGAGGTCTCCGCCCGCGGGCTCCGGCCGGTGACGTCGCTGGTGCGCCGGTCCTCGCTCGAGGACGTCTTCCTGCGCCTGACCGGCAGGAGCCTCGTTGACTAGGCAGGCGACGACGGCGGCTCCCGCACTGCGCGCCCATTCGCCGGAGGTCTCGGCCGCCCGCGCCCGGCGCTGGGGCTCGCTCTACTTCGCCGAGCACGTCCTCCGGGTGATGAAGAGTTACGGCTGGACCATCGTCATGTACGGCGTCGGGCAGCCGGTCGCCTACCTCTTCGCCATGGGCGTGGGACTGGCGACACTGGTCGATACGAACAGCGAGGCCGGCTTCGGCGGGGTCAGCTACCTGGTCTTCATCGCACCGGCGCTGCTGGTCTCGGCCGCGGTCATGACGGCGGCGAACGAATTCACGTTCCCGGTGATGGACGGCTTCAAGTGGCGCCGGATCTACTACGGCCCGCACGCCTCGCCGCTGACGCCGGAGCAGATCGCGTTCGGGCAGATCATCGCCGTCACGGTGCGTTTCCTGCTGCAGTCCGCCATCTATTTCGCTGTGGTGGCGTTGTTCGGGGCGTCGCCGAGCGGCTGGGGCTGGGTCTCGATCCTGGTCGCCACCCTCGCCGGGCTGTCCTTCGGGCTGCCGCTGATGGCCTACGCCGCCTCGATCAAGCAGGACAAAGGCCAGTTCGCCATGGTCATGCGGTTTATCGTGATGCCGCTGTTCCTGTTTTCCGGCACCTTCTTCCCGCTGGACACGCTGCCCCTCGCCGTGCGCTGGATCGGCTGGATCTCGCCGATCTGGCACGGCACCGAACTGGGCCGGGTGTTCAGCTACGGCTACCCGGAGGAACCGCTCCTGACCATCGCCCACGTCGTTTTCCTGCTGGCCCTCACGGTGGCCGGCTGGGTCCTGACCAAACGCCAGTTCATCAGGAGGATGGCCGGATGAGCGCCGTCACCACCAGCCACAGCGCCACCGAGGCGGCGCGCAACCGAAAGTTCGGGCCGCTCTACTCCCGGAACGTCCGCGCCGTCGTCGCCCGCGGTCTGATGGCCACCAAGAGCAGCAACTGGATGGTCATGCTCTCGGGCTTCTTCGAGCCCGTGCTGTACCTGATCTCGATGGGCGTCGGGCTGGGCGCTATTGTCGGCCCGGTGCAGGGCCCGGGCGGCGGGGAGATTTCCTATGCCGCCTACATCGCCCCGGCCCTGCTTGCCGTGTCCGCCATGAACGGGGCCGTCTACGATTCCACCTGGAATGTCTTCTTCAAGATGAACTTCGCCAAGCTGTACCAGGGCATGCTCTACACGTCCCTTGGCCCGCTGGACGTCGCCATGGGGGAGATCTTCCTGGCCCTGCTGCGTGGCCTGATGTACGCCACCGGGTTCACCGCAGTCATGGGCCTCATGGGGCTGATCACCACGCCGTGGGCCATCCTCATGGTCCCGGCCGCGGTGCTGATCGCGTTCGGTTTCGCGAGCTTCGGGATGGGCATCACGAGCTTCATGAAGACGTTCCAGCAGATGGACTGGATCAACTTCGTGATGCTGCCGATGTTCCTGTTCAGCGCCACCTTCTACCCGCTCAGCGTCTACCCGCAGTACATCCAGTGGCTCATCCAGGCGATGCCGCTGTGGCACGGCGTGGAACTGCTCCGGCAAATCAGCGTGGGAGCCTTCACCCCGGCAACGGCGGTCCATATCGGCTACTACCTGGTGATGATCGCCTTCGGCCTGCTGCTGACCACCGGACGGCTGCGCCGGCTGTTCCTCAAATAACCGGCCCCGTCCGCACGCGCCCGTTCGCCCCGGGTGGAAGCGGCCCGGGGCGGTGCGGGGGTTTGCGATAATAGGCTCATGCAATCTCTGGGCAACCCCGCGTCTTCCAAGCCGTCCACGAACAGCGCCAAGTTCTCCATGTTCCGCATCAGCGGTCCCGGGATGATGGTGTTCATCATCGCCTTCGTCGTCGCGGTCATCTTTGCCGCGAACCAGAACGACGTCGTTGGCTGGATCGTGGCGATCATCGCCGGCTTCTGGCTCGCCTTGGCCTCCTTCGTGGTCTTCAGCATCCAGAAGGCAGCCAAGAAGGCCGGAGCCAAGCTCACGGAAGCGCAGAACGCCTTCAACGCGGCGGCCGGCCGGTCGCCGTCGTCGGGCAGTGCGGACCACGGCAGCACCCGGCTTGTGGAGGTCCGCCGCGAAGCGGACGACGTACGGGACCTGAAACTCGACCACTCGTTCAAGATCGTCCAAGTCCAGGTCCGCGTCGTCGAGCAGGAACGGGCGAAAGGCGCCGCCTCGGACCAGGACACGATCCGCAGGGCGCTCGAAACCATCGAGATCACCGCCACCAACGCCCGGGACATGATCAAGTCCTCCGGCGGCCCGGACGAACCCGTCTCCGGAACCATTGTCGACTAGAGTGGATCGGGTGATATCGGCATTGAAGAAGGACAACCTTCGCATCGCAACAGTGAACGTCAATGGCCTCCGCGCCGCGTATAAGAAGGGCATGGCGGAGTGGCTTGAGCCGCGCGAAGTGGACATTCTCTGCCTGCAGGAGGTCCGCGCGCCTGACGCGATCGTCCACGAACTGCTCGGCGATGGCTGGTACATCCTGCACTCGGAAGCCGAGGCGAAAGGCCGCGCCGGCGTCGCCATCGCGTCCCGAACCGAACCCGTGCAGACCCGTATGGGCATCGGCGACGACTACTTCGCCACCGCGGGCCGCTGGGTCGAAGCCGACTACACCGTCCGCAACGCGGCGGGCGAGGCCTCACAGCTGACCGTCGTCAGCGCTTACGTCCACTCCGGCGAGGCGGGCACCCCGAAACAGGACGACAAATTCCGTTTCCTCGACGTGATGGTCGACCGGCTCCCCGAGCTGGCCAAACACAGCGACCATGCCCTCGTGGTGGGCGACCTCAACGTTGGCCACACGAAGCTGGATATCAGGAACTGGAAGGGCAACGTCAAACGTGCCGGCTTCCTTCCCGAGGAGCGTGCGTACTTCGACCGCTTCTTCGGTGAGGACATCGGCTGGAAGGATGTTCACAGGGGCCTGGCGGGCACCGTCGACGGCCCCTACACCTGGTGGTCGCAACGGGGACAGGCCTTCGACAACGACACGGGCTGGCGCATTGATTACCACATGGCCACGCCCGCTCTCGCTGCTGCCGCAGTGTCAGCCGTTGTCGACAGGGCACCGTCCTGGGACACCCGCTTTTCCGACCATGCCCCGCTGGTAGTGGACTACCGGCTCTAAGTCCGAAGGTTTTTATCAAGATGACTAGCTCAACCGCCGCTGCACCCAAGAAACGCATCCTCTCCGGTGCCAAGCCCACCGCGGATTCCCTGCACCTGGGCAACTACATCGGTGCCGTCCGCAACTGGGTGGACATGCAGTCCGAATACGACGCCGTGTTCTTCATCCCCGACCTGCACGCCATTACCGTCGACTTCGAGCCTTCCGAGTTGGCCAAGCGGACGCGCGTCGTGGCGGCCCAGTACATTGCGGCCGGGATCGATCCGGACAAATCGATCTTCTTCGTGCAGTCGCACGTTCCTGAACATGCGCAGCTGGCGTGGGCGCTGAACTGCATCACCGGGTTCGGCGAAGCCTCCCGCATGACACAGTTCAAGGACAAGACCCAGAAGTCCGGAGCGGAAGCCGCGACCCTGGGCCTCTTCGCGTATCCGACCCTGATGGCCGCCGACATCCTGCTGTACCAGACGGACCTGGTGCCGGTGGGCGAGGACCAGCGCCAGCACCTCGAGCTGACGCGCAACCTGGCGCAGCGCTTCAACACCCGCTTCGGGGAGACCTTCACAGTGCCCGAGGCGACCATCCTCAAGTCCAGCGCGAAGATCTACGACCTCCAGAACCCCGCAGCCAAGATGTCCAAGACCGGCGAGTCGCCCAACGGATCCATCCAGCTGCTCGAGGACCCCAAGGTCGCTGCCAAGCGCATCAAGTCCGCCGTGACGGATGCCGGAACGGAGATCCGTTTCGACCCCGAAGGCAAGCCGGGCGTCTCCAACCTGCTGACCATCTACTCGACGCTGACCGGCAAGCCCGTGGCAGAGCTGGAAGCCGAGTACCAGGGCAAGATGTACGGCCACCTGAAGACGGACCTGGCCGAGGTGATGGTGGACTTCATCACGCCGCTGCGGAACCGCACCAACGAGCTGATGGCCGATCCTGCGGAGCTGGACAGGCTGCTGGCCCAGGGCGCGGAGCGTGCCCGCGACATTGCCTCTGTCACGCTGGCACGGGTCTACGAGCGCATGGGGTTCCTGCCCTCGCTCAGCTTGGCCGGGGTCCGCTAGCGCGATGTCCTCCGTCAGCAAAGTCACCGCTCACGAGTCGAAACGCGGCACCCCGCGCGCCGGCAGCAGCACGGCTCCGGACACGGACACCCAGGGCGATGGACAGCGCAGCGAAGGCATCAGCATCGGCGTGATCCTGGGATTTCCGGCGGAGATCGCCGAGGAACTCCAGCGCTGGCGCGCCTCCTTCGGCGACCCCATGGCGGGCGTCATCCCTGCCCACATCACGCTCGTGACGACCACCATGACCCAGGACTGGGACGCGACGCGGAACCACGTGCGTGAGGTCGCAAGCAAGCAGGAGCCCTTCAACGTCACCATCGCCGGCACCGGGTCCTTCCGGCCGGTGTCCCCAGTGGTCTTCCTCAACGTAGAGGACGGTTTCGGCGACTGCGTGAGCCTTCACCAGCAGCTCCAGACCGGACCGCTGGAGCGGGAGCTGCCGTTCGCGTACCACCCGCACGTCACGGTCGCCCACGACGTCGCGCCGGAAAGCCTCGACGAGGCCGAAACGGCCCTCAAGGATTACAGGGCCACGTTCCCGGTGGCTAGCATGGGACTTTACGAACACGACGACAACGGCATTTGGCAGCTACGGGAAGAGCTTGACTTTGGGACCGAACGTGACAGCGACCGAGGCGAGGACGGTGCCGCAGCCGCCCGCTAAGCCACCCCTTCCCACTGATCTGGCCGGGCTCAAGCTGGAAGTCATCCGCAAGAGGCTCGACTGGGGCAAGGTCCGGCGCTCCGGCGGCGGGGGGATGGCATCACTGATGGCGATGGTGCCGTGGCTGCTCGCCCGGCTCAACACCTTGCGTCCGCTCCGCGCCTTCCAGCACTACAACCTCCAGCACGGCCCGCTGATGAGCGCCGGCATCGGCTTCAGGATGTTCTTTTCCATCACCGGTCTGCTGGCCACCGGATTTTCCCTCGCCGGCCTGTTCCTGCGCGGACAGCCAGCGCTGCTGGACCAGATCGTCAAGAGCGTCGCCACGGCGGCGCCCGGCCTCCTGCAGGTCGACGGCGGCGAGGGCCTGGTTGATCCCTACCAGCTGCTGAACCCTTCCAACCTCGGCTGGACTGCGGTGATCGCGGCCGCGGTGACGGTGTTCACTGCCCTGGGCTGGATGAGCGGCATCCGCGACGGTGTGCGGGGCATGATGCAGCTCGGCCCGCGGGGGATGAACCCGGTCCTGCAGATACTGCGCGACGCCGGCACCCTCCTCCTGCTCGGGGTGGCCCTCGTGATCAGCTCGGCAGCCTCGCTGGTCTTCGGTACGGCGGCGGGCTGGGTGGCCGAGCAGCTGAGCCTCGATCCGCTGATCGCCGGGCCCCTGACGACCTCCGTGACGATCCTGGTGCCGCTGCTGCTCGGCTGGGGGACCGCCCTGATCATGTTCCGGGTGGCCGCGGGGCTGAAGCTGGCCCGGCGCTCACTCCTGGAAGGGACCCTCCTCGCCGCGGTGGGCACCACCGTGCTGCAGATCTTCAGCACCCAGCTGCTGGCCAGTGCGGGGAAAAACCCCATCCTGGCGCCCTTCGCCATCATCATCGGCCTGCTGATCTGGTTCAACCTGGTCAGCCAGGTGTACGTGGTCTGCGCCGCGTGGGTGGCGGTCCGGGAGCGGGACCTCAGCCTGCAGCCGGCCACCAAAAAGACCGGGTGGGGGGCCCGTCGGGTCCAGCCGGGCAAGACGCCCGTGGAGTCCGGCGAGGGCCACCGCCCGGCCGTGGCTACGCGGTGGCGTCGAGGTACTGGTCGGCCCAGGCTGAAATAATCTTCGCGGCGCGCGCCGCCTGGCCCTTGCCGGTCAGGAGGTGGTCGGAGCCCTCCAGCGAGACGAAGCTGCGCGGATGGCGTGCGGTCTGGAAGATGGTGCTGCCGTTCTCGATGCCCACGGTGTTGTCAGTGGGGGAGTGCAGCACCAGCAGCGGTTTGTGCAGCTGCCGGATGCAGTCCGTCAGGTCCGCGTGTTCCAGGTCCTCCACGAAATGCCGGCGGATCTCCACCCGCTTGCCGCCCAGGTCCACCTCGGCGCTTCCCTCGCTCAGGATCCGGTCCAGCGCGGCGTCAAACACGTGGGCCACGTGTTTGGGCGAGAACGGGGCGCCCACGGTTGCCACGGCGTCGAGCTCCGGGATCTCCCGTGCGGCCGCCAGCACCGCGGCTCCGCCAAAGGAATGACCCACGAGCAGGGAAACCGGCCGGCCCGAGTCACGCATGAATTCGGCCGCCTTCACGGTGTCCGCCACCTTGTGGCTGAAGGAGCCCTCCGACCACAGCCCGGCCGATTCGCCCAGGCCCAGGTTGTCGAAGCGGAGCATGCCCACCCCGTTGTCCGCCAGAGCCTTGCACATCCGCGAGGCGGAGGGGCTGTCCTTGCCCAGCGTGAAGCCGTGCGAGAAGACGCCCCAGCCTTTCACCGGCCCCTCGGGGACATCGACGATGCCGGACAGGATTTCACCGGTGGAACCCTGGAAGGAGACTTTTTCGGAGCGGGACACGTGGACCTTTCGATAAGGGGGCCGACGACGACAACGGCGCCCCCACCGGGAAGGTGAGAGGCGCCGTCGTCGTACTTCTTTTAATGCAGCTGCTAAATCTTGCGGGACAGAATGGCCTGCTTGACCTCAGCGATGGCCTGCGTGACCTGGATGCCGCGCGGGCATGCCTCGGTGCAGTTGAAGGTGGTGCGGCAGCGCCACACGCCTTCCTTGTCGTTGAGGATCTCCAGGCGCATGTCGCCGGCATCATCACGGGAATCGAAGATGAAGCGGTGCGCGTTCACGATGGCCGCCGGGCCGAAGTACTGGCCGTCGGTCCAGAACACCGGGCAGGACGACGTGCACGCGGCGCAGAGGATGCACTTGGTGGTGTCGTCGAACCGCTCGCGGTCCTCGGCGGACTGCAGGCGTTCCTTGGTGGGCTCGTGGCCGCGGTTGATCAGGAACGGCATGACTTCGCGGAAGGACTGGAAGAACGGTTCCATGTCCACGATCAGGTCCTTCTCCACCGGCAGGCCCTTGATCGGCTCGACCGTGATGGGCTTGGACGTGTCCAGGTCCTTCAGCAGGGTCTTGCAGGCGAGTCGGTTGCGGCCGTTGATGCGCATGGCATCGGAACCGCAGACGCCGTGTGCACAGGAACGGCGGAAGGAGACGCTGCCGTCGATTTCCCACTTGATCTTGTGCAGGGCGTCAAGGACACGGTCGGTGCCGTACATGGTCACGTGGAAGTCATCCCAGGTGGACTCGTCGGAGACCTCGGGGTTGTAGCGGCGCACCCGCAGGTGCACGTCGAAGGAGGGGATGTCCCCGCCGCCCCCGATGTGGGCGGGCAGTTCGATCTTGGAGGCTGGCTCAGCAAGTTCAGCGGTCATCTTAGTACTTCCTCACCATCGGCTCGTAACGCGTAAAGACCACCGGTTTGGTGGCCAGCCGGATGCCCGCAATGGCCTCCGCGGAACCATCCGCCGGAGCATGCTCATCCTTGTACGCCATGGAGTGCTTCATGAATTTTTCGTCGTCGCGCTCGGGGAAGTCCTCGCGGAAGTGGCCGCCGCGGGATTCCTCGCGGTGCAGGGCCGCCACGGTCATGACCTTGGCGAGCTCCAGCAGGAAGCCCAGTTCCACGGCCTCGAGCAGGTCCAGGTTGAAGCGCTTGCCCTTGTCCTGGACGCTGATGCGCTGGTACCGCTCCTCGAAGGACGCGATGTCCGTCAGGACCTGGTTCAGCGTGTCGGCGGTGCGGAACACCTGCATGTTGGCATCCATCGTGTCCTGCAGTTCCTTGCGGATCGCAGCGACCTTCTCGGTGCCGTCAGAGGTGCGGACGTGGTTCAGGAGGTCCAGGGTGTAGGCCTCCGGGTCGACCGGGAGGTCCACGAAGTCGGCGGTCTTGGCGTACTCCGCGGCGGCGATGCCGGCGCGCTTGCCGAAGACGTTGATGTCCAGGAGCGAGTTGGTGCCCAGGCGGTTGGAGCCGTGCACGGAGACGCAGGCAACCTCACCGGCGGCGTAGAGTCCCGGGACCACGGTGTCGTTGTCCTGGAGCACCTCGGCGCTGATGTTGGTGGGGATGCCGCCCATGGCGTAGTGCGCCGTCGGGAAGACCGGCACCGGCTCCGTGTACGGCTCGACACCCAGGTAGGTGCGGGCGAACTCGGTGATGTCCGGCAGCTTGGCGTCGATGTGTGCCGGCTCAAGGTGCGTCAGGTCCAGGAGGACGTAGTCCTTGTTCGGGCCGCAGCCGCGTCCCTCCCTGACCTCGTTGGCCATGGAGCGGGCCACAATGTCGCGGGGTGCGAGGTCCTTGATGGTGGGGGCGTAGCGCTCCATGAAGCGTTCACCCTCGGAGTTGCGCAGGATCGCGCCTTCGCCGCGGGCGGCCTCGGAGAGCAGGATGCCCAGGCCGGCGAGGCCTGTCGGGTGGAACTGGAAGAATTCCATGTCCTCCAGCGGGATGCCGCGGCGGAACGCGATGCCCATGCCGTCACCGGTGAGGGTGTGGGCGTTGGACGTGGTCTTGAAGACCTTGCCCGCGCCGCCGGAGGCGAACACCACGGACTTGGCCTGGAAGACGTGCAGCTCGCCGGAGGCGAGGTCGTAGGACACGACGCCGGCAACGCGCTTCTGCTTGTACGGCGTGCCGTCCTCGCGGACAGCGTCCTCCTCGACCGTGAGCAGGTCAAGGACGTAGTACTCGTTGTAGAACTCAACGTTGTGCTTGACGCAGTTTTGGTACAGGGTCTGCAGGATCATGTGGCCGGTGCGGTCGGCGGCGTAGCACGCACGGCGGACCGGGGCCTTGCCGTGGTCGCGGGTGTGGCCGCCGAAGCGGCGCTGGTCAATCCGGCCTTCGGGCGTGCGGTTGAACGGCAGGCCCATCTTTTCCAGGTCCAGGACGGCGTCGATCGCTTCCTTCGCCATGACCTCGGCGGCGTCCTGGTCAACCAGGTAGTCGCCGCCCTTGATGGTGTCGAAGGTGTGCCACTCCCAGTTGTCCTCTTCGACGTTGGCCAGGGCTGCGCACATGCCGCCCTGCGCCGCGCCGGTGTGGGAGCGGGTGGGGTACAGCTTGGTCAGTACTGCTGTTTTGGCGCGCTGACCTGATTCGATCGCCGCGCGCATCCCGGCGCCACCGGCACCGACGATGACGACGTCGTACTTATGGACCTGCATACCAGACGCTCTTTCTCTCAAAATTCGCTAACAACACCGGCCGGCGGAGCAGGCCCGGTGAAACCTCGTGGAAATCCCGTGCCTGCACTGGCAGGCAATGTTCGGGTGCCGCTGGGGCTGCGCCGCTACGGCGCGGGGCAGAAGCCGCCGGGCAGCTGGACACCGTTGACCACGGGGCACGGGTCAAAGGTGAAGATGACCATCGTGCCGAGGATGATGATGGCGGTGGTGGCCGCGTACAGCACGATCTTCAGCCACAGGCGAGTGGCGTCCTTCTCGGCGTAATCGTTGATGATGGTGCGCACACCGTTGGTGCCGTGCAGCATGGCCAGCCACAGCATGGCGAGGTCCCAGATCTGCCAGAACGGGTCGGCCCACTTGCCGGCCACAAAGCCGAAGTCGATGGCGTGGATGCCCTCGCCTACCAGCAGGTTGACGGCCAGGTGCCCGAAGATCAGGACAACGAGGACCACACCGGAAAGCCGCATGAAGAGCCATGCGAGCATTTCGAAGTTCCCCTTGGAACCGCCGTGGCGGCGGTACTGCGGCGCAATCCGGTTGCTGCCGATCTTTGCGGCACTGCGTGGGCTCTGAATTTCAGTTGCACTCATGGCTAGTGACCTCCAAGGGCGAGGGAAAGGTGGCGGATGGAGAAGCCCACCATGACGACTACCCAAAGAATGAGCACCGTCCACAGCATCTGGCGCTGGTACTTCGCGCCCTTCTTCCAGAAGTCGACGGCGATGATCCGCAGGCCGTTGAAGGCGTGGAACACAATCGCTGCGACAAGGCCCGTTTCACCCAGGGCCATCAGGGGGTTCTTGTAGGCACCAATCACGGCGGTGTAGGCCTCGGGGGACACACGCACCAGTGAGGTGTCCAGCACATGGACCAACAAGAAGAAAAAGATCACTACACCGGTAATGCGGTGTCCAACCCAGGACCACATGCCTTCACGGCCGCGGTACAAGGTGCCAGCTGGTTTTGTCGGCACTGAATAAACCTCCCTGCAACACAGCGGCGCTGGCATGGGATCCACGCGGGGGGAACGCCTGCTGCGAGAGCACTCATAAACTCAAGCCTAAATCTAGGCTTCGCTCACAGCTTATTCAATTCAGCCACCCGTTGGTGACGACGCCCGGCGGGCTTTTCGACTCCTTTTGAGACGAACACCACATTCGCTGGACCGCACGGAAGCGCCGCCGTCGCCTAAAGGACGGCGTCCGGGGCTGCGCTGTGCCGCCTCCGGCACTGCATCAAGGGCCTAGACAGCACGTTCGGCTAAAGTAGCGGTGATGACTACAGACAAAGTGACAAGCCAGGACGCACCGCAGGGTTCGGCGCAGGGCTCAGCCCTGGACCGATTTATTGCGGTGATTCCGGCAGGCGG
>NZ_AUPJ01000154.1:20901-34552 GCF_000427315.1 Arthrobacter sp. TB 26
CCCGCCTCTGGCCCCTGTCGCGAGCAGCAGCCCCCAAGTTCCTTCACGACCTCACGGGCTCGGGCAGTACCCTCCTGAGATCCACCTACGACCGGCTTGAGCCGCTCGCCGGCAAGCACATGCTCGTGGTGACCGGAAGGGCCCACCGGGACGCGGTCTGCCGCCAGCTCCCCGAGATTGACGACGCGGACCTGGTGCTCGAAAGCGAGCCCAAAGACTCCGGCGCCGCCATCGGTTTGGCCGCCGCCATCCTGCACGAGCGTGATCCGGACACCATCATGGGCTCCTTCGCGGCTGACCAGGTGATCAGCCCCGACGAGTTGTTCCACGAGGCCGTCAGGGAGGCCATCCACGCGGCCGCGGCCGGCAAGATCGTCACGATCGGCATCAAGCCCACCCACGCCTCCACCGGCTTCGGCTACATCCGGGCCGGAAAGAACCTCGACGTGGACGGGGCACCCAGCGCCCAGGCCGTCGTCGAGTTTGTGGAGAAGCCCAGCGAAGAGGTCGCCCAGGAGTACCTCGACAGCGGCGAATACGTCTGGAATGCCGGCATGTTCGTGGCGCCCGTCGCGCTGATGCTCAAGCACCTCGAAGCCAACCAGCCCGAGCTCTTCGCCGGCGTGCAGGAAATCGCCAAGGCCTGGGACACCCCGCAGCGCGACGAGGTCCAGGCCCGCGTGTGGCCCACCCTGCCCAAAATTGCGATTGACTACGCAGTGGCCGAACCGGCCGCCGCCGCCGGCGACGTCGCCGTCGTGCCCGGCACCTTCCGCTGGGACGACGTCGGGGACTTCGCCTCGGTGGGCCGGCTCAACAGCGCCAAGGAAGTCAAGGACGTCACCGTGATCGGTGAGGGCGCCCGCGTCTTCACCGAGGACGCCAGCGGCGTGGTGGTCTCCGATACCAAGCGCGTGATCGCGCTGATCGGGATCAAAGACGTTGTGGTGGTGGATACCCCTGACGCCTTGCTCGTGATGCACAAGGAACACTCGCAGCGCGTGAAGCAGGCCGTGGACGCCCTGAAGGCCAGCGGCGACACCGACGTCCTCTAGTTTCCCGAGCCGTAACGCGCCGTACGCGATGCCGCTATTTTTTGTGCGCTCGCTAGAGTTATTCCGTGCGTAACTACTCTACTGAAGCTGAACCCACCACACTGGTGGGGCCGTGGCTCGAGCCTCTCCTGCCGGAGCTGATTGCCTTCCGCCGGGACTTGCATGCGCACCCGGAGCTCTCCTTCAAAGAGTTCCGCACCACCGACAAGCTCGCAAAGCGCCTGGAGGAAGCCGGGCTCAAACCCCGGCGCCTCGACGGAACGGGCCTGACGGTGGACATCGGGGAGGGCCCGATGTCCACCGCCCTCCGCGGCGACATTGACGCCCTTCCCATCATCGAGGAGACGGGCCTTCCGTTCGCCTCAAAGAACCACGGCGTCACCCACGCCTGCGGCCACGACGTCCACACCGCGACCATGCTCGGCGCGGCCCTGGTCCTGCAGCGGATGCATGAGGAGTCGCCGCTGCGCGGCACCGTGCGGATCATCTTCCAGCCAGCCGAGGAAACCATGCCCGGCGGGGCACAGAGCTGCATCGAGCAGGGTGTCCTCGAGGGCGTTCCCCGGATCTTCGCGCTGCACTGCGATCCCCGGATCGAGGTGGGCAAGATCGGCACCCGGATCGGTGCCATCACCTCCGCCTCGGACACGATCAAGATCGAACTGAACGGCCGCGGCGGCCACACCTCACGCCCGCACCTGACCGAAGAACTCGTCTTTGCCCTCGCGCAGATCGCGGTCAACGTTCCGGCCGTGCTCTCCCGCCGCGTCGATGTCCGCAGCGGCGTGTCCGTGGTCTGGGGCCACATCTCCGCCGGCTCCGCACCCAACGCAATTCCGGCCAGCGGCTACATGGCCGGCACCATGCGCTGCCTGGACCGCGACGCGTGGCACAGCGCCGGCGAAATCCTCGACGAGGTCATCCAGCAGATCGCGGCACCGTACGGCGTCGACGTCCACCTGGAACACACCCGCGGCGTGCCTCCCGTGGTGAACTCCGAACATGAGACCGCCCTGATCGAGGCCGCGGCGCGCGCCGAGATCGGCGAAGGCGCCGTCGTCCTGACCCCCCAGTCCATGGGCGGGGAGGACTTCGCCTGGTTCCTGGCCGACCTCCCCGGCGCCATGATGCGCCTCGGCACCAAGACCCCCGGCGGCGAGGAGTATGACCTGCACCGGGGCGACTACATCCTGGACGAACGTGCCCTGGGCCTGGGCATCCAGGTGCTCACCGCCGCAGCCCTGCGCACCCTCCGCGACCTCTAACCGGACAAACCCTCCGGCCGCTCCGTGCCGCCGTCGAGGCGGGACTTCGCGCCCATGACTCTAAGGCAAAAACTCTAAGGCAAAGTCAAGCAGTGGGCGCGAACTCTCACCCCGGCGGGCCGGGCTGGGTCAATTAGGTTGTGCACAATTGAATTGTGGGCTATCGTAGAGTCATGACCGACGCCCCGCGCCTCAACCGGCAACTGTGTTTTGCCATGTACTCCGCATCGCGGGCGGCCACTGCCGCCTACCGGCCGATGCTCGAGGAGCTGGGCCTGACCTACCCGCAGTACTTGGTGATGCTGGTCCTCTGGGAAGAGGAACCGCGCAGCGTCCGCGAACTGGGGGAGGAGCTGGGGCTGGACTCGGGCACGCTGTCCCCCCTGCTCAAGCGGCTCGAGTCCCTGGGCCTCGTGGAGCGGCGCCGGTCCGCCACGGACGAGCGCAGGGTTGAGGTCTTCCTGACCGACGCCGGCTCCGCCCTCAGCGCCCGGGCCACCGGCATCCCGCAGCGGCTCGCAGACGCCGCCGGGCTCTCGCCGGCAGAACTTGACCAGCTCCGCGAAACGCTGAGCCGGCTGGCCGCCGCCCTGCACGGCTCCCACTGACTTCCACCCCCGCTGACTTCCACCCCACGCAACAGATTGGATCTCCCATGAAGACTCTCTATACAGCCGAGGCCCTGGCCTCTGGCGAGGGCCGCGACGGCACCGCCGTCACCAAGGACGGCAAGCTCAACGTGGCCCTGGCCAGTCCGGTGGAACTCGGCGGCAGCGGCGAGGGCACCAACCCGGAGCAGCTCTTCGCTGCCGGATACGCGGCCTGCTTCCACTCCGCGCTGCGCCTCGTCGGCCGCCAGCAGAAGGCCGACCTGACGGATTCCGCTGTCGCCGCCAGGATCCACCTCGGCGCGCTCGGCGACGGATCCGGCTACGGCATCGCCGCGGAACTCGAAGTCGCCCTGCCCGCCGTGGACCGGGCCACGGCCGAGGACCTCGTGGCCAAGGCCCACGAAGTCTGCCCCTACTCCAATGCCACCCGTGGCAACATCACTGTCGACATCACAATCATGGAGGTAGCCGCATGAGCACCCACACCGAAACCACAGTCCTTCCCGCCGCCACGCGGGAGATCCAGCTGGCATCCCGGCCGCACGGCCGTCCCGTACCGGAGAACTTCCGCAGTGCCGAGACGGCACTGCCCGAACTGCAGGACGGCCAGGTCCTGGTCCGCAACCTCTTTATCTCCGTGGACCCCTACATGCGCGGCCGGATGAACGACGTCAAGTCCTACTCGGCGCCCTTTGCCTTGGACGTCGCGATGGAAGGCGGCGCCGTGGGCGAAGTCATTGCCTCCCGCTCCGCGGACCGCAAGGTGGGCGACGCCGTCGTCCATTCCCTGGGATGGCGTGAATACGCCGTACTCGACGCAGGCGCCACCACGCCGGCCCGCACCGACCTGGCCCCCGCCTCCGCGTTCCTCGGAGCGCTGGGAATGACCGGCCTGACGGCGTACGCCGGCCTGCTCAAGGTCGCCGGCTTCAAGGCCGGAGAGGTCGTCTTCGTCTCGGGCGCCGCAGGTGCCGTCGGCTCGCTCGTGGGCCAGATCGCCAAGGCGATGGGCGCCTCCCGCGTCATCGGCAGCGCGGGCTCCCCGGAAAAGGTGGCACGGCTGCTGGAGCTCGGCTTCGACGCGGCCTTCAACTACCACGACGGCCCGGTGGCCGCGCAGCTCGCCGCGGCCGCGGGGGACCGCGGGATCGACGTGTATTTCGACAACGTCGGCGGGGAACACCTCGAAGCCGCGCTGTCGGCGCTCACCGTCGGTGGCCGCGTGGCCATGTGCGGCGCCATTTCGCAGTACAACTCGACCGAGCCCACCCCGGCCCCGCGGAACCTCATGCAGGCCATCGGCAAGCAGCTGACCCTCAAGGGTTTCCTGGTCGGCGGCTACTGGCAGCACATGGCCGAGTTCGTCGAGACCATGTCCGGCTGGCTCGCAGACGGCACCGTGCGCTACGACGAGACCATCGTGGACGGGCTGGAGAACGCCCCGCAGGCCTTTATGGACCTGCTGGAGGGCGCCAACACCGGCAAGATGCTGGTCCGGCTCTAACCGGACCGCCCGCCAGTCCCGCAGATTGCACGCCCCGTACCGGAAATGCCCGGTGCGGGGCTTTCTGTCTCTACCGCTTGGTAACAAGTTCTCAACAATCTGTGGAATCGCTGTGAACTGTGCTACTTGGACGTGTCACAGGACACTAAAGTGGCTTCCATCAGTGCGCCTCGGCGCAGTGCTGCGAAATCCATCAGTGAAAACAGCGTTTCAGCGGCAACACCGCCAACAGACACTCATTGAGCTCCGTCGTAGCGCCTACTCTTTCTTCCTGGAGGAAAATTGAAGAACTCTCTGCGTGCAACCTTCAAGCGCGGTTCAATGGCAGGAGTCGCCACCGCCGGTGCGGCTGCACTTCTGCTGACCGGTTGCGGGGCCGCTCCGACAGCCAGCAGCAGCGCCACCCCGTCAGCCAGCAACTACACCGGCTGCATCGTTTCCGACTCGGGTGGATTCGACGACCAGTCATTCAACCAGTCCTCCTACGAGGGGCTGAAGAAGGCTGAGAAGGACCTGGGCATCAAGGTCAACCAGGCCGAGTCCAAGACCAACAACGACTTCGAGCCCAACCTGCGCGCCATGGTCACTGCCGGCTGCAACCTGACCGTCACGGTCGGCTTCCTGCTCGGCGACGCCACCAAGGCCCAGGCCACGGCGAACCCGGACAAGCACTTCGCCATCATCGACTTCGGCTACGAGACCCCGATCAGCAACGTCAAGCCGATCATCTACGACACGGCCCAGGCCGCGTTCCTGGCGGGCTACCTCGCAGCCGGCACCACCAAGACCGGAACGGTTGCCACCTTCGGCGGCATCAAGATCCCCACGGTCACCATCTTCATGGACGGCTACGCCGACGGCGTCAAGTACTACAACGAGAAGAACGGCAAGGACGTCAAGGTTCTTGGCTGGGACAAGGCCAAGCAGGACGGTTCCTTCACCGGTGACTTCGAAAAGCAGGACAAGGGCAAGCAGTTCACGCAGAACTTCCTGGACCAGGGCGCGGACATCGTTATGCCCGTCGCCGGTCCGGTCGGCAAGGGTGCAGGCGCGGCCCTGAAGGAAGCCAAGGCAGCAGGCAAGGACGTCAAGCTCATCTGGGTTGACTCCGACGGCTTCCTCACGGCACCGGATTACAAGGACATCATGCTCTCCTCCGTCATGAAGCAGATGGGCGAGGCCGTCGAGACCGTTGTGAAGGAAGACAAGGACGGCAAGTTCTCCAACACGCCGTACGTTGGCACCCTCGCGAACGACGGCGTGCAGCTGGCTCCGTTCCACGACATGGACTCTCAGGTTCCGGCCGAGCTGAAGACCCAGCTGGACCAGATCAAGAAGGACATCGCCGACGGCAAGCTGAAGGTTGAATCCGCAGCCAGCCCGAAGGTCTAACTTCCGCCGCTAAGCGCCACGGCCCGTCCGGTCATCCACCGCACGGGCTGTGGCGCTTTTCGTTGAGCGGACAGACTCCGCTTCCGGCTGCAGGCACTAGGCTGATCCTGCAGCCCCATCATCCGTCCGGCCGAGACGCCCGGGCACTTCGAGATTGGTCAGAGTTTTGAAACTTGAACTCAAGGGGATCACCAAACGCTTCGGCTCCCTGGTAGCCAACGATCACATTGATGTGGTGGTTGAACCCGGGCAGATTCACTGTCTGCTCGGCGAAAACGGCGCAGGCAAGTCCACGCTGATGAACGTCCTGTACGGACTGTACGAGCCGACCGAGGGCCAGATCCTCGTAGACGGCAAACCCGTCACCTTCCGCGGCCCGGGCGACGCCATGGCCACGGGCATCGGCATGGTGCACCAGCACTTTATGCTGGTCCCCGTTTTCACGGTTGCCGAAAACGTCGCACTGGGCGCGGAAACCACCAAGGCGGGCGGATTCCTGAACCTGGATGACACCCGGCGGAAGATCCAGGAGATCTCGGACCGGTACGGCTTCGACGTCGATCCCGATGCGATGATCGAGGACCTCCCGGTGGGTGTGCAGCAGCGCGTCGAAATCATCAAAGCGCTGGTCCGCGACGCCAAGGTGCTGATCCTCGATGAGCCCACTGCCGTGCTGACCCCGCAGGACACCGATGAGCTGCTGGACATCATGCGCCAGCTCAAGAGCCACGGCACCTCGATCGTCTTCATTTCGCACAAGCTGCGCGAGGTCAAGGCCGTCTCGGACACCATCACGGTGATCCGGCGCGGCAAGGTGGTCGGCACCGCCGATCCCAGCGCCTCGACGACCGAACTGGCCTCCATGATGGTGGGCCGCGCCGTCAACCTGACCCTGGACAAGGCCCCGGCCAATCCCCAGGAGACCACCTTCCAGGTCAAGGACCTCACCGTGATCGCGCCCAGCGGCCAGCACGTGGTGGACGGCATCAGCTTCGACATCGCCCGCGGCGAGATCCTCGCCGTCGCCGGCGTCCAGGGCAACGGCCAGACGGAATTGACCGAGGCCATCCTGGGCCTCCAGGACCGCGTCCACGGCTCCATCCTGCTCGACGGCGAAGAACTCGTCGGCCGCAGCGTCAAGGAGGTCCTCAACGCGGGCGTCGGGTTCGTGCCGGAAGACCGCTCCGTCGATGGCCTGATCGGCACCTTCTCGATCGCCGAAAACCTGATTCTGGACCGCTATGACCAGGCGCCGTTCGCCAAGGGCATCAGCATGAGCCCGGCCAAGGTCCTGGAGAACGCCCAGACCCGGATCGACGAGTTCGACGTCCGCACGCCCTCAGGTTCACTCGCGGCCGGCACGCTGTCCGGCGGCAACCAGCAGAAGTTGGTCATGGCACGGGAGCTCTCCCGGCCGCTTCGGCTCTTCATCGCCTCCCAGCCCACCCGCGGCGTCGACGTCGGATCCATCGAGTTCCTGCACAAGCGCATCGTGGCCGAGCGCGACCACGGCACTCCCGTGATGATCATCTCCACCGAACTGGACGAGGTGATCGAGCTCGCCGACCGGATCGCCGTGCTCTACAAGGGCAAACTGGTCGGCATTGTCCCGGCCGGCACCCGTCGTGACGTCCTCGGCCTGATGATGGCAGGGCTGTCCCCGGAGGACGCCCACGCCGACACCGCGAGCAAGCACGCCGCCCGGCAACCCGGGGATGTGCCCGCGGAAAACCCCGCCGAACCCCAAGTATCGAAACAGGCGCCCGCCGCCCAGCCCGTGCAGGAGTCCAGCTCCGGCGCCGTAGGAGACGACCATGAGTGAGAACAACGAGCCGCGACGCTCGGCTGCACCGGATCCGGACCGGAATCCGGACGCACTGCCGCCTGAAACACAGCCGGCACCGGCTCCCGAAGCTGAGTCCGGGGCTCCCGTAAAGGACGCCGCCCTGGTCACCTCCCTGGACACGGCCGGCGGGGCGATGCGGCCCTCGGCGGTTCCCGTCTCGGCCCAGAGCGGTTCCCTCCCCGGCACCGACGACTCGGACTCGGTGCTGCGCAAGATCTTTACCGGCAACGGCATCGTGACCATCCTGGCCGTCCTCCTCGCCCTGATCCTTGGCGGACTCCTCATTGCCAGCACGGACAAGGTGGTGGCCGCGACGTCGAGTTACTTCTTTGCCCGGCCGACCGACTTCCTCGCCGCCGTCTGGTCGGCCGCGACGAGCTCCTACGTCGCGCTCTTTCAGGGCTCGGTCTTCAACCCGCGGGGGAGCGGCGTGGGCGGACAGTTCGCCCCGCTCATGGAGACCCTCACCATCGCCACCCCGCTGATCACCGCCGGCCTCGGCGTAGCCCTGGCGTTCCGTGCGGGCCTGTTCAACATCGGCGCGCAGGGCCAGATCATCATGGCCGGCATCCTCGCCGCCTGGGTGGGCTTCGCGCTGGACTTGCCGGTGGGCCTCCACCTGCTGCTCGTCCTGATCGCGGGCGTCATCGGCGGCGCCGTCTGGGGCGGCCTCGTGGGCGTGCTCAAGGCGAGAACCGGAGCCCATGAGGTCATCGTGACCATCATGTTCAACTACATCGCCCTGTACCTGGTGCGCTACCTCCTGGACACACCGGCGTTCCAGCGGCCGGGGGAGACCACCCCGATTTCCCCGATCCTGGACCCGTCCGCCGTCTATCCGCAGATCTTCGGCAGCCAGTACAGGCTGCACATCGGCTTCCTGCTGGCCATCGCGGCGACAATATTCGTCTCGTGGCTGCTGAACCGCTCCACCATCGGCTTCGAATTCCGCGCAGTGGGCGCCAACCCCAAGGCAGCCCTCACCGCCGGCATCAACGTCCCCCGCGCCACCATCCTGGTGATGACCATCGCCGGTGGCCTGGCCGGGCTGGCCGGCGTCGCGCAGGTGGCGGGCACCGAAAAGGTCCTCACCGACGGTGTCGCGGCAACATACGGCTTTGACGCCATCACGGTCGCACTGCTGGGACGCTCGACGCCGTGGGGCACCTTCGCCGCCGGCGTGCTGTTTGGCGCCTTCCGCGCCGGAGCGGTGCAGATGCAGATCCAGACCGGAACCCCCATCGACATCGTCCTGGTGGTCCAGTCGCTCATTGTGCTGTTCATCGCGGCGCCGCCCCTGGTCCGGGCGATTTTCGGACTGAACCCGCGCAAGAAGAAAGCCGCAACCGCCGGCAAGTCCCAGAAGGCAGCAGCCACCGGAGGTGCAGCATGAGC
Organism: Arthrobacter sp. TB 26; assembly: GCF_000427315.1. Taxonomy (GTDB): domain Bacteria; phylum Actinomycetota; class Actinomycetes; order Actinomycetales; family Micrococcaceae; genus Arthrobacter. The sequence goes on from NZ_AUPJ01000154.1 coordinate 29,970, forward strand.
ACAACAGCAACCTCGCCCGTCCCGGGAAGCCCCCGGGAACCACAGCAGGGACGCCCCCGCTCGGAGAAAAACCACAAGCCGACGGTGTCCGCGAAGCCTGTCACCTGGAAGCTGCCGGTGACGCTGCTGGTGCTCGCCGTCGTTGCGTTCATCTTCTTTGGCCTGCTGGGCCCGCACGCGACCGCCAAATTCGGCATTTCCTCCGGCGGTGACTTCTTCCAGCTCCCCGCCATCGAGGTTCCCGCCTTCCTCGCCGGGATTGTGCTCTCCGTGATCATGCTGGGCCTCGCGGGCTACGCCATGTTCCTGAAGACCAGGAATATCCGGCCCCCGCGCTGGCTGCCGGTCCTGTTCACGGTCCTGTTCGTGGTGGCCTTCCTGATCTGGGTGGTCGGCGGTGCCCGGACCCCCAGCATCTCGCTGGCCGGGCTCATCGCCGGGTCCGTGACCCTCGCCGTGCCGATCGTCTTTGGCTCGCTCTCCGGTGTCCTGTGCGAACGCTCCGGCGTCGTGAACATCGCCATCGAAGGCCAGCTCCTGGGCGGTGCCTTCACAGCCGCGATCGTCGCCAGCATGACCAACAACCCCTACCTGGGCCTGCTCGCGGCGGCCGTCGCCGGCGCCCTCGTCTCGATGGTGCTGGCCGTGTTCAGCATCAGGTACGTGGTCAACCAGATCATCGTCGGCGTCGTGCTCAACGTCCTCATCTCGGGCCTCACTGGCTTCCTGTTCAGCACCGTGATGCAGGCGAACAAGGAAATGTTCAACTCGCCGGGCCGGCTTCCCATCATCGAAATCCCGGTCCTGTCCAGCATCCCGGTCCTCGGCCCCATCCTGTTCAAGCAGTCCGTCGTGGGCTACCTGATGTACGTGGCCGTGATTGTGGTGTGGATCGGGCTGTTCAAAACGAAGTGGGGCCTCCGGGTCCGCTCCGTGGGCGAACACCCGCAGGCCGCCGACACGCTGGGCATCAAGGTCAACGCGACCCGGTTCTGGAACGTCACGCTCGGCGGCGCCGTCGCCGGGATCGGCGGATCGTTCTTCACCCTCGTCGCGATCGACAGCTTCACGAAGGAAATCTCGGGCGGACGCGGCTTCATCGCCCTGGCCGCAATGATCCTGGGCCGCTGGAACCCGATCGGGGCGTTCTTCGCCGCGCTGCTGTTCGGCTTTGCCGACAACCTGCAGAGCATCGTAACGATCATCGGCACCCCGGTGCCGAGCCAGTTCATGGCCATGCTTCCCTACCTCGTGACCGTGTTCGCCGTCGCCGGCCTCGTCGGCCGGTCCCGGCCCCCGGCCGCGAGCGGCATACCGTACGTCAAGGGTTGACGATGGCCAGCATCAACGTCGACTGGGCGGCCCTCGCGGNCCGCCGCCGCGGCCGCCATGGGGAACGCCTATGCGCCGTATTCGAAGTTCGCGGTGGGGGCAGCAGCCCTCACCTCGGACGGCCGGATCGTGAGCGGCTGCAATGTCGAAAACGCCAGTTACGGCCTCACCCTGTGTGCCGAGTGCGCCCTCGTCGGCAACCTGCACATGACCGGAGGCGGCCTGCTCCGCGCCTTCTACTGCGTCGACGCCGGCGGCAACGTCCTTATGCCGTGCGGGCGCTGCCGGCAGCTGCTGTACGAATTCAGGGCTCCCGACATGGAGCTCATGACCACCCAGGGAATCAAGACCATGGACCAGGTCCTTCCCGATGCCTTTGGCCCCCAACACCTGGAGGAACCCCGGTGACACAAACAACGCAGACCAACAGCCGCTCCGAATCGTTCGACGCCGTCGACATCATCCGCATCAAGCGCGACAAGGGCGTGCTCAGCCCGGCCCAGATCGACTGGACCATCGACGCGTACACCCGCGGCGCGATCGCCGATGAGCAGATGGCCGCCCTGAACATGGCCATCCTGCTCAACGGCATGGACCGGGCCGAGATCTCCCGCTGGACCGCGGCGATGATCGCCTCGGGCGAGCGGATGGACTTCTCCAGCCTGCGCCGCCCCGACGGCAGCGTGAAGCCGACATCCGATAAGCACTCCACCGGCGGCGTCGGGGACAAAATCACCCTGCCGCTGGCACCCCTGGTGGCGGTCTTCGGCGTTGCCGTGCCGCAGCTCTCCGGCCGCGGCCTGGGCCACACCGGCGGCACCCTGGACAAGCTCGAAGCGATCCCCGGCTGGCGCGCCGCGCTCAGCAACGAGGAAATGCTGGCCCAGCTCCAGGACGTCGGCGCAGTCATCTGCGCCGCCGGTGCCGGACTGGCCCCGGCCGACAAGAAGCTCTACGCCCTGCGCGACGTCACCGGCACCGTCGAGGCCATCCCGCTGATCGCGTCCTCGATCATGAGCAAGAAGATCGCCGAAGGCACCGGTTCGCTGGTGCTGGACGTCAAGGTCGGCAGCGGCGCGTTTATGAAGGACGAGGCCCGCGCCCGCGAACTCGCCGAGACCATGGTGGCCCTGGGCAAGGACGCCGGCGTCAACACGGTGGCCCTGCTGACCAACATGAACACGCCGCTGGGCCTCACCGCGGGCAACGCGATCGAGGTCGAGGAATCAGTGGAGGTCCTCGCCGGCGGCGGCCCGGAAGACGTCGTCGAACTCACGGTCCGGCTCGCGGAGGAAATGCTCGCCTGCGCGGGCGTCCACGACGCCGATCCGCGCGCCGCCCTCCGGGACGGCCGGGCGATGGACGTCTGGAACCGCATGATCGAGGCACAGGGAGGCGACCCGCGGGCCAAACTCCCGGTCGCCCGGGAATCCGAAGTCATCTACGCGCCGGCCGACGGCGTGCTGGTGGAACTCGACGCGATGGCCGTCGGCGTCGCCGCCTGGCGCCTCGGCGCCGGACGCGCGCGCAAGGAGGACCAGGTCCAGGCCGGCGCCGGGGTGCGCATGCACGCCAAGCCGGGCGCCATGGTCAAGGCCGGCGAACCGCTCATGACGCTCCTGACAGACACCCCGGAGAAGTTCGACCGGGCCAAGGAAGCCCTCCAGCACGCCGTCGTGATTGCGCCGGAAGGCTCCCGACCGGCGCAGCAGCTCATCATCGACCGCATCGCCTAGCTGACGGCTTGCCCTCTCACTTGTGGTCCCCAGGCAGTTGACTTTGTCAGGGGCCCAGCCGCCACAAGGGAGATGGGCAAGCTGCGGCGCGGGCCCGCAGGTACACTGGCACAACAGCCGTACCCCCGTTGTTTGGTAGGAAACCGTGCAGGCAATCAACGACTTCATCCTGGCCGCCGCAGGGCAACCCTGGGTGCTCTTCCTCGTGTTCGCGTGCTGTGTGATTGACGGCTTTTTCCCGCCCATTCCGAGCGAATCCGTGGTCGTTGGACTCGCCGCGGTCGCCGCCGGCGCCGGCATCCCCAACGTGGTGCTCCTGGCCGCGACCGCTGCCGCGGGCGCCTTCCTCGGCGACAACATCGCCTACCTGATCGGCCGCAACACCGGCACGCGGCGCTGGGCCTGGATGCGCGGCTACCGCATGCAGCGGGCCTTCCGGTGGGCCGGCACGGAGCTGCGCAAACGGCCCGCGTCCCTGATCCTCGTGGCGCGGTTCGTGCCGATCGGCCGGGTGGCGGTCAACCTGACGGCCGGCGCCACCCATTTCCCGCGGCCACGCTTCGTCAGTCTGACGGTCCTCTCCGCGGTGCTCTGGGCCGCCTACTCCGTCGCAATCGGCCTGTTCTTCGGCCAATGGTTCGAAGACAACCACCTGCTCGCCGTCATCGTTGCCGTCATCTGCGCGATCGGCCTGGGCATCCTGGTGGACGTCGTGATCAGCAGGCTGCGAGGGACCCTTCCCGAGGACGTCGAACAGCCCGTCCCGCCAGTGGAGCCCTCCTGACGCAGCAGCCCATCGTTAAGGGAGATTTATCCGGACGGAACGTAGCGCATCCTTGTCCGTCATGGGACACTGAAGAGCGCTTTTCATCACTTTCCTAGGAGCAACGCCCGCGTGGAATTTATCAATGAGGCAATTCTCCATGCCGCGGGACAATGGTGGATTTATCCGATTCTCACGATCTTCTGCTTCATCGACGGATTCGTTCCGATTCTGCCGAGTGAAACCCTGATCGTCGCCTTGGGTGCCCTGTCCGTCACGTCCGGCCAGCCGAACATGTGGTTCGTCATGGCGGCCGCTGCCCTCGGGGCTATCGCCGGCGACAACATGGCCTACCTGCTGGGCCGCCATGTCGGCGTCGAGCGCTTCCGCTGGATGCGCAAACCCAAGGTCCAGCGCGCCCTAAACTGGGCACGCTATGAGCTGGACAAGCGCGGCGCCATGCTGATCTTCACGGCCCGCTACATCCCGGTGGGACGAGTGGCCGTCAACTGGATCGCCGGCACCACCGCCTACCCGCGCCGGCGCTTCGTCATCCTGGACATCTTCGCCTCCGTCACCTGGGTGGCCTACTCCGCCGGCGTCGGCATCCTCGCCGGCAACTGGGTCCACGAACACCCGCTGCTGGGGGTCGGCATCGCCATCGCCTTCGCCATCGTGCTGGGCATCGTGATCGACCACCTGCTGACCTGGCTGCACCGCTGGCGCGACACCAAGGGAGCTGCCGCGGCGGC
>NZ_AUPJ01000155.1 GCF_000427315.1 Arthrobacter sp. TB 26
CCCGCCGCGTTCGTCCCGGCCGACCTCGTCCAGCCCCGCGTGCGTTTGGCCACCTCGGGTGAAGCGGCACTGCTCAACAGCACGACGGCGGGAGCGGCGGAGGAGATGTTCGCGGCGGCAGCGGGCGGCGGCGTCGTCCTGACCCTCGCGAGCGGCTACCGTTCCTTCACCACCCAGATCGCGACCTATAACAGGTGGGTGAACACGGAGGGACAGGCCGCGGCGGACACCGCCTCCGCGCGGCCGGGCTATTCGGAACACCAGACGGGCTGGTCCTTCGACATCGGCGACGGCAGCGGCCGGGACAGCTTCACTCCGGCGTTCGCCAACCAGCCGGCCGCGGTTTGGGCGAAAGCCAATGCCCACCGGTTCGGCTTCGTGGTGCGCTACCCCTGGATGTTCCATGAGATCACCGGCTACTACTACGAGCCTTGGCACCTTCGCTTCGTGGGCGTGGAGGCGGCAACCGACATGAACACCCGGGGCGTCGCGACCCTCGAGGAGTACTTCGGACTCGAGGCGGCCCCGGCCTACCTGTGACGGCCCTGTAACGGCACGACACGGACCGCAATACTTACCTCCGCGACACAGGGCGTTCACGCGGCTGGGCTAGCGTGGGGGCATGCTAACCGGATTCAAGAACTTCATTCTCAAGGGCAACGTCGTCGACCTTGCCGTCGCGGTCGTCATCGGTGCCGCATTTGGCGCCGTGGTAACGGCACTGGTCCAGAGCGTCCTCATGCCGTTCATCGCAGGCCTGGTCGGTTCGCCCAATTTCGACAGCTTCGCCGTCGTCACCCTGAACGGCAACGACATTAAGTTCGGGGTGTTGCTGACGGCGATCGTCAACTTCCTCCTGGTCGCGGCTGCCATCTACTTCGTTGTTGTGGTGCCCATGAACCACATGATCGAACGGCGCAACCGCCGCCTCGGCATCAACGCGGACGTCAAGGAAGAAGCGGCCGAGGATCCGCAAATCGCCCTGCTCACCGAAATCCGCGACGCCCTCCGGACAGAGCGCGCCCGGTAACAACCCCGGCACATAACAATGGCGCGTCCGAGGGGACGCGCCATTGTTATGTCAGTTGTGGGTCCGGTTCAGTCCGCGACGAGCTCCAAAGCCAGCTCGGTCCGAACCACCTGCGCCAGGCGTTCCGCAACGTCCTGGGCGGTTTCCTGCGACGCTGCTTCAACCATGACGCGCACCACCGGTTCGGTCCCGGAGGGGCGCAGGAGCACGCGGCCGGTGTCGCCGAGCTCGGCCTCAGCGAGGGCCACGGCCTCCGCCACGGCGTCGTCGCCCTTGACCCGGGTGCGGTCCACGCCCCTGACGTTGATCAGGACCTGTGGAAGTTTGGTCATCACCGCGGCCAGTTCCTTCAGCGGGCGGCCCGTGAGGGCGACCTGGGCGGCAATCTGCAGGCCGGTGAGGACGCCGTCGCCTGTGGTGGCGTGGTCGGCGAAGATGACGTGGCCGGACTGCTCGCCGCCGAGGTTGAAGCCGCCTTCGCGCATCCCTTCCAGGACGTAGCGGTCGCCCACGCCGGTTTCGAGCAGGCTGATGCCGGCCTCGCGCAGTGCGATCTTGAGTCCGAGGTTGCTCATCACGGTCGCCACCAGGACGTCGTCCTTGAGCTTGCCCGAAGCCTTCAAGGCCACGGCGAGGATGGCCATGATCTCATCGCCGTCGACTTCGCCGCCTTCGTGGTCCACTGCCAGGCAGCGGTCGGCGTCGCCGTCGTGGGCAATACCCAGGTCTGCGCCATGTTCCAGGACCGCTTGCTTGAGCGGCCCCAGGTGGGTGGAACCGACGCCGTCGTTGATGTTGAGGCCATCCGGTTCGGCACCGATGACAATTACGTCGGCGCCGGCATCCTTGAACACCTGGGGGGAACAGCCGCTCGCCGCACCATGGGCACAGTCCAGCACCACTTTTAGCCCGTCCAGGCGGTGCGGGAGCGTGCCCAGCAGATGCACAATATAGCGGTCTTCAGCGTCGGAGAACCGCTGGATCCGGCCGACTTCTCCCCCAATCGGGCGGAAAGGCTCTTTGCTGAGCTGTTCCTCGATGGCGTCTTCCACGGCGTCAGGGAGTTTCTGGCCGCCGCGGGCGAAGAACTTGATGCCGTTGTCCGGGGCGGGGTTGTGCGAGGCGGAAATCATCACGCCGAAATCCGCGTCCAGGTCGGCCACAAGATAGGCCGCGGCAGGGGTCGGGAGCACCCCGGCGTCATAAACGTCGATCCCGGAGCTGGACAGCCCCGCTTCCACGGCAGCCGCAATGAACTCACCGCTGGCGCGGGGGTCCCGGGCCACCACGGCACGCGGCCGTGTTCCGCTGGTATTGCGGTCGTGGCCAAGCACGACCGCGGCGGCTTGGGCCAGCTGCAACGCCAGCTCGGCCGTCAGCAGGCCATTCGCCAAACCCCGGACACCATCTGTTCCAAATAATCTAGACATCGAGTCAAGTTTAGACGATGAGGGGGGCGAGTGCGGGCCGTGGCCCGACACGGCCAGGTTTCAGGGCGAACCCTGCGTGGCCCGGTAAGAGCTATTTCGGTTCAAAAGGGGACGCCGACTACTTGGTTTCTCATTCCCGTGTACTCTATTTTTCCAAAACACTCGCCAGCCAATCAGCAGCCGTTTAGGCTTCGACGCATGACACCTAGCTCTGGGGGCTTGGCGCTCGAAATCGTGGTACCGGTCTTTAATGAACAATTGGTACTCGAACACAGCATCACAAAGCTCGCGACGTATTTATCGCAGGAAATGCCATCGACGTGGCAAATAACCATCGCGGACAATGCCAGCACGGATAATACCGCTGCTATTGCCACGCGGCTGGCCGCGCAATTACCTAACGTGGCCTATCGCAGGCTTGACGTCAAAGGCCGCGGTTTCGCCCTGCGCGACGCTTGGGGGGCCTCCTCAGCCAAAGTCCTTGCCTACTTGGATGTGGACCTCTCAACGGACCTCGCAGCGTTGCCGCCACTGGTGGCTCCCCTGTTGTCCGGACATTCGGATATCTCCATTGGGACCAGGCTCGGCCAGAGTTCAAGGGTAAGCCGAGGCCCCAAACGTGAGTTCATTTCCCGGTCCTACAACTATCTCCTCAAGAGGACCATGCAGGTGAGGTTCTCTGACGCGCAATGCGGGTTCAAAGCTATCCGCGCCGACGTAGCGCGGAGGCTACTGCCGCATGTCGAGGACAACGGCTGGTTTTTTGACACTGAACTGCTGATTATTGCGGAGCGCTCCGGCCTGCGGATTCACGAAATTCCCGTGGATTGGGTTGACGACCCGGACAGTCGGGTCGATATCAAGCAAACTGCGTTGGATGACCTGCGGGGCCTGGTCCGCGTTGCAGGATCGCTGGTGCGGGGAACGATTCCGGTCCAGGCCATTTACGCGGAACTGGGCCGCCGGCCCATAGTCCCGCCCGACCGGCCTAGTTTCTTCGGCCAGGTACTCCGCTTCGGATTGGTGGGAGCGGCTTCCACCATAGCTTTTGCCTTGCTCTACCTGGCCCTGCAAGCGCCCTTTGGCGCGCAGCAGGCGAACTTCCTGGCGTTGCTTCTGACCGCCGTCGGTAATACCGCCGCCAACCGCAGGTTCACGTTTGGCATCAGTGGCCCGGCGAGGCTCTTCACCCAACAGTTCCAGGGACTTGTGGTCTTCCTGCTCGCGTGGACTATTACCTCGTCCGCGCTGACGATTCTTCATGCTGTCAATGTCGACGCTGCTCCGAGCCACGAGCTCCTTGTCCTGACCGGGGCGAATGTTCTCGCGACGCTGCTTAGGTTCGTTTTGCTCCGGGTCTGGGTGTTCCGGGTCCGCCGTAGCGATGAACTGTCGCACGGCCTTACCTTGAATCCTGTCCAGGAACCAGTCCGTTGACGCTGGTCACGGCGTCGAATGCCGCGAAACGAGCATCCGAGCGCTCGGATGAGGGATCGTCCCGGTGGGAACGGGTGGGGCTAGCCTCGCTGCTCGTCAGCACCGCAATCTTCTTTCTGTGGGGGCTCGACAACAACGGCTGGGCCAATCCCTACTATTCGGCGGCCGCGCAGGCGGGTTCCAAGGACTGGACCGCATTCTTCTTCGGGTCTTTTGAGTGGGGCAATCTCATCACCGTCGACAAGACGCCGCTGAGCATTTGGGTGATGTCGCTGTCCGTCAGGCTGTTTGGTTTGAACAGTTGGAGCATCCTGGTGCCTCAGGCGCTGATGGGGGTCGCCACCACGTATCTGATCTACAAGATCGTGCGTCGCGGTTTCGGTGCCGCCCCGTCGTTGTTGGCCGGTGCAATCTACGCAACCACTCCGGTGGTCTTCCTGATGTCCAGGTTTAACAATCCGGAACCGCTGATGGGCCTATTGACAGTAGGCACTGCCTACCTCGCACTGAAAGCCATGGACAGTGGGAGGCTGAGGACTTTTGCTGCCGCGGGACTGCTGCTGGGATTGGCCTTTATGGCCAAGCAGGTCCAGGCGTTCGTGATGGTTCCGGCCCTGTGCGTTGCGGTGCTCATGTTCAGCCACGGCAGCTTGGGGTCGCGCGTCAGGCAGCTGTTCGTCGCGGCGGGGGCGTTGCTGGTGACATCAGCAGCTTGGCTGGTGGCGGTGGAATTCACGCCAGCTTTACAGCGGCCTTACATCGGAGGGTCGATGACAAACAGCGCCCTCGAATTGACGCTCGATTACAACGGGCTGGCCCGGTTCATCCAGATCCCGATAACGGCCTCGGGTGACCGCCCCCGCCCCGGCAATGACGAGTTGGCGCCTTACAACGGCGGGTTCTCCAGGATGTTCGATGGAAACTTTGCGCCCGAAATCGCATGGCTGTTATTCCCGGCCATAGCTCTCACTGTCCTCCTGGTCGTGCTGGGCCGGACCCTGAACTTCAACGCCGTGCAGCAGGAACTAGCCGCTCTCGCCGTCGTCTGGTTTGCCACGGCGCTCGTTCTCCTCTGCTATATGGGAACGATGATCCACACGTACTATACGTTTTCTCTCGCCGCCCCAATTGCACTTGTTGTTCCCATTGGCCTTTCTGTCCTGTGGCAACGGAGAGACAGATGGGTGACCCGGCTCATCGGGGCTGTCGTTGTCGGCGCCTCGACGTATATGGCGGTGAGAGTACTCAACTACAGCGATGAGTGGCCCCTGTGGTTCAGGGCCTTGGTGGTGCTCACAGGTGCGGCCGCTGTGGTTGGCTGGCTCTTCAGCGGGTCCCTGAAGTGGGGGCGGGCGACGCTGGCTGTCGTTGCTGTGGGTCTCCTGGTGGGGCCGATCGGGGCGGATGTTTACACCGTGTCAGTCCCGCAAAAGGGCACAAATCCCCAGTCCGGCCCCGTTGCCAACGACCCGCGGGCAATCTCAAGGCACCTCGTCGGGGTGAAGGCTGGCAACCCGGCCTGGGCCACCCAGACGGCGTTCGGGGCAACCCCCGTCGTTTCGGTCCTGAAAATGCTGCGCCAAACAGCAGGTGAGCAGGACTGGGCCGCTGCAACCTACTCCGCCCAGAATGCGGCCCTCTACCAGCTGGAGTCAGGGCGGCCGGTGATACCCCTGGGCGGCTGGCTCGGCACCGATCCTTCACCCACCCCCGATCAGTTCAAAAAGCTGGTGGCGGACGGACGAATCGGATACTTCATCTGGCAGCAGGATCTGTTGGAGCGCAACGAACTGAGTCCGGAAACTGTAGAGATCTCGCAATGGGTGAAAGAAAACTTCAAGGAGCAAACAATTGACGGCGTCCGACTCTTTAACCTCCGAAACTGACGCAATAGCTCCATCATCCGGTAGGTCCGCGGCCAGTGCCTCATCATTTTCGGCCCGTTGCGCACTGAGAACGTTCTGGCGGGGCCCAGCCGCCCACCAGCCATGGGAACGTCCGGCACTCCTTGCGCTTCTGTTGGTCACGTCTTTGCTTTACGTGTGGAAACTGGATCAGAACGGCTGGGCGAATGCCTACTATTCAGCTGCAGTCCAGGCCGGCCAGCATAATCCCTCCGCCTTCTTTTTTGGGTCCTCCGACTGGGGAAATTCAATCTCGGTGGATAAGCCACCACTGAGCCTCTGGGTCATGGGGATCTCTGTCTGGCTGTTCGGCTTCAACTCTTGGTCAATCCTGCTCCCGCAGGCGATCCTGACCCTGGGCAGCACCTTGATTGTCTACACGCTGGTGCGCCGATGCTTTCCGGCCCACTCCGCCCTATTGGGCGCTTCGATCTTCGCGTTCGCGCCCATCACCGTTCTACTCGCACGTTACAACAACCCCGATCCCTTGATGATCTTTCTGATGTTGTTGGCGGTATATGCCGGAGTGCGGGCCACAGAAACTTCCGCACCTCGGTGGCTCATGTTCGCCGCGTTCCTGCTGGGACTCGGCTTTATGGCAAAGCAACTGCAGGCCTTCCTGGTCCTTCCGGCCCTTGTCTTCGCCTTCCTGGTCTTCGTGCGGATGCCATGGCGGCAAAGGATCTACTCGCTGGCCGCCGCTGGAGCCATTGTCATCGGGGTGTCGTTGGCGTGGCCTTTAACCGTGGATGCAACGCCAGCCGAACAGCGTCCGTTCGTAGGCGGGTCCACGAACAACAGCGTCCTCGAGCTAACCCTCGGCTACAACGGAATTGATCGTGTGATCCACCAGGAGGCTAACCCGACCACGGCGCTACTTCCGCAAGAGCTTCGCGGCCCAGACTCCGACGCCGGGTTCTTCAGATTGCTCAATCGAAACTATGGACAGGAAATCGGCTGGCTGCTTGCGCCCGGCGTCCTGAGTACTTTGGCCATACTGTGGCGGCTCTTCCGACGCCGGTTCAACAGGCCCCAGTCGGTCCTAGCCGGCGTCTCTGCCATCTGGATGATCACGACGTACGGAATGCTCAGCTTCATGGGGAACAGCTTCCACTCGTACTACGCGGCCTCTCTTGCACCGCCGCTGGCTCTCGCGTGCGCCATCGGGGCCTTCATGATGTTTGAGGTGCGGAAGAAAGCGCCGGCGCGCATCTATCTTGTGGTCGCTCTGCTGCTCAGCGCGATATGTTCCTATGCCATGTGGGGGCTGGGAGTCGCGCTGCCGCTTGAGCTCGGGACAGTAATCCTCGTCGTTGTGCTGCTGTCGGCCGCGCTATTGACGGCCCCTGCACCATGGCCGCACCTGGAGCAGGTCGCAGGAGCCGCCGCGGTTTGCGGACTTCTGGTCGGTCCTGTCGCGACTGCCATCATCACGGCAGGAACGCCCCAGTACGGTTCCAACCCTTTGACGGGAAGCGTCACCAGAAGCGAGAACACGCTGAGTCACTTCCTACGCGACGCCAAGACAGGCGCCCCTGCATGGGTTACGGGGCTGGCCCTAGGCCACGCCCCAAACGCCGCTGTGGCTGAAACCATCATGGCCGCCGATCCTGCGTGCACCTGGGGTGCAGCGACGTACCCTGGCCAGACTGCGGCGCGCTTCCAGTTGGCGACCGGGCGTGCGATCCTGCCGTTGGGCGGATTTGCCGCGCTCGATCCGAGTCCCCGGCTCGAACAGTTCCAGGAGTGGGTGGAGTTGGGCCGGGTGTGCTATCTGGTGGAGCAACCGGCGCAGCTTGAAGTCCCCGGCAACAGCGGGGAACTTATGGCCATCCAGGCATGGGTACGTGAGACCTTCAGTCCGCAGGACATCGACGGCACCACTGTCTACCGCCTCGCGCCCTGAGGTGCAGCGGGCTCCCCACTAGCGGCCCAGCGTCGCTGTCGCGCCGTGGTGGGAGAAAGTGTGGGGTCTGCCCGCCGCGGGGCTCTGGCTACGGTTGAGGTTGAGGCCGATCATGGAGATGTCTACCACGGTCGACGCCGGTTCAAACTTGGTGCTGTTGGTGAGCCTACCCGCTAGCGTGGCGCGGAGGACTTCCACGGGAACCGTGGATTGTTGCTTTGGGCACGAGTGCTAGTTTCCTGAATTTTCCCTGTCCTCCCCGTGGCAGACGCCCAATAACCGGTTCAGCGTCTTAGGAGGAACAGTCATGGACATCGTTCACGACCGGGCGGTCGGCATGGATATTTCGAAACGCGATGCGAAGGTCTGTCTCCGGGTCCCCGGCGCCCGGGCGCCCGGGCCGGAACCTACACATCATCGGTAACCGCCTGGGGTGCGACCACACGGCAGATCCTTGAGCTACGGGACTTCCTCGAACACGAGCACGTCACCACGGTGGTGATGGAAGCGACCAGTGATTACTGGAAACCGTTCTTTTACCTGCTCGAAGAGACGCTGCCGGTGATGCTGGTCAACGCCAAGGCCGCACGGAACATCCCGGGCCGCAAATTCGATGTTGTTAACGCCAACCGAAAATAGGGCCAGGAACGCCAACTGAAAACAGGGCCACCGACCATTATGGAAGGTGATCAATTTGGATGATTGGGCGGAGATACGCCACCTGTTTTCGACGGGCAAGCACTCGAAGCGTGAGATCGGCAGGATCGTGGGGGTTTCCCGCGGAACGGTGGAGCGTGCGCTGGAGTCGGACCGGGTGCCGAAGTACCAGCGGGCAGCGGGAGTATCGAGTTTTGATGCGTTTGCTCCCAGGGTGCGGGAGCTGTTGGTGAAGACTCCGACGATGCCGGCCGCAACGCTGGCGGAGCGGGTTGGTTGGTCCGGTTCCGCGTCGCTGTTCCGGGCGAAGGTCGCCGCGATCCGGCCTGAATACGCTCCGCCTGACCCGGCCGACCGTCTGGTCCACGAGCCGGGATTCCAGGTCCAGTGCGATTTGTGGTTCCCGCATGATCCGCTACCCGTCGGTGAGGGTCAGACTGACACGCCCCCGGTGCTGGTGATGACCTCGGCGTTCTCGGGATTCATCCAGGCACGGATGCTGCCCTCCCGCACGACACCGGATTTGATCGGTGGGATGTGGGCGCTGCTGCAGGATGCGCAGGCGGTTCCGTCCAGGCTGTTGTGGGACAACGAGTCCGGCATCGGTCGGCGCCGGCCCACGGAGCCGGTGGCCGCGTTCGCCGGATCCTTGGGGCTGGAGGTCAAACTGCTGCCGCCGCGGGATCCGGAGTCCAAGGGCATGGTCGAGCGGATGAACAGGTTCTTCCGGCAACGCTTCATGCCGGGCCGGGACTTCCGCTCACCAGCGGATTTCAACGGTCAGCTGGAGGACTGGCTGCCCAAGGCCAACCACCGGTATTCCCGGTCCCGCCACGGCCGTCCTGACGAGCTGATCGTCCTGGACCGGGAGAAGATGCGGGAACTACCGCCGGTGACACCGGACACGGTATTCCGCAACGCGGTGCGGCTGCCGCGGGATTACTACGTGCGGGTGTTCTCCAACGACTATTCCGTGGACCCGTCGTTCATTGGGCGGATCGTGGATGTCACCGCTGATCTGGACACCGTCTGGGTCACGCACGATGGGGTGCTCATCGCCACCCACGTCCGGGCCTGGGCGCGGCATCTGGTGGTGACCGACACGGCCCATGTCGCCCGCGCGGCGGTGATGCGCCGGGACTTCCGGACCCAGCGGGTGCGCCGCCCCGAACCCGAGGAAGCCGTGCAAATCCGGGATCTGGCCGCCTACGACGAGATCTTCGGCATCGACCTCGGACAGGACCCGGCCGTGCTGCTGGAGGCGGCGTCATGAGCGGGACACCCTCGCAGATCGAGTACTACGCCCGTGCGCTGCGCGCACCCCGGATCAGCGATGGGTTCCGCCGCCTCGGGGACCAGGCCCGGGACGCCGGCTGGTCGCACGAGGAGTATCTGGCCGCCGTCCTCTCCCGGGAAGTCTCCGAACGCGAAGCCTCCGGAGCCGCGACACGGATCAAGGCCGCCCGGTTCCCCGCGCACAAGGACCTCGAGGAGTTCAACTTCGACCACCAGCCCTCCGCGGACCGGAACCTCATCGCTCACCTGGGCACCAGCGTATTTCTCTCCGAGGCCAAGAACGTGGTCCTGCTCGGGCCTCCCGGCACCGGCAAAACCCACCTCGCGGTCGGCATCGGCATCAAGGCGGCCAAGGCCGGGCACCGGGTCCTCTTCGACTCCGCGACGGGCTGGGTCGCCCGCCTGCAGGAGGCTCATTCCCGCGGGAAACTCGCCCAGGAACTGGTCAAGCTACGCCGCTACAGTCTCCTGGTGGTCGATGAAGTCGGCTATATCCCGTTTGACCAGGACGCCGCGAACCTGTTCTTTCAGCTGGTCTCCAGCCGCTATGAACACGCCTCGATGATTCTGACGTCCAACCTGCCCTTCGCCCGCTGGGGCGACGTCTTCGGGGACCTGACCATCGCCTCGGCCATGATCGACCGGATCGTCCACCACGCCGACGTCATCAGCCTCAAAGGCAAAAGCTACCGGCTCAGAAAACACCAGCCCACGGCCAGTACGGCACAATAGAACGAACAACAAGTGGCCCTGTTTTCAACTGGCACTAATGGCCCTGTTTTGGGTTGGCGTTAACA
>NZ_AUPJ01000156.1 GCF_000427315.1 Arthrobacter sp. TB 26
GCGGCCGGCGAGGCGCCGGCTTGGGCACTTCTGCAGCGGGACCTCTCTGCCGCCGGGCCGGATGCCGTCGAGGCCGGGGCCGGGGCGCCCGCCGGCTGGAGCCTCACCGGCGAACCTGACTTCACCCCGGCAGGAACGCTTACCCGGGCGCAGCTCACCACGTTGCGCTCCGAGGGCTGGACCTGCCCCGAGCTCCGTGAACTCGGCTACCACCTGGTCTGGGCCAGGAGCCGGGTAATAAACGGCGGCGACCTCCTGGAACTGCGTCTCACCGACGGCCGGCATTTTGCCACCATCCTCGAACAGCACGGTATCCCCGGCCAGCACAGCGGCACGCCCGGGCAGCCCGGCCTCCCGGGAGGCGGTCCGCAGACCGGCCCGCCGCTCAATGTACTCACAGGCCGCCCGGCGACGTCGGACGGCTTCACCTCCGCAATGGTGCCGGCGGGGAACGCCGCACCGGGCGCAGAGCCGGCGGCGGGGGCGGGCCCCGGGATCCTGTGGGTCAATCACACCGCGCCCTTCGCAGCCATCTATCAGGCAGGCGAAACCACCTTCACCTACGTGTCGGACCAGCCGGCGGAAGAGGCCGACGACGGCGTGGCCGCCCTGGTCCGGTCCCGCACTGCGGCGACCCCGGGGACGGCCGCTGACCTGGGAGCCGCACCGGAGGGCCCTGCCGACGGCCCAAGCGCGGTCACCGGGGACGGGGATGGGTCCGGCGCCGGGTCCAGCTTCGCCGTCCGGATGGAGCGCGGCCTGGGCCGGATCGTGGAGCTGCTGGCCCCGTGAGCTGCTGGCGCCAGCCCGGGGGCCCGCGTCGTGTGTCCCGGCCGAATCGTCCCAGCTCCGACTGAGAGGGTAATCTTCCTACAGTGCTTGGAATCAACGGACCAGAGTTCTTACTCCTGCTGATCATCGGCCTTCTGGTGATTGGTCCCAGCAGGCTGCCCGAATACACCCAGAAACTTGCCAACATCGTCAAGGAAGTCCGCCGGATGGCGTCCGGGGCCCGGGAGCAGATTAAGGAAGAAGTCGGCATCGACATCGATGACGTCGACTGGAAGAAGTACGATCCCCGGCAGTACGATCCGCGCCGGATCATCAAGGAAGCGCTGCTGGACGATGACACCAAGCCTGTCAGCGCGGGTGCCCCGGCCGCGGTAGCCACCGTGGCGGCTGCTACGGCGGCCGCGGAACGGCGGCCTGCCCGGGCGGTCGAACGCCTCCCGGACGGCGAGCCTGCGCCCTTCGACTCAGAAGCTACTTAGCGGGGCTGCAGGCCCAGGGATTTTCCGCTCAGCCCGCGCGGGACGGCGGCGA
>NZ_AUPJ01000157.1:0-6838 GCF_000427315.1 Arthrobacter sp. TB 26
CGATCGCCAGCAGCGCTGCGGCCGCCGGGGTGTCGGGACGGCCCAGCACCAGGGGAACCCCGGCGTCGCCGCCCTCCCGGAGCAGGATGTCGAGCGGGATCTGCCCCAGCAGCGGGACGTCGGTGCCCACCGTCGCGGACAACCGTTCGGCCAGCACAGCACCGCCGCCGCTGCCGAACAGCTCCATCCGGCCGCCGTCGGGCATTTCCAGGTAGGACATGTTCTCCACGACGCCGGCGACGCCCTGGCCGGTCTGGGTCGCGATGGCACCCGCCCGCTCGGCCACATCCGCGGCAGCCGTCTGGGGCGTGGTCACGACAAGGATCTGGGCTTTCGGCAGCAGCTGGGCCACGGAGATGGCGATGTCGCCGGTACCGGGCGGAAGGTCCAGGAACAGCGCGTCGAGGTCGCCGAAGTAGACGTCGGTGAGGAACTGCTCCAGGGCCCGGTGCAGCATGGGCCCGCGCCAGGCGACCGGCTGGTTGCCGGTGACGAACATGCCGATCGAGATGACCTTGACCCCGTAGGCCACCGGCGGCAGGATCATGTCATCTACCCGGGTCGGGGACTGGGTGATACCCATCAGCGCCGGGACGGAGAAGCCGTAGACATCGGCGTCCACAATTCCCACGCGCAGCCCCTGGGCGGCCAGCGCGCAAGCGAGGTTGACCGTCACCGAGGACTTGCCGACGCCGCCCTTGCCGCTCGCGACGGCGTATACCTTGGTCAGCGAGCCGGGGTCGTTGAACGGGATCCCGCGTTGCCCGCCGGCGCCGCGGAGCTGCTCCTTGAGGGCGTCGCGCTGCCCCTGCGTCATGACCTTCAGTTCCACCTCTACGCCGGTCACGCCAGGCACCGCGGACAGGGCCGCCTCGCAATCGGCGGTGATGGTTCCGCGCAGCGGGCAGCCGGCGATAGTCAGGAGCACCGCGATCCGCACCCGTCCGCCGGCGGAAACCTCCACCGCGTCCACCATCCCCAGCTCGGTGATGGGACGGCGGAGCTCGGGATCGATCACGGTGGCGAGTGCGGCATGCACTGCCCCCTCCAGCGGGGAGGCAGGAGTGTCGGCCTGGGTGGTGCTGTCCTGGCTGGGGTTCATGCGGTGACTGCTCAGTTCTCGGGGGAGGCGGGGAATGCCGGGGTGCCGGCGGTGTCCGCTTCGTCGCCCTGCAGCGTGTCCGGTGCGGCCTTCTTGGTGGGTTTGGGGCTGCTGTCGGACTTGACCCGGGGGATTTGCTGCGTCCGGGGGTTGCGCTGCTTGTCGCGGCGTTCCTTCAGCTTTTCCTTGACCTTGTCCCGCGGCGACTCGTGGACCCCGGCAGAGGGATCGTGGGTGCGCAGTTCCTCCTGCGCCTCCAGCATGTCCTCGAGCAGGCTGCGCAGTTCGGCCCGGACGTAGTCGCGGGTGGCGACCTCCCGCAGGGCGATCCGCAGCGAGGCGAGTTCCCGCGTCAGATATTCGGTGTCGGAGAGGTTGCGTTCCGCGCGCTGGCGGTCCTGCTGGAGGGAGACGCGGTCACGGTCGTCCTGCCGGTTCTGGGCGAGGAGCAGCAGCGGCGCGGCGTAGGAGGCCTGCAGCGAGAGCATCAGGGTCAGCAGGGTGAATCCGAGGGCCAGGGAATCGAACTGCCAGGCCTCCGGTGCCCAGGTGTTCCAGGCCAGCCAGACGACGACGAAAACCGTCATGTAGACGAGGAACTGCGGCGTGCCCATGAAGCGGGCAAAGCCTTCCGTGGTCTGGCCGAAGGCATCCGGGTTGGGCGAGAACTTCGGCAGGATCCGCTGGCGGCCGCTCAGGGGTGTGTCGAGGCCTCCTTTGTCCGGGTTGCTGCCCGGCCGGACATGGGGGTTGCGTGGTGCGCTGTTATCAGCCAATGCGGCCTCCAAGCTTCCTTATCGGGACATCGTCCTCGTGGGCGCGCCAGTCATCGGGCAGCAGATGATCCAGCACATCGTCAACAGTCACCGCCCCCACAAGCCGACCGTCGCTGTTGACGACGGGGAGCGAGTTGAGGTTGTAGGTGGCCAGCGTCCGGGCCACCTCGCTGATGTGGGCCTGGTCCGACACCGGCTCCAGGGTCTTGTCCACCAGGTTTCCCAGCGGTTCGGGCGGCGGGTAGCGCAGGAGCTGCTGGATGTGGACGACGCCGAGGAACCGGCCCGTGGGCGTCTCCAGCGGCGGCCGGGCAATGAAGATCGACGAGGCCAGTGCGGGGGAGAGCTCTTCGCGGCGGACATGGGCGAGGGCCTCGGCGACCGTGGCTTCCGGGGGAAGGATGACCGGGACCGGGGTCATCAGGCCGCCGGCGGTGTCCTCGTCGTATTCGAGCAGCCGGCGGACGTCTTCGGCGCCCTCGGGTTCCATCAGCTGGAGCAGCTCTTCGGCCTGGGCGCTGGGGAGTTCTGCGAGGAGGTCGGCGGCGTCGTCCGGGTCCATTTCCTCCAGCACGTCCGCGGCACGGTTCACGTCGAGGGCGGAGAGGATTTCCACCTGGTCGCCTTCGGGCATCTCCTGCAGGACGTCGGCCAGCCGCTCGTCCTGGAGCTCGCTGGCGACCTCGAAGCGGCGCTTGTCGGACATTTCCTGCAGGGCCTCGGCGAAGTCCGCCGGCTTGAGGTCCTCGTGGGTCGCGACGAACTGGGTGGCGGCCTGGGGTTCGGTGCGGGCGCCCTGCTGCGCGTCCGCCCAGTCGATGATCATGGTCTCGTTGCGGCGCAGCCTGCTTAGCGGGGAGAGGGAATGGCCGCGGCGGACAAAGAGTTTACTGACAAACCAGTCGCCGGAGCGGTGCCTGTCCATCGCGATGTCCTCGATGGTGGCGTCCCCGCTGCCGTCGGCGAGTGTCACGCGCCGGTCGAACATCTCGGCGACCACGAGGGTTTCGGCGCCGCGCTGTTCGAAACGGCGCAGGTTCACCAGCCCCGTGCAGATGATCTGGGTCTGGTCGATCGAGGTGATCCGGGTCATCGGCACGAAAACCCGTTTCTTCCCGGGGACCTCGACGACGATGCCCACCACGTGCGGGGCGCCCCGGGTGCCGCGGGAGAGCACGACGACGTCGCGCAGCCTGCCGAGACGGTCGCCCAGTGGGTCAAAGACGTCGAGTCCGAGGAGGCGCGCAACAAACACCCGCGATAGATTTGTGCTCACCACTACAGGCTACCGAGTCCGCTCTCTTTTAGCTGAATTTACAGCCGGTGCCCAGCCGGATAGGTAAGAATGGTCGTATGTCAAACATTTTTGGTGCTCCCAGGGCTGGCGCCCCCAACGGCCCGGACGAGGCCCGCAGTGTCCCCAAGGGCGACACCGTTGGTTCCTACAACTCCTACCTGGATGCCCAGAAGGCGGTGGACTACCTCGCGGACCAGCAGTTTCCGGTGCAGATGGTCTCGATCGTCGGCAACGACCTGAAGATGGTCGAGCGGGTCACCGGCAGGCTGACCTACCCCCGGGTGGCCCTTTCGGGTGCCCTGAGTGGCATGTGGTTCGGCCTGTTCGTCGGCATCATGCTCTCCTTCTTCTCCACGACCGACGGCGCCTTCTCGATCATGACGTCGGTGCTCATGGGCGCGGCGTTCTTTATGCTGTTCGGCATCGTCACCTATGCCATGCAGCGGGGCAAGCGCGACTTCACCTCCACCAGCCAGGTGGTGGCGACCAACTACGACGTCGTCGTTTCCTTTGAGGCGGCGAACGAGGCGCGGCGGCTGCTGCACCAGCTTCCGATGACACAGCATGACGCCACGGCGTCCGCTGGCACGGCCGGCTATACCCAGCGCGACTACCAGCACCAGCCGTACCAGCCCGACCAGCAGGGCCAGCCCGGCCCGCAGGGCCACGCACCGCAGCGCCCCGCAGGCTGGAGCGACCCCTACGGCCAGAGGACCCCCGAGGCCGGGCAGCAGCCAGGCGCACAGTCCCCTGAAGCGCCGCAGCCCGGTTACCAGCAGCCCGGCCACCAGCCGGCTGCAGGCCAGCACGCGGGGCCCGCCCAGCAGGCAGACTCTTCCCACCAGGGGGCCGCTGATGGCGAGCCGGCCACGGACGAGGCCCCGAAGCCCGCCGGGTTCGCCTATCCGGACCTTCCGGACGGCCGCCCGCAGTACGGGGTCCGCGTCACCGATGCGCCCAAGCAGGAGCCCGGCCAGGACGGACCGCAGCACTAGCCGGCAACGCAGAAGGCCTCCACCCGGAAATGATTCGGGCGGAGGCCTTCTCCGTGTCAGCTTCGTTGTGCCGGCGCCGTTGTGCCGTGGAGGGTCAGCCGGCCGGCGGGGACCTATGCCGTCTGGCCTTCCGCTTCCTGGTAGATGCCCGCCATCCAGGACTCGACGTCGTCGGCCTTGCGGGGCAGGGCCGCGCTGAGGTTGACCGGGCCATCGGCAGTCATGAGGATGTCGTCCTCGATGCGGACACCGATTCCGCGGTACTCCGCCGGAATGGCGAGGTCCTCGTCCTTGAAGTACAGCCCGGGTTCGATCGTGAAGACCATGCCGGGGGTGAGGACGCCGTCGAGGTAGAGTTCGCGCTTGGCCTGGGCGCAGTCGTGCACGTCGAGGCCGAGGTGGTGGCTGGTGCCGTGCGGCATCCAGCGGCGGTGCTGCTGGCCCTCCGCGCTGATGGCTTCCTCGACGGAGACCGGCAGCAGGCCCCAGTCGGCCAGCCGTTCCGCCAGCACGGTGGTCGCGGCCGTGTGGATGTCGCGGAACTTGGTGCCGGGCTGCGCGGCGGCGAAACCGGCGTCGGCGGCGTCCAGGACGGCCTCGTAGACCTTGCGCTGGACGTCGGAGAACGTGCCGTTGGCCGGCAGGGTGCGCGTGATGTCCGCGGTGTAGAGCGAATCCGCCTCGACCCCGGCGTCGAGGAGCAGCAGTTCACCGGCGGTGACCTTGCCGGTGTTCCGGGTCCAGTGCAGCACGGTGGCGTTGTTGCCGGAGGCCGCGATGGTGTCATAGCCGAGCTCGTTGCCTTCTTCCCGGGCCCGGGCGAAGAACGCGCCTTCGACGACGCGCTCGCCGCGCTGGTGGGTCAGTGCCCGCGGCAGCGACTTCACCACCTCGGTGAAACCCTGCACGGTCGCGGCGACGGCGGTCTTCATCTGCTCGACTTCCCAGTCGTCCTTGAGCAGGCGCAGCTCGGAGAGGGCCTCGGTGAGCTTCTCGTCCAGCGCATCGAGGATGCCCAGGTCCAGGGTCTCCGGGTCCTTGGCGGTGTTGTAGCGGGCGGTGTCCACGAGGGCGTCGATGTTCTCGTCCACCTTGCGCACCAGCCGGATGGAGATCCCGCCGATTTCGGGGGCACCCACGTTCTTGGTGATGCCAAGTTCGAGTTCGCTGATGTCCGCGGTGTCCAGGCCGAGGCGGGCCTTGAACTCAGCCAGCGTGGGACGGGCGCCGATCCAGAATTCGCCGGCGCGGGAGTCGGCGTAGAACTGTTCGGTGTCGCGGCCGGCCAGCGGACGGAAGTACAGGGTCGCGTGGTGGTGGCCGCCGTCGTCGCCCTTGCCTGCCTCCACGGGTTCCAGGATGAGCACGGCGTCGGGCTCGTGGTCCAGGCCCAGGCCGGTGAGGTGCGCGAAGCCGGAGTGCGGGCGGAAGCGGTAATCGCAGTCGTTCGAGCGGACCTTCAGCGGGCCGGCGGGGATGACCAGGCGTTCGCCTTTGAACTGCTCTGAGACGGCGCGGCGGCGGGCGGCCGCGTGGCCGGCGACGGCGTCGCGTTCCGGGAGCTGCTCGCGGGCCGGGGCCCAGTTGCTGGCCATAAACGCCTTGAAGGCGTCGGAACTGGGCCGCTGGGAGCGGTTGTTGACGCGCTCGTCGAGGGGCTGGGAAGCGGAGACTTGGGTGTTATCTGCATCGTTCACCGTCCCATAGTCTCACCAGCGGAGCGGCTTAGGCCAACAGCCCGGCGGCGGCTGTCCCGGGGGCGCCGCGGCAATGATCTACTAGGCTGGTGGGGTGAGGATTGACCTGCATGCCCACTCGAATGTTTCCGACGGCACCCAACCCCCCGCTGCGGTGATGGCCTCGGCCGCGGAGGCGGGGCTCGACGTCGTCGCCCTGACCGACCACGACTCCACGGACGGCTGGGCCGAGGCCGGCACAGCGGCCCGGGAACACGGTGTGGCGCTGGTCCCGGGCATGGAGATTTCCTGCCGGACGACGGAGGGCATCAGCGTCCACCTGCTCTCCTACCTGCACGACCCGGCGCACGCCGGCCTGCTGGAGGAAATCACCAAGGCGAAGGACGCCCGTTTCACCCGGGCCGAGCGGATGGTCAGCCTGCTCGCCGAGGACTACCCGCTGAGCTGGGACGATGTCATCCACCATGTGGCGCCGGGCGCCACCCTGGGCCGCCCGCACATCGCCGACGCCCTCGTCGCCGCGGGTGTGGTCGCGGACCGCACCGAGGCCTTCGAATCCATCCTGACCTCGCATTCACGCTACTTCGTGCAGCACTACGCGCCGGACCCGGCGTACGCCGTCGAACTTGTCCGTGAAGCAGGCGGGGTCCCGGTGTTCGCCCACCCGGTGGCCTCCGCCCGCGGCCGGATCGTGGGGGAGCGCGTCTACCGGGACATGATCGACGCAGGGCTGGCCGGGCTGGAAATCTACCATCGGGACAATCCCGAGGAGGGCAGGGCGTTCCTGCGCAAACTCGCGGACCGGTACTCTCTGCTGGTGACCGGGTCCTCCGACTACCACGGGGCCGGTAAGCCGAACCGCCTGGGCGAGAACCTCACGACGCCGGATGTCTTTGCCCGGATCGAGGAACTGGGAACCGGAACTTCCGTGGTGCGCTGACCCCCTTCGACCCAACTGACTGGCAGCAGGG
>NZ_AUPJ01000157.1:6848-7737 GCF_000427315.1 Arthrobacter sp. TB 26
CGGCCCCTGCTGCGAGTCAGTTGGGAATGCGGGTCAGGTGCCCGGGAAGACGCTGAAACTGGCGTGCGGGGCGAGCCGTTTGGCCATGACATCGATGGCCGGCTGGTTCTGGTCCACGCAGACGAACTTCCGGTCAAGCTTCGCGGCGACGGCGCCCAGGGTCCCCGAACCCGCGAAGAAGTCCAGGCACCAGTCGCCGGGGCGGCTGGACGCGGCCACCACACGGCGGATCAGCCCCTCGGGCTTCTGCGTGGGGTAGCCGGTCTTCTCCTTGCCCGTGGGTGAGACGATCGTGTGCCACCAGACGTCGGTGGGCAACTTGCCGAGCTCGCGCTTGGCCGGAGTCACGAGTCCCGGCGCCATGTACGGTTCCCGGTCCACTTCGGCGCTGTCGAAGTGGTATTTCGTGGGGTTCTTGACGTACACGAGGATGTTGTCGTGCTTGGTGGGCCAGCGGTATTTGGCGCGGGCGCCGTAGTCGTAGGCCCAGATGATCTCGTTCAGGAAGCACTCCCGGCCGAAGATGGCGTCGAGCATGACCTTGGCGTAGTGCACCTCACGGTAGTCCAGGTGCAGGTACAGGGTGCCGTCATCGGCAAGCAGCCGCCATGCCTCGACGAGCCGCGGTTCCAGAAAGGTCCAGTAGTCACTGAACGCGTCGTCGTACTTGTGCAGCGCGCCCTTGATGGTGTCATAGGAGCGTCCTTTGAACCCGACCCGATCGCCCTCACCGCCGGCATTGAGCACCATCCTGGTTTCCTGGCGCTTCTGGACCCGGCCGGTGTTGAACGGCGGGTCCACGTAAATGAGTGTGAAGGCGCCGTCCGGCAGCGTCGGGAGGTACGCCGCGTTGTCCGCGTGTACCACCAGGTTGCTGCCGTCCGGCGCC
>NZ_AUPJ01000158.1:0-839 GCF_000427315.1 Arthrobacter sp. TB 26
ATCCGCCCTTTGCCGGCCCTGCAGCAGCGGTGGCCGCCGGGCTATCCGCACTGGAACAGCGCCGCGGTGCGGACCTCCGGCACCCGGGTGCGGCCCCGTTCACCCTGGTCCTCGCCGTCGACATGCCCCGGGCGGACGCCGCGGTCCAGGCGCTGCTCGAAGCGGCCGCGGTTGCCCCGCCGGGTGACGGGCTGATGGCGGTCTCCGCTGACGGGCGGCGGCAGCCGCTGGTGGGCCTATATGGCACAGCTGCGCTACAACGCCGCGTCGCCGAAGCCCGGCAGCGCGGCGCGCTGGAGAATGCCTCCGTATTCGCCCTTCTTGCTAGGCTTGAGGTGCGCGAAGTCAGCGTCCCCAGTGGGTCCACGGATGATGTGGATACTTGGGACGATGCCTCCGCATTAGGGGTAAGCGGCCCACCCGGGGGACAGGACCGCGACAGCCTTGACCGCGACCACCCAGGTATCCGGTCCGGGGCTCCCCAGCTGAACTCGACCTTGGAGGCAAACGGTGAAGAGCCAGGATGAAACACTGGAAGACTGGTGCCGTGCCCTGCTTCAGGCCCTGGAACTGGACGGCGTCGAGGTTGACGTGAACGAGGTCCTGGCCCTGGCAGGGGTGGCAGCGCACTCGGTGGTGCGCCCGGCCGCTCCTTTGACGACCTTCATTGCCGGCTTCGCGGCCGGCCTGGCCTCCGGTTCCGGCCAGGCCACGGATGCGGTCTCGATGCGGGCCGCGATGGGCGTAGCCCGCAAACTCGCCAACGACTACGCAGCCAACGAAGCCCCCGGAGCATGACACCTGCACCCCCTCACGGCAGCGCTGCTGCCGCACGGGAT
>NZ_AUPJ01000158.1:849-4997 GCF_000427315.1 Arthrobacter sp. TB 26
CCCCTGCCGATGGTCCGGCCGAGGCAGTTGCCGGCCGCGCCGAGGACGGTTCGGCCGCAACGCCCGGCGAACCGGAACCGCATCGGCACCTCGCGCACACCTGGCCGGAAGCCTGGCAACTCGCCTTCGACTGCGCAACGCCCATCCCCGCCGCACCCGTTGTCCTTCGTGCCGCCTTGGGGAGGACGCTTGCCGCCGACGTGGAAGCGCTTGTGGACATGCCGCATTACGCTTCCTCCGCCATGGACGGCTGGGCCGTCAACGGCAGCGGACCATGGATCCTCGCGGAGCCCGGCCAGCGGCTGGCCCCGCACCAGGCAAGCCCGATCGTCACTGGCGGGCTGATGCCGGCCGGAGCGAAGGCCGTGCTGCGCAGCGAAAGCGGCAGGATTGCCGCCGACGAGGACGGGCTCCCGGTCCTGCAGCTCGGCGGCGCCGCCAAGCCCGGCGAGCCGCGCAACGGCGAACACGTCCGGAACGCCGCTCAGGAAGCCGCCGCCGGCGAAATGCTGATCAAGCGCGGCACTGTGCTCAACCCCGCCCACCTGGCCCTCGCAGCACTCGCCGGGCACGACAGCCTCCCGGTCCTGGGCAAAGCCGTGGTCCGGCTGGTGTTCACCGGCTCCGAGGTCGTCACGGCGGGGATCCCGCAGCCGGGGGAGGTGCGCGACACCTTCGGCCCCCAGCTGGCGGGGGTCGTGGAAATGCTCGGGGGGAGCTGTACCGGCGAAACGAAGATTGGCGACAGCTACACGGAGTGGCTCGCCGCCCTCGAGGACACCGACCCGGGGACTGCCTCGCCGGGGGCGCTTTCCGGTGGTTCCGTCGCTGAGCTGTCGCCCGCCGACGTCGTCATCACCACGGGCGGCACCGGCCGGTCCGGCACCGACCACCTTCGGCGTGCGGTGGCCGAGCTCGGCGGACGGCTGCTGATCGACGGCATCGCCATGCGCCCGGGCCATCCCGCCGTGCTGGCAGAGCTGCCGGACGGCAGGTTCATCATCGGGCTGCCGGGCAACCCGCTTGCGGCCATGATGGCACTGTCAACCATCGGGGCGCCGCTCCTGGCGGCGCTGGGGCACCGGCCCCTGCCGCCCGTCACCGAGGTGCCGTGCGGCTCCACGATTGACACGGACCCCGGCCGGACGCGGCTCATGCCGTTCCGGCTCCTCTACGGCATGGCTTCTCCGGCGCAGCACACCGGCCCGGGAATGATGCGCGGACTGGCCGCAGCCGACGGCGTACTGGTGGTCCCGCCGCATGGGGTGCAGCTGGGCGAACCCGTCCCGGCCTTCGCCCTTCCCTGGGGGTCGCCCCTTCCGGACCTGGCGGCGGCGAAAGAAAGAGCCGCCCCCAAACGGTCCGCCCGGAAGCCTGCCGNNNNGCGGGCCTGTGGACTGGAGTGAACTGCTGGGCTGACACCCGGTCTTTAACGCGCGCTGGCCACCCGGCCCAGTGCTTGCCATGATGGAGCTATGTTGGTTAGGAGTACCTGATGGGCCGAGTCACGCAGCGCCGCAAGGTGCACAAGTATGTCCTGGACGGATCCCCCCAGGCTCTCGAATTCCCGGTAAGGCACCGGGAGGATGTGCTCGCCGTCGAGGAGCCGCTGGAAATCCGGATCGGCAGCCTGTCCTTCTCCGTCACCATGCGGACCCCGGGGAACGACTTTGACCTCGTAGCGGGCTTTCTCGTCTCCGAAGGCGTTATCTGGAGCCCCGAACAGCTCGTCTCGCTGCGGTTCTGCGCCGGCGAGGACGAAGACGGCGTCCAGACGTTCAACGTTGTGGAAGCCCAGCTGCGGCCCGACGTCGTCCGCCCCGACACCGGGCGGAACGTCTACACCTCCAGCTCGTGCGGCATCTGCGGCACGGATTCGATTGAGGCAGTGCACAAGTCCTCGCATTTCAGCCCTGCCGACGATCCGCTGGTGGTCCCCGTGGCCACGCTCGCGGCCCTTCCGGACCAGTTGCGGGAAGCCCAGGCTGTTTTCGACGTCACCGGCGGTGTGCATGCCGCCGGCCTGTTCCGGACCGCCGCCGACGGCTCCGCCGAGCTGCTGTGCCTGCGTGAGGACGTGGGTCGCCACAATGCCGTGGACAAGGTGGTCGGCTGGGCCCTGCGCGAGGGCCTGTTGCCGCTGCGCGGAACCGTGCTCCAAGTTAGCGGACGGGCGTCGTTCGAACTGGTGCAGAAGGCTGCCCTGGCCGGCATTCCCGTCCTGGCCGCGGTCAGCGCGCCGTCGAGCCTGGCCGTCGAGCTGGCCGAATCCAGCGGCATCACCCTGGCCGGCTTTAGCCGGGGTACCTCGCTGAATGTGTATGCGGGCGCCCGCCGCGTGGCCGTGCCCGCACCCGTCGGCGGCTAGCGTCCCCTGGACGCCGCTTGGCCTGGGGCTGGCGGCGACGTAAGTTTTATCCATCGATTGGATGCATTTCAGCGTCATCCACGCCAGCGCTAAGAGGAACACATTGCACGACGACCGCCGTCTCACGGAAGTCCGGCTGGACCGCTTTGTCCGCGAACGCATCGTCCCCGCGGTCTACCCGCGCACCATGCCGCTCACCCTGAGCAGCTGGGATGTCCCGGATGAGCCCGTTCCGGTTATGGACGCGCTCCGGCAACAGTTCACGCCCCAGGAGCACGGAGCGGCCTGGGGGCGCCCGTGGAGCACGAAGTGGTTGCGGCTGCAGGGGCAGGTTCCGGACGGCTGGGGAACGGCAGCGGACACCTCCGTGGAAGTGATCGTCGACCTGGGCTTCAGCAGTGACCTTCCCGGGTTCCAATGCGAGGGCATCGCCTGGCGGCCGGACGGGACCATCGTCAAGGCCATCTCCCCGCGCAACCAGTACATTCCGCTGAAGCTCCTGGGCAGCGGGATGTCCGTCGATTTCTACGTCGAGGCGGCCGCCAACCCCGATCTGTCGCAGGGCTGGACCTTCGCGGCCACCCCCTATGGCGACAAGGCGACCTCGGGCGAGGAACCGAAGTACCGTCTCGGCCGGATCGTCATCGCGGAGCTCAACCAGGCAGTCTGGGAACTGCAACAGGACATCTGGACCCTTAGCGGCCTCATGCACGAGCTGCCGATGGAGCTCCCCCGCCGTCACGAAATCCTGCGCGCGCTGGAACGCATGCTGGACGTCATGGATCCCGATGACGTGCCGGGTACGGCGGGCGCGGGGCGCGAGGCCCTGGCCGGCGTCCTGGCCCGGCCGGCCTACGCCTCGGCCCACCGACTGCTCGCCACCGGACATGCGCACATTGACTCCGCCTGGCTCTGGCCCGTCCGCGAAACGATCCGCAAGTGCGCCCGCACCTTCTCCAACGTGGTGGCGCTAATGGACGAGGATCCCGGGTTCGTGTTCTCTTGCTCCTCGGCGCAGCAGCTGGCCTGGATCAAGGAGCTGTATCCGGAGCTGTTCGGCCGGATCCGGGAGAAGGTCGCCACGGGCCAGTTTGTCCCCGTGGGCGGCATGTGGGTGGAGGCGGACACCAATATGCCCGGCGGAGAGGCCATGGCCCGCCAGTTCCTGGAAGGGAAGAGCTTCTTCCTGGCCGAGTTCGGCGTGGAATGTGAGGAAGCGTGGCTTCCGGACACCTTCGGCTATTCGGCAGCCATGCCGCAGATCGTCAAGGCCGCCGGCAGCAAGTGGTTCCTGACCCAGAAGATCTCCTGGAACCAGGTCAACCGGATGCCGCACCACTCCTTCAACTGGGAGGGGATCGACGGCACCCGGCTCTTCACGCATTTCCCGCCGGTGGACAGCTACAGCTCGGAGCTCAGCGGCCGGGAGCTAGCCCACGCCGAGCGGAACTACCGCGACCACGGCCGTGGCACTACCTCGCTGGTCCCGTTCGGCTACGGCGACGGCGGCGGCGGCCCCACCCGCGAGATGCTGGCAGCGGCGCGCCGCACCGCGGACCTGGAGGGGTCGCCGAAGGTGGAACTCGGATCGGCGGCCAGCTTCTTCGCCACCGCCCAGGCCGAGTACGAGGCGCTCCCTGTCTGGGTCGGTGAGATGTACCTCGAACTCCACCGCGGCACGTACACCAGCCAGGCGAAGACAAAACTGGGCAACCGGCGCAGCGAACACCTCCTGCGGGAGGCCGAACTTTGGTGCGCCACGGCCGCCGTTCGCGCCGGG
>NZ_AUPJ01000158.1:5002-23947 GCF_000427315.1 Arthrobacter sp. TB 26
ACCCGTACCCGGCGGCCGAACTCACGCGGCTCTGGCGACTGGTCCTGCTGCAACAGTTCCATGACATCCTGCCCGGCAGCTCCATCGCCTGGGTGCACCAGGACGCCGAGCGGAACTACGCCGCCGTCGGAGAGCAACTCGAGGCGATCATCGCCAACGCAGCCGGGGCGCTGCTGGGCGCCGGGGACACTGACTTCCTGCTCAATGCCGCCCCGCACGGGCGCCATGGCGTCCCCGCGCTCGCCGCGGCCGAGCCGGTCTTCGCCGGGCAGCCGGTGCTGGCCACCGAAGCCGCTGGCGGCTACATCCTGGACAACGGAATCATCCGGGCGGTCATCAACGCCGACGGTCTGCTGGCATCCCTGGTCGACTATGCGAGCGGTCGTGATGCGATTGCTCCCGGGCAGTTCGGCAACCTGCTCGAGCTTCACCGGGACACCCCCAACGAATGGGACGCGTGGGACATCGACGCCTTCTATCGCCGCAATGTCGTCCCCTTGACCGGCGCGCGCTCAGTGACGGTGGTGGAGTCCGGCGGAAGGGACGCCGTCGTCGTCGTGGAGCGGCTGGCCGGTTCCTCGCCTGTCACCCAGCGGATATCGCTGGCGGCGGGCGCCGGGTCGTTGGCGATTTCGACGGCGGTGGACTGGCAGGAAAGCGAAAAGCTGCTCAAGCTGGGATTCGGACTCGACGTCCGGGCGGACCGCTCAGCGTCGGAGACCCAGTTCGGCCACGTGTTCCGGCCGACGCACCTCAACACCTCCTGGGAAGCCGCGAAGTTCGAGATCTGCGCCCACCGCTGGATCCACGTCGCCGAACCCGGCTACGGGGTGGCCGTTTCCAACTCGTCGACGTACGGCCATGATGTCACCCGGAACATCCGGGAGGAGGACGGCGGTACGACCACCACGGTGCGGCTCTCGCTGCTGCGTGCGCCCAGGTTCCCGGACCCCGGTGCGGACCGCGGCCGGCACGAACTGCAGGTCACCATCCGGCCCGGCGCCAGCATCGCCGACGCCGTGGAAGAGGGGTATCGCACGAACCTGGCTCCGCGGGTGCTCAAAGGGGCCCACGGGGTCGAACCGCTCCTTAGAGTTTCCAACCCGGGCCTGGTGGTGGAGGCCGTGAAGCTCGCGGAGGACGGATCCGGCGACGTGATTGTGCGCATCTACGAATCGCTGGGTGAGCGGTCCGCGGGCAGTGTGAGGGCCGACTTTGGCGTCAGCAACGTCCAGACGGTGGATTTGCTGGAGCGGCCGGCGGCTGCGCCGGGCGTGACATTTGAGGGGGCCTCGGCGGAACTGGCGCTGCGGCCCTTCCAGCTGGTGACGTTGAGGTTTGTGCGCTGAGGACCGTGGCCCGGTCAACGGGAAAATTGGCGGGTTAAACAGGCTGAGTGGGAGCGGTCCAGCCGGACCGCTACCACTCATCCCCCCAATGGCGCTTGGGCGGCTGCCTCGGCTCCGCACGGATTGTTCCCGTTCACGAAGCGACTGCCGCTTTCACACATTCATGATTCTCTCACGATCTAATGATTTTGTGAATGCCTAGTCGGGGTTGTTGCTTAATGTTGCCTTAGCGTTACCAGATGGGTTCGCAATCAGCCCGGAGAACCAGAAGACGGCAAGGCCCGCGACGTAGCCCAGGACGGCTGCGTAGTTGACGAAGTGCTGTGCATCAGCCCAGCTGGACGGGGCCAAAGAGGCCGGAAGGCTCATGGCTGCGAAGCTGGCGCCCAGCAGGACCAACAGGGCGCCGGCCCGGACCAGATGCGGGAGTCGGGTCCTGAGGGCCGCCAGCAGGGGAGGCATCAGGATGAGCGAGACGTAGGCGGGGTACGTGCGGCCGGCAGCGGCGTAGAGGGGCGCGAGGGCAGAGTTCCAGCCGCCGCCCGCCGACGCCGCCTTCAGCCCCGCCGGTGTCCCGTACACATGCACGAGAAAGAACGTCACCGTCACGGCCAGGCAGCTAAGCCCCAACGCCCAACGGCCAGTTCCCCCGGAGATGAGCTTGTAGCCACTTGCTGCGCCGAGACCCCGAGTGACGCGAAGACCGACCAGCAGGACAGTTGCGAAGACAAGAAAGCGCAGGATCAGGCTCGTGGCACCCCATCCGCCCAGGGCGCCGTCAATTATTGCGTAGAGTTCGGAGACGGCGAGCAGGCTGCACAGGGTCGCCAGCAGGAGGATTCCGAAAACGGTTCTGTTCCGGCCCCGCAGAGCGTCCGGCACCCTGAGGAGAAGGGCTGCGCAGCACACCGCCAGAGTCACCCACTCCAGGATTGCCATCATCAGGATTCTCCCAAGTCGTTCCGCTGCTCAGTTCACAGTCAGTATCCGGTCAAGTCAGTGTGCGCCTTGGGCGTCTTCCTGACCACTATCTTCGACAGCCGGAAAAATAGCGGCTGATGACGGGACGCACGCTTAGCCATCAGGCTGGAGATCCAGACGAAAGCGAGGCCCAGCGCAAGACACAACACAGAGGTGTAGTTGATGATGGCTTCCACATATCCGGCTTCGGGCGGGATCAAGGGGTAGAAGGAGCCGAATGCCATGGCCGCGAACGCGATGGTCAGCAGGAGTGCAACGATCCGGATCGCTTTGGGCAGCCGTTGACCGATGGCCAGGAAGGTTGCGGGCAGGATGGATGCCGCCACGTAGGCCCTGTAGGTGACGTCGATGCTGAGAAGAATGGCAGTCGTGGAGAGCAGGAAAACGCCAATATCTTTGGTTGTACTTGTGCCCAGGGCGGCCGGCTTCCAAAACGCCCGGCATCGCCAGAGCGAAGGGCCTACGTGCGCGCTGGGCGCTTCGTTGCCAGCACGCGGCCGAGCCACATCAGCGCGAGCCCTAAGACAAGGCCAAGAACGGCGGTGGAGCTAATGAAGTACTGCAAGTAGGCCAGGGGACGCGGCAGAAGCTCACTGAATGACAGGAGAATCATGGCGCAGGCGCCTAGGGCGAGGACGGCGGCCCCGATCCTGGGCAGCTTCGGCAGCCTGCTCCGCACAGTTCTGATGGTGGCTGGCAGAAGGCACGCGGCGATATAGGAAGGGTAGAACCTGCCAGCCACTGTGTAGAGCCTAATGAGCTCGACGTTTCTGTCGCTTTGGTCCGACAGGGTCCCCAATCCCGTAGAGCTTCCTGTTGTGTTGGCAAGGAGGAACGGCACCACGGTCGCGATCACCACGAGGGCAAGCACCGTGCGACCGACCGGACCGACAATGAACCACATGCTGCGCTGGGCGCCGAAGCCCTTGGCAATCTTGTAGCCGGCCAGGAGGACCACGCCGTAAATGAGGAACCGGAGGATGAGGTTCGCGTAGTTCTCGGCCCCGAGCCACGCATCCACGACAAGGTAGATGGTGCTGATGCTCAACATGATCGCAAACGTCGAGAGGGCGAAGATGCCGAAAATCGACCGGTTCTCGCCCCGGAGGGCACTCGGGATCCGCGCGACCGCGACGAGGGCGCAGACCGCCAGAGTGGTCCACTGCAGGATCGCGATCATCCGAGGTTCTCCCATATCTTTTTTGTTTGTTCATGTTCCTGCTCCTGGCGGCGCAGGGTCCTGCCGAGCGACTGCAAACGCTCGCCGGCCAAGGCCGTGAGTTCGCCATCGGAGAGGGCGTCCAGGGCGGCCTGCTTTGCCTCCGGAGCCCAGCCGGCCTCGGTCTCCGTCAGCAGGCCCGTAGCCACCAGTCCGCCTGTGAATCCTACGCCCGCGGCGCGTGCGGTCGCGACCGCCAGCTCCGGGGAGAGCCTGTTCGCGGTCAGCTGGGCCGAATAGTTCTGCGGTGCGACGCCGGTGGCGGCCGAAACCCGGTGCCGCAATTCGCCGTCGTCGATCGCGTCCACCCAGTTCCGGACCGACGTGGCGTGCGGAGCCGGCCCAAGCGCCGGCGTCAACGAGCTGCCGTCGTCCCCGTAGCCGCCGTACGCCGGGGACGAGCGGGAAATGACCGCGCGCAGCAAGTCCATGGTCGCGATCTGGCTGACCAGTTCGGCCGCGGTCGGCGGCTGCGGCTGACCGGCCAGTCCCGCATAGCTGTCGAACGAGCTGAGGTCTTCCAGCGGGCTGCGTCCCAGCGCGCGGCTGATGCTGACCAGGGTGGTTTCCGCGACTTTTCCGCGGACCAGCTGCTGGGCGAGCGTGGTGCGCTTGATCCCGGAGATCCTGCAGATGTCGGCCGTGCTTGCAGTGGGAGCAACGACATGGAGCCAGAGTTGAAACGCCTTGGCGGGTAAGGGCATCTATGGCTTCCTGCGGAGTCGAATGGAAGTGCGGCTTCTGGGGTTCGGCGGAGCGGGGACTGCATTGATTTTACCGGAGGTGCTGATTCAACTATGCTAAATGCTCGAGCCCGCTGGTCCGTACACCCCCCAAGTCCGGACCAGCGGGTTCTTTTTAATGCCCGGCGGCCGCTCGCCGCCCGGACGGCCGCTGGCTGGCCGTTGTGGGCCGCGGTGAGAGAATGGACTAATGACTGCAACCCTTGTTGCCAAGGACCTCTCCGGTGGACACGACCACCGCACACTCTTCTCCAAACTCTCCCTGACCGTCGCGCCGGGCGACGTCGTCGGCGTCGTGGGCGCCAACGGCGCGGGCAAGTCCACCCTGCTCCGGCTGCTCGCCGGCGTCGACGTGCCGCAGGAAGGAACCGTCAGCCTGGCCCCGGCAGACGCGTTCGTGGGCTGGCTCCCGCAGGAACATGAACGGATCGGCGGCGAAACGGTGGGCGGTTACATCGCGCGGCGTACCGGCTGTGCCCAGGCCACCGCGGACATGGAGTCCGCGGCGGAGGCTCTTGGCAGCGGCGCCCCGGGCTCCGATGACGCGTACTCCCTCGCGTTCGACCGCTGGATGGCGTCCGGCGCCGCGGACCTGGAGGAACGGGTGCCGCCGGTCTTGGCGGACCTCGGCCTCGAGGTGGGCCAGGACGCCGAAATGACCGGGCTGTCCGGCGGGCAGGCGGCCCGTGTGGCGCTCGCGGCGCTGCTGCTGAGCCGCTTCGACATCGTGCTCCTGGACGAACCGACGAACGACCTTGACCTCAACGGACTGGCCAAGCTCGAGTCCTTCGTGCAGGGCCTCCGCGGCGGCGTTGTGCTGGTCTCCCATGACCGTGAGTTCCTCGCCCGGTGCGTGAGCACCATCGTGGAACTGGACCTCGCGCAGAACTCCGTGGCGGTCTACGACGGCGGCTACGAGGCCTACCTTGAGGAACGGTCCGTGGCGCGCCGGCATGCCCGCGAACGCTACGAAGAGTTTGCCAACACCAAGGCCGATCTCGTCTCCCGTGCCCGCACCCAGCGCGAGTGGAGTTCCCAGGGTGTCCGGAACGCCATGAAGAAGAATCCGGACAATGACAAGATCCGGCGTGCGGCCAGTACGGAGTCCTCTGAGAAGCAGGGCCAGAAGGTCCGCCAGATGGAATCCCGCATCGCCCGGCTCGAAGAGGTCGAGGAGCCCCGCAAGGAGTGGCAGCTGCAGTTCAGCATTGGACAGGCGCCCCGTTCGAGTGCCGTCGTGGCGACGCTCCGCGACGCCGTCGTCCATCAGGGGGACTTCACCCTCGGGCCGGTGAACCTGCAGCTCAATGCCGGGGAACGGATCGGCATCACCGGCCCCAACGGCGCCGGCAAATCCACGCTGCTCCGCCTGCTGCTGGGCACCCAGCGGCCGGATTCCGGCGACGCCTCCATGGGTGCCTCCGTGGCGGTCGGCGAGATCGACCAGGCCCGCGGGCTGCTGGCCGGCGGGTTGAAACTGGCAGACGCCGTCGAAGCCGTGCTGACGGACCAGACCCCGGCCGAAGTCCGGACCCTGCTGGCCAAGTTCGGCCTCAAGGCGGACCACACCTCGCGCCCGGTGGATTCCCTGTCGCCGGGGGAGCGGACCCGGGCCGCACTGGCCCTGCTGCAGGCCCGCGGCGTGAACCTCCTGGTGCTCGACGAGCCCACCAACCACCTGGACCTCCCCGCGATCGAACAACTCGAAGAAGCCCTGGACAGCTATGAGGGCGCCCTGCTGCTGGTCACGCACGACCGCCGGCTGCTGGAAAACGTCCGCCTCGACGCGCGCTGGAACGTGGACAGCGGCGTCGTCACCGAACTGCTGGGCCACACCGCCGCGAAAGGCACCAACACATGAGCATGGACCGGGTAGCCTGGAGCTCCCTCTACAACATCACGCGCGCCTCAAGCGGCTCCAAGCCGTTCTCGAAGGAGACGCTCAAACGTGTCTTCGGCTTCGCCCGGCCGCACAAGGCGCAACTGATCGCCTTTGTGCTGCTGTCGATCGTGATGGCCGTGCTGGCCGTCGCCACCCCGGTCCTCGCCGGGCAGGTGGTTGACGCGATCATCGCCGGCGCGGCCACCGAGGTTGTGGTCTGGCTGGCCGTGCTGATCGCGATCGTGGCAGTCGCCGAGGCCGGGCTGGGACTCGTCACGCGCTGGCTGTCCTCCACCATCGGTGAGGGCGTGATTGTCGACCTCCGCACCAAGGTCTTTGACCACGTCCAGAAGATGCCGATCGCCTTCTTCACCCGCACGCGCACCGGGGCGCTCGTGAGCCGGCTCAACAACGACGTGATTGGCGCCCAGTCGGCCTTCGCCGGGACCCTGTCCGGCGTGGTCAGCAACGTCGTGGCCCTCGCCCTGACCCTCGTGGTGATGCTGGGCAAGTCCTGGCTCATCACCGTGCTCGCCATGATCCTGCTGCCGATCTTCCTGATCCCGGCCCGCCGGATGGGCTCCAAACTGGCCGACCTGCGCCGCGAAGCCGCCGAGCACAACGCCTCCATGGGCACCCAGATGACCGAGCGGTTCTCGGCCCCCGGCGCCACCCTGGTGAAGCTCTTCGGCCGCCCCGACGAGGAATCCCGCGAGTTTGCGCTCCGCGCGGGACGCGTCCGGGACATCGGCATCCGGACGGCGATGCTGCAGTTCACCTTCGTGACCGCCCTGACGCTGGTCTCGGCGCTGGCCCTCGCCCTGGTCTACGGCCTCGGCGGCTTCCTGGCACTGCAGGGGCAGCTGGCCGCGGGCGACGTCGTGGTGCTGGCACTGCTGCTGACCCGCCTCTACGCGCCGCTCACAGCGCTCTCCAACGCCCGGGTCGAGATCATGAGCGCCCTGGTCAGCTTCGAGCGGGTCTTCGAGATCCTGGACCTCAAGCCGCTCATCCAGCAGAAGCCCGACGCGGTGTCGTCCCCTGCCGGGCCGCTGTCCGTGGAGTTCGACGACGTCCGCTTCTCCTACCCGTCGGCGGACAAGGTCTCGCTCGCCTCGCTGGAGGACGTGTCCACCCTCGACACCCGCGGCGGCGAAGAGGTGCTGCACGGCATCAGTTTCCGGGTCGAACCCGGCCAGACGGTCGCCCTGGTGGGCTCCTCGGGCGCCGGCAAGTCCACCATCGCGCAGCTGCTGTCGCGACTGTACGACGTCGATTCCGGTGCGGTCCGCTTCGGCGGCGCCGTGCCCGGGGCCGGGGTGGACGTCCGTGACCTCACCTTCGATTCCATGCGGCACACCCTCGGCATGGTGACCCAGGACGGGCACCTGTTCCACGAGAGCATCGCCTCCAACCTGCGCCTGGCCCGCCCGGACGCCAGCGACGAGCTCATGTGGGATGTCCTGCGGCAGGCCCGGCTGGAAGACATGATCCGCTCGCTCCCGGACGGCCTGGACACGGTGGTGGGGGAGCGCGGCTACCGGCTTTCCGGCGGCGAACGCCAGCGCCTCACCATCGCCCGCCTGCTCATCGCACAGCCGCGCGTCGTGATCCTGGACGAGGCCACCGCGGCCCTGGACTCCACCAACGAAGCCGCTGTCCAGGAGGCGCTCGGCGCCGCACTCGAGGGCCGCACCGCCGTCGTGATTGCGCACCGTCTCTCCACCATCCGGGCCGCCGACGCCATCCTGGTGGTCGAGGACGGCAGGATCGTGGAGCGCGGAACGCACACCGAGCTGCTGGCCGCCGAGGGCCGGTATGCCGAGCTGTACCGGACCCAGTTCAGCGAAGCCAGCGCCGTCGCGGAAGACGCCGTTCCCGGGCTCTAACCGGGCCGGCCCTAACCGGCCGGGCCCGCGAGGGCCGGCAGCACATGGTCGGTGAGCAGCGGGGCGAGGTCGTGCGGCAGTTCCCCGGCGAGGTCCAGCCAGCGGATCTCGGCGATTTCCGCGGCGGGACGGGCCTGCCACACGCCCGGTGCCGTGAAGACCGTGGCCTGGATCTGCGTCGCGGCCTCATTGGCGGCGTCCGCGTACCAGATTCCGAGGAATACGAGCTTGTCGGCAGCGAGGACGATCCCGACCTCTTCGGCCAGTTCCCGCGCGGCCGCCTGGGCGGCCGTCTCGCCCGCCTCGGGTTTGCCGCCGGGATGCATGAACTTGTCCGTACCCCGCTTGCGGACAGTGAGGAGCCGTCCTGCCTCGTCGAAGACACAGACGGCGGAGACGACAATGAGCGGGTTCATCATGCGGGGTCCGCGGTGCGGCGCAGGAACGACGTGAGCAGCTGGTCCTTGGCCGGCCCGGTGACGTCCCACTCGTAGCGGAA
This sequence comes from Arthrobacter sp. TB 26, assembly GCF_000427315.1. Classification (GTDB taxonomy): domain Bacteria; phylum Actinomycetota; class Actinomycetes; order Actinomycetales; family Micrococcaceae; genus Arthrobacter. Next base: position 13,565 of record NZ_AUPJ01000158.1, read on the forward strand.
GTCGTCCGGTCCGGTCCTGGTGTAGCTCACACGGTAGCTGTCGGGGTCGCACCAGTGTTGGTCGTGGCTGTTCTGCGGGCCGAAGCCCATGCGGTGGAACGGGCGGCCGTCGGGAAAGAGCATGTCCATCGTGTCCGGCGCGCCTGTGGGCCGCAGCAGGTACTCCCGGCTGGCAGGGCCGGTGAACGGTGTGCCGGCCGGTCCGCCAGGGACGGACGCCCAGGCAACGGTGCCGTCTTCGCGGAACCGCAGGCCGCCGTCGTCCATTGCGGTGAAGCGGACGACGCCGGTGAAGGTTCCCCGGTTGCCGGTGGACCTGTCCAGCAGGGTCCGGTCCACGGTCCAGCTGCCCAGAAGGTAGGCGCGGAGATCGAAGGCCGGAGCGTCGCCCGGGGACTGGGGGTTCAAGTGCCCTCGATTGGAATCGAACCAACGACACCGGCTTTAGGAGAGCCGTGCTCTATCCACTGAGCTACGAGGGCGGGCGTCCGTGCCGGCCGGCCGCGGGCCGGCCCGTTTGGACACGGGTATAAGCATACAAGGTGAGGCGCCGTACTACGCTCTTGGCATGACCGCCCCAGCTGATTCGCCGTCCAAGGACATCGTCTACTTCCCTGACCTGCCGTCCACCCGGTTCTTCGCCGGCGCCCTGGCACTGCTCAGCGTGCTGCAGTACTTCGTCGCGGAGGCCGCCGTGATCGGTGCGTGGACGGGGCAGCAGCCGTACAGCCGCCGGACGGGTTACATCAGTGATCTGGGTGCCGTGGGCTGCGGGGGTTTCGACGGCCGGGACGTCTGCTCGCCGGCGCACGTGGTGATGAACGCCTCGTTTGTGGTCCAGGGCATCGGGATGATGGTCGGGGCGCTGCTGCTCAGTGCCGTGCTGTTGTGCACGGCAGCGCGGCCAGGTGTACGGTTCACGCTGCTGCCGGCCACCCGGATTCCGTGGGCGGCTGCCATCGCCGCACGCGCCTTCACCGCCGTCGCCGGTGCCGGAACCGTGCTGGTGGGGCTGGTCCCCGAGGACGCGGGCTCCCGGTGGCACGCGGTGGGCGCCATCATGTACTTCGCCGCAGGGGCCCTGGCGCTGGTGGTGCTGGGCTGGCTGTGGCTCCGGCAGACGCCACTGGGCTGGTTCATCCTCGCCTCCGGGCTCGTGTCGCTCGGTGCCCTCATCACTGGCGGTGTGACGGGGATGGACGTGCCCGAGCCCGGCACCCTCGAGCGGCTGATGGGATACCCCATCACGATCGGGGCAGCCGCCGTGGGCCTGGTAGTGGCCCAACGGGTGGGGGAACAGCGGTCCGCCGTCAGGCAGGCCCGGGCGGCGGCGGCGCGCTGACCGGATCCGCGCCCCCGGAACTGTGTCCCCGAAAACGCCTACTTGCCGAGGAACGTCCGGTAACTGCTCAAAGACCCGGTCCCGGAATACCCAAGATCGGCGGGCGAGACAGCCGACGCTCCATCGGCAGAAATCACCTGGATCGCGAGGTTCACTTCCGGGTCGCCGGCTGCGGCGTCCACGATCGCCGGGAAGGCAGCCCGGAGCACGCCCATCATCGTCTCCCGGTCCGAGGTGTCAGCGTGCAGAAAGACATCCCCGCTGCGGCCCATGCCGCCGGAGGACTTGTAGCTGGCGTCCACCGTGGCCACGTGAGCCAGCGACTCGACCGCCGCTTTGTACTTGGCAGCATAGTCAGTGTCCGAGGTTCCCGGTTTTGCCCCGCACCCCGCCAAGACCATCGCCAGCAGACCCACGGTCAGTACGGTGAAGATTATTCGCATTTTCCGACTCTATTCTTTTCGGCCGATGCCGGACGTTGTTGACCGGACCTGGCTGGGTTCAGCCGTGAGGAACGCTTGAGTTGACGGGTCATTCCGGTAAGCCGCAAGCGCACCGGACGATTCGTTAGCATCGACGGATGCGACGTAAGCGTTGTAGTCGTGATTGCCCACAACGTCGCCCATTCCGGAGCCGGGCGGGCTGGGGAGGGTGACGACGGTGGCGCTGTTACTGCTTTCCCAGGGAAGCGGCCCGGGGCCTCCGGGCTTTGAGTTGCCAAGATCCAGGCGGGGAACGACGTCGAACGGGTGCTGCAACGCGAGCGTCTTCACGTCGCTGGGGATGCGGGTCGAGTCGATCGGGGAGCCGTAGGTCATGACGTTGGTGACGTTGAAGCGGCTCCGGAATTCCGGGTCAGCCGCAAGGTTGGCGGCAGTCATCCCGCCCTGCGAGTGCCCCACCAGCATGACCGGCGCGCCACTTGGAATCCCGGCCTGCCGCATCGCCATCTCGACGGCCTGCGAAGCCGTCGACATGTTGCCGGCCGCGGAGGACAAATTCCCCACGGTATCCATGGGGTTGGAGCCCGAGCGAACGTTCCACTCCGAGGTACCCGGGATAGTCACGATGTACGCCGGCCCGTTGCCCTTGTCCACGGCCGTAATTCGAATTGCCGCATCGGGCGTCCCGGCCTTGCCGCCGTCGTCGTAGGCCGCCGTGACTCCTCCCATGAGCTGCGCGAGGCTGCTGGGCACGGGGGTGCTGCGGTGGCCGTCCCGCGCCGGGTCCGAACCGACGCCCACGGGTTGCGGGTCACCCGCCACCGGCGAACCGTCATCGAGGATGTGCGGGTGGATGAGACCGCCGGTGGACAGGGCGACGCCCGCGTTCACCCCGGCGGCCAGCAGTCCCGTTCCGCCTGCGAGCAGTTCGGTGATCGACGGCGGCTCGCCCGTGCTGAGGAAATCCCAGCCCAGGCCGCCCAGGTCGCCCAGCCCGCCAGCCACGTCGCCGCCCGCGTCACCCAGATTGGATACTGCCCCGGAGGCCTGGTGTGCCAGCCAGCCCAGGCCATTGCCGACGGCGCCGCCGACGGTGTCGATGATTCCACCGGTTCCGTCCCACAGGTCGCCGGCACCCGTGTGTCCGGAGCTGGCGTCCTGTTGCTGGCGGACATTTTCCCGTACGGCGTCAGAGGCTGCCCGCAACGCGTCCGAGGTGGCCAGCAGCATCCTGCTGTGGGCCTTCCAGTCGCTGCGGAACTGCTCGCCGTCGGGCCCCCGCCAGGGCGCGGCAGCGATATGCGGCGTCAATTGCCCGCTCAGCTGCGCGAAGCGCTGGCTCGCACGCGTGAGTTCCTTGGCAAGATGCTCACCTTGTTCCAGGTCCATTCCGTGCAGGCTCATGACGTCGGCTCCGCGCTGGTGCGGCGGGCCAGGAAATCGTGGGCACCGGTGGTGTGCCAGACAAGCTGGCGGGCGATGTCGCCGCTCGCCGTTTCCACCATTAGCAGGCGGCGTGCCGTGGCCGGCCCGGAGGTGCGGACGGAATACAAGCTGTCGGACAGCGCCCAGACCCCGCACGCGCGGTACGGCAAACCGGTGCCGGCTGCCCCGCACTGCACATCCAGGTAGACCGTGGCTTTCGCCGCGGCGACGGCGGCTGCGACGCCTGGCGGAACATCGGCGGTCCCGCCGCGGGCCAGGGCGGCAACGTCGGCTGCCGAGAGCGTGGCCTTCCNCGCGCCCGGGAACCGGACCGGAGCCGGTGTCCGGGCTTCCTGCCCCCGCAGTCAGTTCCGGGAACGGGGGCATCGACCGGGCCATCACTGGCCACAGGACCGCCTCGGGCAGCAGGGTGACGGTGACGACGTCGGCGACGCTGGCCGCGGCGACCCTTCCGTCCGCGGCTGTGGCGACCGGGCGGGTAAATTCGACGGCGAGCCCCCGGCCCTCGAAGAGGTTCACCCGGCAATGCGTTGAGACGCCGCCGGAGCGTGACGCCAGACTCAGCCGGATCGGCGCTGTGGCAGCCTGGCCCAGCGCCTCCAGCCACTGCGGCCGGATACTTCCGGTGGAGTCCGTGATCCCGGCGGTGTTCAGCTCGCGGGCGATTCCAGCCCGGGTCGGTTCGTCCAGCGCCGCAAGCACGGCGGCACCTTGTCCGGAACTGACGTCCGCCGGGTGCACGCCGGCTTCGGGCCGCAGCGTTTCCGTGGCGCTCTGCACGGCCAACGCCCAGGCGAGGCTGGTCATCCGGTAGGTGGTTGTCGCAGGTATCACTGCAGATTCTGGCACGTCTGAGACCTTCGGTTCGAACCGGTCGAAGGTTCAACCAGCAATGAGAGGCACGCTACCGCAGGTCATAGCCCGGGGCCATGGGGACAACTGCCCGCAGGGCCCCGGGCTGGGCGGCGTGTGCTGCTTTTTACGGGGTCGGCGTCGGCCCGGGGGTTGCGGACGCCGCCGCCATCAGCTTCAACAGCTCCTCATCGCGCAGCTTGGTCCACGGCGACTCGGGTGCACCCTGCATCGCAGCCTCGGGGCTGTCCGTCTGGGTCCACCACTTTGCTTCGTAAACCCGGCCCTCGAAGAGCACGCGGTCGCCCTTTCGGTAGACCTTGGCAGGCTCCCACTGCGGCGCGATGCCGGCGGGGGCGGTGAGCTGCGGGGTCGGCCGGTCGCCGGGCAGTACCGGGCCGATGATCCGCCAGGGGGTTGCTGCCCCCTGGAGTACGGGGTTGTCCGGGGCTTCATTCCGGGTCCACCACTTGGCCTCGTAGACGTTGGAGTGCCAGACGATCCGCTCGCCGGTTGTGTAGGCAGTGCCTTCGTTCCAGACCGGATACGGGCTGGTGGAGGGGTCATCGGCGACGGCGGGTGCCCGGGGGGGCTGTACCGATGACTCCGGCGGGGTTGCCGTGCTCCCGGTTGCGCCCGGGGAAGCTGCGACGCCGGCGCCCAGGATGGTGGCGAACGAGGCTGCGCCCTGCTCGACGCCGCTGCAGCCGTCGGACACCTTTTTCACATCGGGGTAGTTGGGGCTGCAGGTCCGGTCACGGTTCAGGGACCACATGGACAGCCTGCCGACGCCCTTGGCGCTCGCGTATCCGCTGAGTTCCTCCGCGTCCCTGAGCGTGAAGATTTCACCGGCAATGTCGTTCTGGCCGATCATCGGCGTCAGCCCGATCTTGCGCCACACGGTCTCGCTGCCCAATTCGCTGCCGGCGTCCCGGTAGAGGCTGGTGAGCTGCCGGTGGGTGGCCTCGGCTGCGGAGACAGCATTTTCGTACATCGAACGGTCAGGGAGCCGGCTTCCGCCGTAGTCCATCGTCATGATGTTCACCCCGGCGAGATCGGCGCCCGAGGCGATCATCCGGCGCACGGCGTCGGTGCCCGCCGTCGTCAACCCGTTGGGGTCTGCCGGCAGGGTCAGCCAGACCTCGAGATCCTTCCCGCGCCCGCGGCGGTCCTGCTGGAGTGCCGCTACCGCTGCCGCACGCCGGTCCAGGGAGACGACATCGCTGAGGGCCCCGCCCTCGATGTCCAGATCGATGCTGCTGACGTTGTACCGTTCCACCACGGCGCGGTACGCGGCCTCCAGCTTGCCCGGGTCAGTGCAACCGGTGGCCAGTTCGTTGTTGATAAGGCCGCCGAAGGAAACCGAAACGGTCCCGCCCAGCTGCTGGAGCCGTGCGACCCGCCGGTCCAGGTCCAAGGCAGACCCTGCCCCGTCGAGGGAATAGGCGGCGCCCCAGCTCGGCGTGCAGGCATCATCGGCGTCCGACACGATGAAGGAGAGCAGTACTTTCTCCGCTTCCTTGGATACCGGGTCCTCGAAGGCGTAACGTGGAGTCGCCGTAACGTCCACATATCCGGAAAAAATGGACGGAATAGCCTGGGCTGCCCTGCCGTCCTTGAAGTTGCCCCACGCGGTCACGCCGCCGGTGGTGAACGCCACGACGACACCGGTGAGAACACCCAGCCGGACGAGCGACAATTTACGGCCTGGGAATCTTGCGGACACAGGGCCCCCTTATGACTTTATTGTGAACCGCCGGGCACACGCCGGCCATCAGGATCAGCGCGTCATATTCCGGAGTGTCTGATGTCCGGCAACGGTCTGACCTTGCATTATCCTAAGGGCACTCACTGGAACATTCCGGTGCGCCGGGCGCTGTGTTACATATGCGCACGCTCAAACAGCGACTTTGCAGTCTATGGGGACCAATGTCTGATCAGCTAGTCTTGCCGCGCCCTGGCGCAGAAAGCGTCTCCACCGGGCAAAAAGACTTGGTGCGCCGCCGCCAGTGGGGGGCCGAAAGGCGCTCCGAGCCGCTTTCGATCGTTCATCCGCGGCCGTCACGCCGGAAGATAATTCTCGGCCGGCTGGGAATTCTTACGACCCTGCTCGCGTGGGTCAGCTACGTCATTTCGACCATTCTGCGGGAGCTGGCCAACAACCCGAATGCCGGGTTCAGGTTCCAATTTGAGACGGTCTCGTATCTGATTGTCGTAACATTCCTGACATTTTCGGCGCTCATGTACTTGATGGCCCGGCAAGGTGCCCTTTATCGATTCCGGGACCATTCCCGGGTTCCGCGCGGAGAATTGGATCGCCACTTCGCCGAATATGCCGAAGGCATTACGGTGCTGGTCCCCTCCTATGCCGAAGAGCCCCAAGTGGTGCGGGCCACGCTGTGGTCCGCAGCCCTGCAGGAATTTCCCGATCTCAAAGTTGTGCTGCTGGTCGACGATCCGCCCAACCCCACGGACCCAGGGGACCTCGCCAAGCTGGAAAAAACCCGGGCGCTGACGGCAGAAATCTCCGCTGCGATGAGCGTTCCCGCGGCCCGGTTCAACGCCGCCCTGGCGGACGCCCGTCGCCGGGCCAAGACGGACCCCCGGAACGAACCCGCCGAGCTGGCATCGCTGATCGCCGAGTATGAGGCCGCCGCCGATTGGCTGGAGGCAATGGCAGCCGGCGAGCAGGTGGAGGACCACGTCGACGAGTTCTTCGTGGACCTTGTCCTCATGGGTCTGGCCCGCGAACTGCGGCTCGTCCTCGTCGGCCTGAACGCAGCCCTGGCGCAGAAGACCTCGCCATCCTGGTCCCGGTGCGAAGAGCTGTACCTCCGCCTGACCTGGATCTTCAACGTCTCCACCGAAACGTTCGAGCGGAAGAAGTACGCGAGCCTCTCCCACGAGGCCAACAAGGCGATGAACCTCAATGCCTACATTTCCCTGATGGGACACTCCTGGCGGGAAGAGACCACCGCCGACGGCGTGGTCCTGCGCAAAGTCGAGCGCGACGCGGAATTTGAAGGCACCGACCGGATCCTGGATTTCCCGGATACCACCTACCTCCTGACCCTCGACGCCGACTCGCTCCTTCTGCGCGACTACTGCCTCCGCCTGGTCTACTTCCTGGAATCGGCCGGCAACGAACAGGTCGCCGTGACCCAGACTCCGTACTCCTCTTTCCGCGGGGCGCCCACCCGGATCGAGCGTGTCGCCGGGGCCACTACCGACCTGCAGCACATCCTCCACCAGGGAATGACCTACTACGGGGCCACTTTCTGGGTCGGCGCGAATGCCGTCATCCGCAAGCGCGCCCTTGAAGACATTGTTGAAGTCGAGACCAACGGGGCCTTCGAAATCCGGACGTACATCCAGGACCGCACGGTCATCGAGGACACAGAATCCAGCATCGACCTCGGCCAGCACGGCTGGACCCTCGTGAACTACCCGGAGCGCCTCAGCTACAGCGCCACACCGCCTGACTTCGGCTCGCTGGTGGTCCAGCGCCGCCGCTGGGCCAACGGCGGCCTGCTGATCCTGCCCAAGCTTTGGGCCCAGCTCCTCCAGAGCCGTTCCGACCGCCGCAAGATCCTTTTCCGGGAAGTCCTCCTGCGCGTTAACTACATGGCATCCATCGCCTGGGCGAGCTTCGGCCTGCTCTTCCTGTTGGCCTACCCCTACGACAGCCGGCTGCTGAGCCCCATCGTCTTCCTTGCCGCCCTGCCCTACTTTCTGGCCATGGGCAGCGATCTGCGGGACTGCGGGCACCGCTTCAGCGACATCCTGCGGATCTACGGCTTCAACCTGGTGCTGCTTCCGGTGAACCTTGCCGGCGTACTCAAGTCGCTGCAGCAGGCCGTCACCGGCGACAAGATTCCGTTCGCCCGCACACCCAAGGTCAAGGACCGCACGGCAGCCCCGGCCATCTACGTCCTCACCCCCTACGCGATCGTCGCATTCTCCCTCTTGACCGTCTGGCGTGACGCCCAGCTGGGAAACTGGGGCAACGTGGCATTCGCCTCGCTGAACGCCGTCCTGGCGGCCGGGGCAATCCGGGCCTACATCGGCGTGCGCAACTCTGTGGTGGATGTGTTCCTCGGTATGGTCAACTGGCTGTACGTCAGTCCGCGGCCCAAGAAAGCAAAGGAGAGTCTCGTGGTTGAGAAGACAGCCGAGGAAGTCGACTGGGAGACCATTCTGTACCATGGCGACCGCCGGCTTAACCGGGACCTCCGCGGGTCAACTGACCGCCGTCGTCGAATTGCTGTCCGGTGAGCGTCGATGCCCTTGCCGGGCCCGATGAGCGCATGCCAGACGAGTCTGCGGGAGCTGTTCGTGCGGCAGCGGTGACGCCCGCGGGTTCACCGATCGGTGTCCGGATGCTCGACGGCGGCATCATCGAGGTCGTGCTTCCCGCCAACGGGGAAATTGCCGGTCCCGAGGCGCGGGCAGCCGGCGCCATGGTCCGCGCCCTGGCGAACGGCCGGCGCATGCCGGTGCTGCTGGTCATCACGGGCGTCGTGGGTGTCAGCGTCGAGGCACGGCACGTCTACTCCACCTCGATCGCGGCGTCCGCGTTTGCGCTCGTCGGCGAAAGCCCGGTCGACCGGGTGATTGCGCACTACCTGCTGCGGTCGAAGACCGAGTCCATCCCGGCGCGGTTCTTCACGTCCGAGGCTGAGGCCACTGATTGGTTAGGGCAGTACACGAGTGAAGAATGATCCTCCGGACCCCAGGCTGCACGCCCTCGTCGAAGGCATCGTCCGGATAGCGGGCGGTGACCTGACGACCAGGATTCCCCACTCCGGTGCCAGGGACGACGTCGCCGCGGTCATTGCCGGGATTAACCTGATGGCTGACGACCTGCAGACCATTTACCAGGAACTTGAAGAGCGCGTCGAAAGCCGAACGGCGATGTTGCGGGACGCCCAGGTCGAGCTGGAGCGGATGGCCCTGACGGACCCGCTGACGCAGCTGGCCAACAGGACCGCGCTCAACTCCGTCCTCAGCCACGCACTTGCCGAGACGTCCCGGGGCGAAATGCCGCCGGCGCTGCTGGTCCTGGATCTCGACTCGTTCAAAGGCATCAACGACACGCTGGGACACAGCGCCGGCGACGACGTCCTCCGCGTGATCTCGCGACGGCTCCAGAATGCCGTCCGGGAGACGGACACCGTCGCCCGCCTCGGCGGCGACGAGTTCGCCGTCATGCTTCCGAAGTCGAACCTGGTCCGGGCCCGGCGGGTCGCCAACAGGATCCTCAAGGCCCTCGGCGAGAGCCTGGAGATCGGGGACCTGCGTATTACCTGCGGCACCAGCATCGGACTGCGGGTGGCCGAGCCAGGGCAGTCGGTCGATGATCTTGTCATGGAAGCTGACACGGCGATGTACGCGGCCAAGGCCCAGCCGCACAGCAGCATCAAGGTGTTCGAGCCGGCGTTGCTCTATGCCCGCCGGCTGCAGAGCGTCATGATCACTGAGATGCGCGAGGCGATCCGCCAGGACCAGCTCACACTGCATTACCAGCCGGTCGTGGAACTGGCCACCGGCAGGATTGAAGGCGTTGAGGCGCTGGTGCGCTGGAACCACCCGGAACGCGGACTCCTGATGCCCGATTCGTTCATCCCGCTGGCCGAAGAGACAGGGATGATCGTCGACCTCGGCCACTGGGTGTTGAAGAACGCAGTGCGCCAGCTGCGGCACTGGCAGCAGGAACTGCACGTGGACGGGAAATTCAACGTCCGAGTCAACATCTCAACCACTGAACTGCAAAACCTCGACCTGATCGAACACGTCCGCGACATCCTCCGCGAAACTGGAGTGGACGCCGCCAACCTCATCGTGGAGTTGACGGAGTCCATGGCCGTCAACGGCGGGGATGTGGACAAGTACTCCCTGAGCGGGCTGCGGCGCCTGGGCGTCCAGCTGGAAATCGACGACTTCGGAACCGGGTACTCGTCCATCAGTTACTTGCGGAAACTGCCGGTCAACGTGGTCAAGATCGACAAGAGCCTGATCGACGGGCTGGGCACCGACGTGGAGCAGAGCAACTTCGTCGAGGCGGTGCTGCACCTCATCCACGCCTGCGGGCTGAAGGCTGTTGCCGAGGGCATCGAGACGGCTGAGCAGGCGGCCGAGCTGATCCGGCTGGGCTGCGCGAGCGGCCAGGGCTACTACTTCGGCCGGCCCGTCCCGGCGTCGGACCTCGAAGCGATGCTTGTGCGTTCTGGGGCCGGGCCGGAATAGCCGGCGGCGGCCCATCGTCCTGCCTTTTCTAGGGGATTAAGCAAGAACGGCGGG
>NZ_AUPJ01000159.1 GCF_000427315.1 Arthrobacter sp. TB 26
CCGCCGTTCTCTGTACGTCGCAGCTTTAGACGCCGGTCTTGGCGTCCGGCCACCAGTTGACTGTCGGCTTGGTGGTGTCGGGCCACCAGTTGACAGCTTCCACCGAGCCCTGACCGGAGTTTCCTCCGGTTGCCGAGATTGCCGAAGCCGCGGAAAGGCCCGCGACGGCCAGCGCGCCAGCGACAAGGAGTGTTGCGAGGGTCTTCTTCATGTAGGACTCCTGATACTTAAGAGGCTGATGTGACTCATGTGATACGAGTTAAGTATAAGGGAGCTCGACACGCCGTGTCTTTCTATTTTCGGAATAGCGTAAACCTTTGTGTTATCGCGCGTACCTGAGTCACAACTGCGCCAATATTGCGTAGACGTCGCTAGCGAGTTTGTTGCGGTTTCACCCTCGAAGCAACGGATAATTGGATCATGCAGCAAAATGCCGTTTCCTCCTCATACGCGGCCGCTGAACTGCGGGCCCGGGAAGACTGGGCCGGTCACGACTTCGATGAGGCAGCCCGGAGCGCCAGCAGGGCTGCGTTGATTGCATTGAGCGACGGCAATACCGGGGCCTGGAGGAACATGACCTTCCTGCAGGCCGAGTGTCTACTGGCAGCTGGTGAGTTCGAAGCCAGCGCAAAAATTGCAGGGGCTCTTGTCGAGTCCGTATCCACCACGCCGCAGTTCCAGGCCCACGCACACATTCTTAGGGCTAAAGCATGGCAGGGTGCAGGGTTGTTGGATATTGCCGCAGCGGAAGCCCGGGCCGCAATAAAGCTGGTGCGCGATGAGGCTGATACCGAACTGAACGCTACGGCGGGGCTGGCCCTAATTTCCGCGTTAGGTGACAGCGGGAAGCTGGAAGAAGCTTGGGCGGAGAGCCTCAATCTTGCCAACGCCATATCGGCGGAAATCGACGAGCAGCTTCTTGGCAAGGCCTACTGGGTGATCGGGAACGTCGCTTTCCTCTGCGGCAAGGTCCGCGAGGGTTTGTACTATCACGAACTGGCGGCCGTCACTTTCTCGCCGACGAGAAATCTCGATGTTTGGGCAAAGTTCAATAAGGCATCCGCGGCAATGCGGCTTGCGGCGGATGTGTCTGATGCCGACACGCTTCGCTGCATTGAGCGTGCAGAATTGGCAACGGATGTCATCGGCGGCAGTGCGAACGATTATCTTCTATTGAAGCTCAATCGTGCTCACTGGAACTTCCTGGCAGGCGACCACGCCGCTGCTGTCGCTTTGTTGGAAGACATTTTTGTCGAAGCCGAAAAGCCTTCACCCCAGATTCTGGGGGAAGTTGGCCTATTGCTTGGTCGGGCCGCTGCCGCCATGGGAAACCGGGAGGCCGCCCATCAGCATCTGCTCAAAGCTGTGGAGCACTTTGAGGCTTCGGGCGCACCACAGCGTGCGGACCAGGCCCGCGAATACCTCGCCAATGAGGCCTGAGCCCCGCTGACTGAGCGTTCGCGCGATCGTCACGGATGGACATGGCGGGATTATGCTCAGTGTCTGCTGCTAGGACTGGGCATGTCCCACGGCGGGAGCCGAGGCGGAGGCGCGCTTGCGGCCCAGGAACACTGCAGCGCCGCCAACCACCAGGCTCAGCACCAACAGTACCCAGCCGGCGACGGTGAGGCCCGATGCCAGGGCCACCTGGCCGGCGTCGACAGTTTCTGCAGACAGCATCGAGTCGATGGCCGCGTTGCCCCACAGCCTGACGGCCGCGAACAGCAAGGGCACCGCCCACAGTGCCCAGCGCAGTCCCTTGCGGGCCACATTCGTGCCAATGAGCAGCAGCCAGGTGAAGCCGAAGATCAGCGGGAAGAGCGTGCCGGCCGTCTTGTGGATGTAGTTGAGCTGTCCGCGGGCTTCCTCGTCCATCGCGCGGCGCAGTTGCTCCACGAAGCCTTGGTCGAAGCCGCCGATCAGGGAGTCGGGCATGGCCATGCCCCCGCTGAGCTGGGTGAGCTGGTTCAGGGTGAGCAGGTGCACGTACCAGAACAGGAACAGGCTCGCCACAACACCGGCAATCAGGATCAGGTTGCTGTTGTTCTGCGCCTTCTGCGGGGTGCGGCTGGTGCTCGGGTTGATCACCGACGGCAGCTGGTGCTGGGGGACGGCTGCGTTCGAGCCGTGCTTCTTGATTCGCTGTGCGGGTGTCTTGGCCATGGCTCCATTATCGCCCGGCGTGAGTGCGAAGCTGGGCGTCGTCCGACGCGCGGTACGGCGAGGTTCGCCCGCCGCCTGTTCACTGCCGGTGGGCGCCGATAGGCTGGAGCGCGTGACCGAACTAGGAAAGCACCGGCTCGGCCGGCACAGCACCGCTGAACTCAATCCCGCCCTGGACGACTACCAGCTCGCCGAAGCCCTTGTGCGTGAGGCCGGGACCTTGGCGCTGCTCATGCGCCAGGCCGGGCTGGAAGGCCGGCAAAAAACGTCGGTTTCCGATGTCGTCACGGCCGCAGACCACGCCGCCGAGGCCTATGTGCTGGAACAGCTCCAGCGCTGCCGGCCCGACGACGGCATCCTCGGCGAAGAGGGTGCTTCCGTGGCGGGCACCAGCGGCAGGACCTGGGTTATCGACCCCGTCGACGGGACCTACAATTTCCTGCACGGTTCCACTTACTGGTGCTCCGCAATTGCCCTCAAGGATTCGGCCGGTGTGCTGCTCGGCGGGGTCTTCCAGCCGGAGGAGGACAAGCTCTGGCTCGGCGGAACGGACCAGCCGTCAACACTCAACGGCGAACGGCTGACCACTTTCGCCCCGGGCGCCAGCCGGTCCGGCACAGCCTTGTCCGAACTCGGCGCCGCGACCTACATCCATCCCACCTGGCTCGCCGACCCGCTGTGCGCGATGCCGTGGCACGCCGCAGCGACCTCCGCCGCCGCGCTGCGCATGTTCGGCTCCGGCTCCTGCGACCTGAGCCGGGTGGCCGACGGCGAACTGGGCTGCTGGTTCCAGCACAGCTGCCCGGAATGGGATTGGCTGCCGGGTAAGGCGATAGTCCTCGCCGCCGGGGGCGCCGCCGACGTCGTACGGGTCAACGGACTGGACTGGTTCGTCGCCGGAGGTGCGACGGCCGTCCGGCAGCTCCGCGCAGCCCTTGAATCCGGCTCCGTAGCTTAGACGCGGGCGCCGAAGGCCCAGCCCGTGGGACATGCTCGGTTCCCGGGGCTCAAAGCTGGACATGCTCAGTCTTCGCTGCGAGCTCCGTGGGACATGCTCATTGTTGGCTTCGGCGCGTGGGCATGTGGGCATTATGTCCAGTGGCCGCGGGCAGGGGAGGGCATGTCCCGCCGGGGGTTTGGCGAGCTCCGTGGGACATGCTCATTGTTGGCTTCGGCGGGTGGGCATGTAGGCATTATGTCCAGTGGCCACGGGCGGGGGAGGGCATGTCCCGTGGGGCGGACGCCGGTGTCAGTGGCACCGCCTAGACTTGTTAACACCATGGACATGTTGTTTGACCCTTACGCCGACGGACCTTTCCCAGCTGCCTCGAAGACGGCGGTGCGCACGAAAACGCCTGCCGGAACGGGCGTGGCCGGGCTGGATTCCGCGGAAAGCGTCGGGCCAAACGGCGTCCGCGGGAACACCCCGGCCGGGGATTGGGACCAGCCCGCGCTCCCGGGTGCGGCGGAGCTCCTCGAGGGATTGAACCCGCAGCAGGAAGAAGCCGTGAAGCACGCCGGCAGCGCCCTGCTGATCGTTGCCGGCGCCGGCTCCGGCAAGACCCGCGTGCTCAGCAACCGCATTGCCTACCTGATCGCCACCCGCCGGGCGCACCACGGCGAGATCCTGGCCATCACCTTCACGAACAAGGCTGCCGCCGAAATGCGGGAGCGGGTCGAAGCCCTGGTCGGCGGCCGGGCCAAGACCATGTGGGTCTCCACGTTCCACTCCTCGTGCGTCCGGATCCTGCGCCGCGAGGCCAAGAATGTCGGCCTGAACTCCAACTTCTCGATCTACGATTCCGCCGACTCGCTGCGCCTCATCACGCTCGTGGCCAAGAACCTGGACCTCGATCCGAAGCGCTTCGCCCCCAAAGCCATCCAGCACAAGATCTCGGCGCTCAAGAACGAACTGATCGACGCGGACAGCTACTCCTCCAGCGCCAACCACAACGACCCCTTCGAACAGGCCGTCGCCGAGGTCTTCAAGGGCTACACGCAGCGGCTGCGCCAGGCCAACGCCATGGACTTCGATGACCTGATCGCCGAGACGGTCTACATGTTCCGCGCCTTCCCGGCGCTCGCCGAGTCCTACCGCCGCCGCTTCCGGCACGTCCTCGTCGACGAATACCAGGACACCAACCACGCCCAGTACGCCCTCGTGCGCGAGATCGTCGGCGAAGGCCCCGGCTCGGCGGAGCTGACCGTCGTTGGCGACTCGGACCAGTCCATCTACGCCTTCCGCGGCGCCGACATCCGCAACATCGTGGAGTTCGAAAAGGACTACCCCGACGCCCGCACCATCAAGCTCGAGCAGAACTACCGCTCCACCCAGACAATCCTCAGCGCCGCCAACTCGGTCATCTCCCGCAACCCCAACCGGCCGGAGAAACGGCTCTGGACGGCGGAGGGCGACGGCGAGAAGATCATCGGCTATGTCGGCGAGAACGAACACGACGAAGCCCAGTTCATCGCCAAGGAAATCGACCGGCTGCAGGACGAGGGCGACCTGCGCCCCGGTGACGTCGCGATCTTCTACCGCACCAACGCCCAGTCCCGCTCGATCGAGGATGTCCTGGTCCGCGTCGGACTCCCGTACAAGGTGGTCGGCGGCACCCGGTTCTACGAGCGCAAGGAAATCAAGGACGCGCTCGCCTACCTGCGGGTCCTGGTCAACCCGGACGACGACGTCAACCTGCGCCGCATCCTGAACGAGCCCAAGCGCGGCATCGGCGACCGGGCCGAGGGTGCGGTGGCCTCCCTCGCGCAGCGCGACCGGATCTCCTTTATGGCAGCGGCCCGCCGCGCCGACGAGGCACCCGGCATGGCCACCCGTTCCGTCAACGCAGTCCAGGGCTTCGTGAAGCTCCTCGACGACCTCGCCGAGGTGGCGTCCGGCTCCGGCGCGGCGGCGGCCCTCGAAGCCGTCCTGGAACAGACCGGCTACCTCGCAACACTCCGTTCCAGCTCCGACCCGCAGGACGAGTCCCGGGTGGAGAACCTCGCCGAACTGGTCGCCGTCGTGCGTGAATACGAGCGCGACAACCCCGAGGGCTCGCTCGGCGCCTTCCTGGAAGGCGTCTCCCTCGTCGCCGACGCCGACCAGATTCCGGATGCGCCGGCGGGGAGCGCGGACCAGCTGGCCGCCGCCGTCGCCGAAGCCAAGCGGCTCGGCGTTGTCACCCTGATGACCCTGCACACCGCCAAAGGGCTGGAGTTCCCGGTGGTTTTCCTGACCGGTATGGAACATGGGCTGTTCCCGCACCAACGCTCCGCCACCGACCCCAAGGAACTGGCCGAGGAACGCCGGCTGGCCTACGTGGGCCTGACCCGGGCGCGGAAGCGCCTGTATCTGACCCGGTCCGAGGTCCGCAGCATGTGGGGCCAGAGCCAGTACAACCCCGCCAGCCAGTTCATCGAGGAAATCCCCGCCGAACTGGTGGAGTGGAAGCGCGAAGGCT
>NZ_AUPJ01000160.1 GCF_000427315.1 Arthrobacter sp. TB 26
TGGGGCGCAGGCGCCGCACGCGGGGCCGAGGCCAGCCCGTCTGCGGGCTTCAACGCGGACGTTCCCGCCGCCATCGCCAAGAACCGGGTGCAGCCACAGAAGGAAATCGTCGCCGTCAGCGTGGGCGACAAGGTCAACCACACGAGCTTCGGCAACGGCACCGTACTGGCCGTCGAAGGATCGGGGGACAAGACGGTCGCGAAGGTGAAGTTCGGCGTCGGCGAGAAGCGGCTCCTGCTCCGTTACGCCCCGCTGACCAAGCTCGACGCCTGACCAACCTCGACGCCTGACCAACCTCGACGCCTGACCAAGGTCGCTGCCGTCCAGGATCATTGTGCCGGGGACCCGACGCGCCTAAAGTTCAGAATGGGGCGCCAGCACGCGGACTCCGCTGCGTGGCGAAACGTCAGGATTGTGACGGAGCTGCGGCATGAAAGTTCTGTTGGCCAGCCAGGCCATCGCCGGACACTTCAATCCCATGACGGGCATCGGCGTCCGCCTCAAGGACGAGGGCCACGACGTCGGCTGGTACACCGGCCGCACGTTCGCCGGCAGGGTGGACGAGCTGGGCATCCGGCACTACCCGTTTGATCGCGCGATTGAGCACACCGCGGACAACCTCAACGAGCTCTACCCGCAACGCGCCAAACTCAAGGGGCCGATGGCCATCCGGTTCGACGGTGAACGGATTTTCGCGAGCAACGTCACGAATTTCTTCGAAGACATCAGGGACGTCCAGCAGCGGTTCCCGTTCGACGTCGTTGTCGCGGACAACACCATGTTCATCCAGCGGCTCCTGGCCGTTGTGCTGGGCAAACCGGTCGTCAGCGTCGTCCCGATCGGCAACATGGAAAGTGACCCGCTGGTACCCCCGATGTTCTTCGGCTTCGCCCCGGCCCGGACCCCTGCCCACAGGATCATCCATGCCGGTGCCCGGCTGGTATCGGACCAGTTCGTCACCAAGCCGGCGCGCATCAGCTATGTCCGGCAACTGCGCGGCTACGGCCTCCGCACCGACGGCGGGAAGCCCATCACCGATGAGCCCTACCGGTGGTCGCAGGCGATCATCCAGACGGGCACCGCCTCCCTGGACTTCCCGCGGCGGAACGTCAACCCGAAAGTCCACTACGTCGGCGCCCTCTTGCCGCACCGCGCAGGCGCCGCCGACACCGCCGCTGGCGACGTTGCGAACGTCCGGCGGACGACGGCGGATCGAAGCTACCGCCGGACCGTCGTTGTCACCCAGGGAACGGTGGACAACAGGGATCCGGCCAAGCTGATGGTCCCCACCATTGAGGCGCTGAAGGATACGGACGCCCTCATCGTCGCGGCGACCGGCGGTGCGGGCACCGAAGAACTGAGGCGCAGGTATCCGGAGCCCAACGTGGTCATCGAGGACTACATCGACTTCGCCCAGGTCTTCCCCTTCACGGACGTTTTCGTCACCAACGGCGGGTTCGGCGGGGTGCTGCTTGCCCTGTCGCACGGGGTTCCGCTCGTGACGGCGGGACTCAACGAGGGGAAGAACGACGTCAACGCCCGGGTGGCGTACGCCGGCGTCGGTGTGAACCTGAAGACCGAGACGCCCAGCGCCGCGGCCATCCGTTCCGCAGTCGACACCGTGCTGGGCGATCCGTCCTGGCGTGCACGGGCGGAGGCGATGGGCGGACAGTTCGAGGCGGAGGACAGCGTCGGCGCCGCCGTCGACGTCATCAAAGCCGCCGCCTCCGGCGGGACACCAGGCGCCGGGGCCTGACGCGGGCAGTCGCAGAAGCAGGGCGTCCCTGCAGGCATAATGGAGCCCATGCGACGGACACTTCTCGGGACCCTGGCCGTCTTCCTCCTGCTGGCGGCCACGGCGTGCACCGTCACGCAGAAGGACCCCGACTATGTCCCGCCAGCACCCCTGCCCGCGCTGGAACAGCTCAAGCAGGCGCCCCTCGCGGACTCGGCGAAGTACTCCGCCGGCCAGGACATCCTCAGCTTCGTCACGGCAGACCGGAACGTAGCCTGCTCCCTGACATCTGCCCGGGGCGAGCATGTGAACCTCCCGTATGAACAGAACGGTTTTTCCGACACCGCCAACAACAAGCTGGCGACCGTCCCCGTGGCGCACTGCGAACTCGCGGCCTACCCCGCACCGGCGGCGAAGGACATCGCGGACGACTGCGGCGGGACGGGTCTGGGCTACCTGGGAGGTGCCGCGTTGCTCACCCCGGTGAACGCCGCTTACGGCGAATGCCGCTCGGGCGTCACACAGCAGGAGGCGGAATTCGGCCCCAAGGGAAACCGTGCCGGCCCCATCTCCCAGCTTCCCGTGCTCGAAGAGGGCCAGAACCTGGAGCGCAACGGACTTCGCTGCTCTGCCTACAACGGCGGCGTTGCCTGCGGAAACGTCTCAGCCGGCATCGCTTTCTTCGTTTCGCGGGACCACTACGAACTGATCTCCGACGCCGGAAAACAAGCCTCCCCGGGCGCTTCGGAAGCCCCAAAATCCCCGTAATCTAGCGGTTTTTCTACGCTTCATAGAATAGTGTCCTTACTCACATAACGGGTAGTCTGGGACGGGCTGCTCCCTAGGAAGGACTAGAGTTCCGAAAGGAGCATTGCGCCGTGTGGCTCGTTTCCAAGCTAGTCGCAGGGTGCGTTTATTCCGCAGCCCGGTAACCGCGATAACGTGGGGTCCGGCTGTACAGAAACTACTTCGACGTAGAAGGACACTAAACCGTGGACCTGTTTGAATACCAGGCGCGCGATATGTTCGAGGCGCACGGTGTACCCGTGCTTGCTGGCATCGTGGCGCACACCCCTGAAGAAGCAAAGGCAGCTGCCGAGAAAATCGGCGGCGTAACTGTCGTAAAGGCGCAGGTCAAGGCCGGAGGCCGCGGCAAAGCCGGCGGCGTCAAGGTCGCCAAGACCGCTGACGAGGCGTTTGAACACTCCACCAACATCCTCGGGATGGACATCAAGGGTCACACCGTCCACCGCGTGATGATCGCCCAGGGTGCGGACATCGCCGAGGAATACTACTTCTCCGTCCTTCTGGACCGGGCCAACCGCAACTACCTGGCCATGTGCTCGGTAGAAGGCGGCATGGAAATCGAGCAGCTCGCCGTTGAGCGCCCCGAGGCCCTGGCCAAGATCTCGATCGACCCGGCCGTCGGCATCGACCAGGCCAAGGCCGACGAAATCGTCGCCGCTGCAGGCTTCGCCGAGGAACTGCGCGGCAAGGTCGCCGGCGTCATCCTGAAGCTCTGGGACGTTTTCAAGAAGGAAGACGCCACGCTCGTGGAGGTCAACCCGCTGGTCCTGACCGGCGCCGGTGACATCGTTGCCCTCGACGGCAAGGTCTCCCTCGACGAGAACGCCGACTTCCGCCACCCCAAGCACGCGGCCCTGGAAGACAAGGACGCTGCTGACCCGCTCGAGGCCAAGGCCAAGGCGCAGGACCTCAACTACGTCAAGCTGGACGGCTCCGTGGGCATCATCGGTAACGGTGCCGGCCTGGTCATGTCCACCCTCGACGTCGTTGCCTACGCCGGCGAGAACCACGGCAACGTGAAGCCCGCGAACTTCCTGGACATCGGCGGTGGAGCTTCCGCCGAGGTCATGGCCGCAGGCCTCGACGTCATCCTGGGCGATCCGCAGGTCAAGTCCGTGTTCGTCAACGTCTTCGGCGGCATCACCGCCTGTGACGCCGTCGCCAAGGGCATCGTCGGTGCACTGGCCGAGCTGGGCCACTCCGCGAACAAGCCGCTGGTAGTCCGCCTCGACGGCAACAACGTTGAGGAAGGCCGCCGCATCCTGGCCGAGGCCAACCACCCGCTGGTTACCCTGGCCGCCACCATGGACGAGGGCGCCGACAAGGCCGCCGAGCTCGCCAACGCAGCGAAGTAAAGGGACCCGACTATGTCTATTTATCTGAACAAGGACTCCAAGGTCATCGTCCAGGGCATCACCGGCGGCGAAGGCACCAAGCACACCGCCCTGATGCTCAAGGCCGGCACCAACGTCGTCGGCGGCGTCAACGCCCGCAAGGCCGGCACTACGGTCCTGCACGGCGACACCGAGATCACCGTCTTCGGCACCGTCAAGGAAGCCATGGCCGAGACCGGCGCTGACGTCTCCATCGTCTTCGTCCCCCCGGCCTTTACCAAGGACGCCGTCGTTGAAGCCATCGAGGCCGGCATCGGCCTGGTCGTTGTCATCACCGAAGGTGTGCCGGTCCAGGACTCCGCCGAGTTCTGGGCACTGGCCCAGTCCAAGGTCGACGCCAACGGCAAGCAGGTCACCCGCATCATCGGACCGAACTGCCCCGGCATCATCACCCCGGGTGAGGCCCTCGTTGGCATCACCCCGGCGAACATCACGGGCAAGGGCCCCATCGGCCTCGTCTCCAAGTCAGGCACCCTGACCTACCAGATGATGTACGAACTGCGTGACCTTGGCTTCTCCACCGCCATCGGCATCGGCGGCGACCCGGTCATCGGCACCACCCACATCGATGCGCTCGAAGCGTTCGAAGCCGACCCGGAGACCAAGGCGATCGTCATGATCGGCGAAATCGGCGGCGACGCCGAGGAGCGTGCCGCCGATTACATCAAGGCACACGTCACGAAGCCGGTTGTTGGCTACGTGGCCGGCTTCACCGCCCCGGAAGGCAAGACCATGGGCCACGCGGGCGCCATCGTCTCCGGCTCCGCGGGCACCGCCCAGGCCAAGAAGGAAGCCCTCGAGGCTGCCGGCGTCAAGGTCGGCAAGACGCCGTCCGAGACCGCCAAGCTCCTGCGCGAGGTCTTCGCGACCCTCTAGGGCCGAAGCACCACCAAGCGCCAAAGCAACGCGGGG
>NZ_AUPJ01000161.1 GCF_000427315.1 Arthrobacter sp. TB 26
CGGTGGAAATGTGCCCGAACTGGTCATCGGCGAAGCCGAGGGTCCGGACGGCAGCGGCTGAGTCGCCGCCCCCGACAACGGTGAATGCCCCGGTCTCGGTCAGCGCCTGGGCGATGGCCTTGGTGCCGGCGGCGAACGCCGGGAACTCGAACACACCCATGGGTCCGTTCCAGAACACCGTCCTGGCACCCTTGATCCGTTCCGCGAACGCGGCGGCGGATTCGGGTCCGATGTCCAGGCCGATGCCCTGGGCGCCGAAACTGCTGCCTTCAATCGCGTCGGCGCGCACCGTTTCATGCCCGGCGTCGGCGGCAAATTTGCTGGCCACGACGACGTCGGTGGGAACCACGAACTCGGTCCCGGCGGACGCCGCCCGCTTGAGGTAGTCCTGCACAACCGGGATCTGATCCTCTTCCAGCAGGCTGCCGGCCACCTTGTGGCCCGCAGCGGCGAGGAAGGTGAACAGCATGCCGCCGCCGACCAGGATGGTGTCTGCCTTGCCGATGAGGTTGTCGATCACGGCGAGCTTGTCCGAGACCTTGGAACCGCCCAGCACCACGACGTAGGGCCGCTGCGTGTCGGTGGTGAGCTTGCGCAGCACCTCGACCTCGGTGCGGACCAGGTCGCCCTGGTAGGACGGCAGCCGGGTGGCGACGTCGTACACGCTGGCGTGCTTGCGGTGCACGGCGCCGAAGGCATCGTCCACGAAGGCGCCGTTGGAACCGGTGAGGGCCACCAACTCATTGGCGAAGGTGCCGCGCTCGGCGTCGACCTTTGAGGTCTCACGGGCGTCGAAACGCACATTCTCGAGGACGAGGGCCTCACCGTCCTGCAGCGCCGCAGCCGTAGCCTGTGCGGAGTCGCCGACGGTGTCTTCCGCGAGGGAAACCTTGAACGGAGCAAGCTCGGCCAGCCGTGCGACGGCGGGCTTGAGCGAGTACTTGTCCTCGGGGGCGCCCTTGGGGCGGCCGAGGTGTGCTGTAACCAGCACGCGGGCACCGGCGTCCGTGAGCTTCGCCAGCACTGGCAGGGAGGCCTTGATGCGGCCGTCGTCAGTCACTGTAGAGCCGTCGAGCGGCACGTTCAGGTCACTTCTGACCAGAACGTACCGCCCGCGGACACCATCAGCGATCAGTTCGTTGAGGGTGTGGAATGTCATGAGTCTTACCCTAGCCCAGCTTGGCTGCGACAAGCTCCGTGAGGTCCACGAGGCGGTTGGAGTAGCCCCATTCGTTGTCATACCAGGAAACAACCTTGACCTGGTTGCCGATCACCTTGGTCAGGCCGGAGTCGAAGATGGAGGACGCCGGGTCGCCGACGATGTCCGAGGAGACAATCGGCTCGTCGGTGTAGGTCAGCAGCCCCTTGAGCTCTGCGGACTCGGAGGCGGCCTTCAGGGCGGCGTTGACTTCCTCGACAGTGGTTTCGCGGGAGACGGTGACGGTCAGGTCCGTGGCGGAGCCGGTGGGGACCGGCACGCGGATGGCGTAGCCGTCGAGCTTGCCCTTGAGTTCCGGGAGGACCAGGCCGATCGCCTTGGCCGCGCCCGTGGAGGTGGGGACCATGTTGATGGCGGCGGCACGGGCACGGCGGAGGTCCTTGTGCGGGCCGTCCTGCAGGTTCTGGTCCGCGGTGTAGGCGTGGATCGTGGTCATGAGGCCGCGCTCGATGCCAAAGGCATCGTTGACAACCTTGGCCAGCGGGCCGAGGCAGTTGGTGGTGCAGGAGGCGTTGGAGATGATGTGGTGCGCGGCGGGGTCGTAGAGCCCATCGTTGACGCCCATCACGATCGTGATGTCCTCGTCCGAGGCGGGTGCGGAGATCAGGACCTTCTTGGCGCCGGCGTCGATGTGCTTCTGCGCGTCGGCGGCCTTGGTGAAGAAACCGGTGGATTCGATCACGATGTCGACGCCGAGCTCGCCCCACGGCAGCTTGGCGGGATCGCGCTCGGCGAGGACCTTGACGGTCTTTCCGTCGACGACGATGTTGCCGTCCTTGACCTCGATCGATTCCTTCAGGCGGCCGCCCACGGAGTCGTACTTGAAGAGGTGGGCCAGTGCTTCCGGGCTGGTGAGGTCGTTCACGGCCACGATCTCGAGGTCCGCCCCCTGGGCGAGTGCGGCGCGGAAGTAGTTGCGGCCAATACGGCCAAAGCCGTTGATGCCAATACGGGTGGTCACGTTTTCAGTCTCCTTGGTGCTCTTGCAAGCACGACTAGTTGAGAAGGCGCTCAAGCCAACTAACAGATCCCGCACGCCATTGGGCAGAGATGATTAACAGATCGGAGGGCGACCAGCCACATTGCTGAAGGCTAACCGCCTTCCGTGACCTATCTTACGTTTAAGTTGGTCCGCCCCCGCAAGTGCGGGGGCGGACCGTCCACGATTTGAGCCGAACGGCCCGAATTGTGAACTTTGTTACAGGTGCGTGAACTGCGTCATGCAGGAACCGCGGTCGCGCTCTTAGAGCGTGATGAGACCGGTGGCGTTCTTGCGGGCAGCGTCAAAACGCTTGGCCACGTCGGCCCAGTTCACGATGTTCCAGAACGCCTTGACGTAGTCGGCCTTGACGTTGACGTAGTCCAGGTAGAACGCGTGCTCCCACATGTCCAGCATGAGCAGCGGGGTGGTGCCGAGCGCGACGTTGCCCTGCTGATCGTAGAGCTGCTCGATCACCAGGTTGCCGCCGATCGGCTCGTAGGCGAGGAAGCCCCAGCCGGAGCCCTGCAGGCCGAGCGCCGCAGCGGTGAACTGGGCGCGGAAGGCATCAAAGGAGCCGAAAGCGTCATCAATCGCGGCCGCGAGCTCACCCTCGGGCTTGTCGCCGCCGTCCGGGGAGAGGTTCTTCCAGAACACGGAGTGGTTGATGTGGCCGCCGGTGTGGAACGCAAGGTCCTTGGACAGGCGGTTGATGTTGGCGAAGTCGCCCTTGTCGCGTGCCTCGGCCAGCTGGGCCAGCGCATTGTTGGCGCCGGCAACGTAGGCGGCGTGGTGCTTGCTGTGGTGCAGCTCCATGATCTTCGCGGAGATGTGGGGCTCCAGCGCTGCGTAGTCGTAGTCCAGTTCGGGCAGTACGTACTCGGTCACAAAATCCTCCAATGTCGTGGACTGGTTGTCCGTTTGGTAACTCTCGGATTGTGCATCCGGATGTGTTGGCACCCGGAAGTCTCTGGATCGGAATCCAGTGGGCATAGCCTCCGGTCCCCCTGAGGTATTCCCGCTGGCCCGATCCGATTCTGCAGTTGTTTCTGGGGAGAGGCTACTCGTCGAGCATTTCCGGCGTCACATTGGCTTCCGTGCCGGGGATGCCGAGGTCCTGCGCGCGTTTGTCCGCCATGGCCAGCAGGCGGCGGATCCGGCCGGCGATGGCGTCCTTGGTCATGACGGGGTCCGCAAGACGCCCGAGCTCGTCGAGGCTGGCCTGTTTGTGCGCGACACGCAATTCGCCCGCGTATTTCAGGTGGTCCGGGACGTCGTCGCCCAGAATTTCCAGGGCACGGTCCACGCGGGCGCCAGCGGCGACGGCGGCCTGGGCCGAACGCCGCAGGTTGGCGTCGTCGAAATTGGCCAGCCGGTTGGCCGTGGCGCGGACTTCCTTGCGCATCCGCCGTTCCTCCCAGACCATCAGCGCATCGTGGGCGCCCATTCGGGTCAGCAGTGCGGCGATCGTGTCGCCGTCGCGGATGACCACGCGGTCCACTCCCCTGACCTCGCGGGCCTTGGCCTGGATGCCGAGCCTGCGGGCCGCGCCGACGAGGGCCAGGGCGGACTCGGGCCCGGGGCAGGTGACCTCCATGGCGGAGGACCGTCCGGGCTCCGTCAGGGAGCCATGGGCCAGGAAGGCGCCGCGCCAGACGGCTTCGGCGTCTGCAGCGGATCCGTTCACCACCACCGACGGCAGCCCGCGGACCGGGCGTCCCCGTGTATCCAGCAGTCCGGTCTGGCGGGCG
>NZ_AUPJ01000162.1:0-6112 GCF_000427315.1 Arthrobacter sp. TB 26
GGCGCAGGCCGCCGCCGGACACAACGATGATCTCGCTCTGGTGCCCGTAGACCTCGGCGATGGCGGCACGGAGCCGCCGCGCAGTCGAGGCGAGATCGACTTCGGCCTCGATCACGATCCGGCCGGAGATGATGTGCAGTCCCCCGGCGAAGCGAAGCATGGCGGACACTTCCGCCTTGCGGACCGAGGACTTCTTGATGTCCAGCCGGGAAAGTTCTTCCTTGACTGATGCTGTCAGTGCCATGGCACCTTTCCTACCTGTTCCCGAAAATGTCGTGGTACGCCGTTGCCAGACGCAGCGGGTCGTGGATCGGCCGGCGGCTCGACGCCCCCACTTTACCCAACACCACCTCGGCGCCGAGCATCCCGGCCGCCTGTTCGAAGTCGGCGAGGTCGGTCACGGACGCAGGATCGGCCAGGACGACGTCGATCGTGAAGTCTGGCGCGTACTCCCGGAGGACCCGCAGATGGTCGGCGGCGGTCATTCCGAGGGTTTCTTTGGTGTCCGTGGCGAGGTTCATGGTCAGGCACCGGCGGGCGGCCGTGTTGCAGAGCGCCTCGCGCATTTCCGGCAGCAGCAGGTGCGGCAGCACGGACGTGTACCAGGAGCCCGGGCCGAGGATGACCCAGTCGGCCAGCTCGATCGCGGTGAGCGCCTCGATGCAGGCGGGGGCATCCGCCGGCAGCAGCCGGACCCGTTCCAGCGAGCCGGCGACAGCGCACTTCGCCTGGCCGGTCAAGGTCTGCAGCACCGAGCTGCCGTCAG
Organism: Arthrobacter sp. TB 26; assembly: GCF_000427315.1. GTDB lineage: Bacteria > Actinomycetota > Actinomycetes > Actinomycetales > Micrococcaceae > Arthrobacter. The sequence goes on from NZ_AUPJ01000162.1 coordinate 767, forward strand.
GGGCGCTAACGCGGACCTGGCCCTCGATGGTCAGCGGGACGCTGGACATCGGCAGGACCTCCCCGCGGGCGCCCAGCAGCGCGCCGGCCCACTTGAGGCCCGCCACGGTGTCGCCCAGGAGTTCCCAGAGTGTCACGATCAGCAGGTTGCCCATGGCGTGCTCGTCGAGGGAACCGCCGCGGCCTTTGCCGGGCGCGAAGCGGTGCTGCATCACGTCGCGCCAGGTGCGGCCCCAGTCGGTGTCGTCACAGAGCGCGGAGAGGGCCATCCGGAGGTCTCCGGGCGGCAGGACACCATACTCCTCGCGCAGCCGTCCCGAGGATCCGCCGTCGTCCGCGACCGTAACGACGGCGGTCAATTCTGACGTGAGCAGGCGCAACGCGGACAGCGAAGCGGAGAGGCCGTGGCCGCCGCCGAGCGCAACGACGGAGGGGCCTTTGTCCTGCTGGCTGGCGAAGGCCGCGCTGGCCGGAGGGACGAGGGGCAAAGGCCCGGTGAGCAGCGCCATTATTCGCGGCCCAGGTCCCTGTGCGTGGTGGTCACGGTGACGCGCGGGTATTGCGCGAGCCGGCGGGACAGCTCGACGGCGACAGCAACGGAGCGGTGCTTGCCGCCGGTGCAGCCGACGGCAATGGTGGCGTAGTGCTTGTTCTCGCGGCGGTAGCCGTCCAGGACCGGCTCGAGGGCCAGCACATAGCGTTCCACGAAGGTACTGACGCCCTGTGCCTCCAGGACGTAGTCGCTGACGTCTTTGTCCAGCCCGGTGTGCGGACGAAGTGCCGGCACCCAGTGCGGGTTAGGAATGAACCGTGCGTCGGCGACGAAGTTGGCGTCGACCGGCAGCCCGTATTTGAAGCCGAAGCTCATCACGTTGAGTCGAAGGGCCACGGGGCCCGTTTCGCTGAAGAGTTCGGTGATCGCGGTGGCGAGTCCGTGGACGTTGAGGGCGGAGGTGTCCAGCACAATGTCGGCGGAGGTGCGCAGTTCGTGCAGCAGTTCGCGTTCGGCAGCGATGCCGTCGAGGATCCTGCCGCCGCCCTGCAGGGGGTGGGGGCGCCGGCCCTGCTCGAACCGGCGGACCAGGACGTCGTCGTTCGCGTCCAGGAAAAGCACCCGGAAGCCGACGCCGCTGGCTTCCAGGTTGCGCAGGGCGGTGCGGATGTCCGCGAACAGTTCCTTGCTGCGGACGTCCATCACGACGGCGAGCTTGGAGATGGAACCCGGGGCGTGGGACACGATTTCCGCGAGCGTGCCGAGCATCTGTGGGGGGAGGTTTTCCACGACGTACCAGCCGTGGTCCTCCAGGGCGTCCGACGCAGTGCTCCGGCCGGCTCCTGACATGCCCGTCACGACGAGCAGCTCCGCCTCAACGGGTTTGACCGGCGTCATGCGGTCCGGCTCCGTCCCGGATCCTGCCGTCGACTCTGCCATCAGTGAAGCCCCGTTCTGCTGTGCTCTAGTTCTGCAAGGTAGCGTCCACGGTGTGATGAATTACCGCGCGTGCCGTTTCCCAAGTCCTTACCCTAGCTAAGTTTGCCGGTGCTAGCTAAGTCTCAAGGATTTCGCCGGTGGTCATGTTGATGGCGGGGACGGTGACGGAGCCGGCGTCGTCGGTGAAGTGCCGGACGATCGCCTCAGCCAGGGATGGACCGATCCCCTTGGCGCCGGTGAGTTCCTCGGCGCTGGCCGCCTTGATGCTTTTGACCGAGCCGAACTGGGCGAGCAGGGCCTTGCGCTTTGATTCGCCAAGACCGGGCACACCGTCGAGTGCGGACACGGTCATCGCCTTGCCGCGTTTCTGCCGGTGGAAGGAGATCGCGAAGCGGTGGGCCTCGTCGCGGATGCGCTGGAGCAGGTACAGCCCGGCGGAAGCCCTCGGCAGGATCACCGGGAAGTCGCTGTCGGGCAGCCATACTTCCTCGAGCCGTTTGGCGAGCCCGACGACGTAGACGTCGTCGATGCCCTGTTCGGCCAGGGCACGGGCGGCCGCGTTGACCTGGGGCTTGCCGCCGTCCACGACGACGAGGTTGGGCGGGTAGGCGAACTTGGTCCGTGGCGCCGGGGTGGTGGTGTCCGCCACGGCACCAGAGGACGGCGGCGCGACGGCGGCGTCGGCCGCGGCGTTGAGCATGGCCTGGTGGCCCGGCTGCCGGGCGGCGTCGGCCTGGATCGTCTTCTCCTGCAGGTAGTTCCGGAATCGCCGGGTGAGGACATCATGCATGGCCGCAGTGTCGTCCGTCGCTGCCGCGCCGGTGACGGAGAACTTCCGGTAGTCGGACTTCTTCGGCAGGCCGTCCTCGACCACCACCATGGAGCCGACGACGTTGGTGCCCTGGACGTGGGAGATGTCGTAGCATTCGATCCGCAGCAGCGCGACGGGCAACTCGAGGGCCTCCTGCAGTTCCTGCAGCGCCTGGGACCGCATGGTCAGGTCGCCTGCGCGCCGGGATTTATGCAGCTTGAGGGCGTGTTCGGCGTTGTCCCGGACAGTGGAGAGCAGGGCGGCTTTGTCGCCGCGTTGCGGCACCCGGATGTCGATCCTTGCCCCGCGCAGACCGCTGAGCCATTGCGCCAGATCGGCCGCATTGCTGGGCTCCGTCGGGACGAGGACCTCGCGGGGCAGCCGGCCCTGCAGTCCGGCCTCCTCGCCGTAGACCTGCTGGAGCAGGTGCTCGACGAGGTCCGGGGTGGTGGAGTCCTCGACCTTTTCGACCACCCAGCCGCGCTGGCCCCGGATCCGGCCGCCGCGGACGTGGAAGACCTGCACGGCGGCTTCAAGCTCATCCTCGTGCAGGGCGAAGACGTCGGCATCGGTGCCCTCGGCCAGGACGACGGCGTTCCGTTCGAAAACCTTCTTGAGCGCGACGATGTCGTCGCGGATCCGTGCCGCCCGCTCGTAGTCCAGGTCCGCCACGGCGGCGGCCATGTCCCTCTCCAGCCGGGTGACGAAGGGCTTGGCCTCGCCGCCCATGAACGTGCAGAAGTCCTCGGCCAGGGCGCGGTGGTCCTCGGCCGAGATGCGGCCGACGCACGGTGCCGCGCATTTGTCGATGTAGCCGAGCAGGCAGGGCCTGCCGCTGGCCTCGGCCCGCTTCAGGACCCCGGCGCTGCAGCTGCGGACCGGGAAAACGCGCAGCAGGGTGTCCATGGTGTCCCGGATGGCGCCCGCGGTGTAGGGGCCGAAGTAGCGGGTGCCCTTGCGCCGCTCGCCGCGCAGGACCTGGACGCGCGGGTACTTCTCCCCCATCGAGACAGCGAGGTACGGGTAGCTTTTGTCGTCCCGGAACATCACATTGAACCGGGGCTTGAATTCCTTGATCCAGGTGTATTCAAGCTGCAGTGATTCAAGCTCGCTGCCGACGACGGTCCACTCGACGCTGCTGGCCGCATGGACCATGGCATACGTTTTGGGGAGCAGTCCTGCCGGGTTGGCGAAGTACGAGTTCAGCCTGGACCGGAGGTTCTTGGCCTTGCCGACATAGATGACCCGGCCGTGCGGGTCGCGGAAGCGGTACACACCCGGATTGGTCGGAATTTCACCCGTCTGGGGACGGTAACTCGCTGGATCTGCCACGGTTCAAGTCTACTGAGCCTGCAGCCCTGCCCTTGACGGTGCGGACGGGCGCGGACGACTCCCCTGGTTTGGCCGGCCTGGCCGGACGTCCCGTCGCGGAAACTCCACTTCTGGAAGGCGGTCAGGCCAGGCCTTTTTGTCGTAGCCTGCTGACATTCTGGGTGTATGGAAAGCACGGACTGGAGTGCGGAAGGCAGGGCGGCCCTGGCGGCTGTCGCGGCGTTGACTGCGGCGCTGGATTCCGTGACCGGAGCCGGTTCTGACCGCGGTGCTCCGTCCGGCTCTGGTGACGCTGGCCCGTCCAGCGCCCGTGTCCGCCGGGATGCTGATCCGTTGCGGGATCTGGCGGATGATTGCCTGGATGGCCTGGCCGAGGTCGCCCGGTGGGAGGCCAGGACTGCGGCGTTGAAGGTGCGGCTGGGCGCTACCTATCTGCGGGCCACCGACGCCATGGCGGCCCCGGCGGCGGCACCGCACGACGCCAAGTGCCAGGACATGGCGGTGGTCGCTGAGGTCGCGTGTGTCCTGACCGTGAGCGAACGGACCGCAGGTGCCTTCCTGTCCGACTGCCAGGCCCTCACGACGGCGCTGCCGCTGACCCTGGCCGCCCTGGCGGACGGGACGATCTCCTGGCAGCACGCCCGGATCATTGTGGACGAAACCGCCGGCCTGGATCCGGACGGGGCGGCCGGGCTGGAAGCGCACTTCCTGGACCCTGACACACCGGACCCGGCCCGAAATGACTATTGAAGGTGCCTACTCGACGGTCTTGCTCTGGTTATAGCTGGTGGAGCGTTCCTGGCCGCTGAGTGCGGCTATCGCATCCATGATGCGGTCTGTGGCCTGCCTGCGGGCGGGCAGGGAGTGGTCCGGCCCGGTCTTGTCGAAGTACAGCGGTTCGCCCACCTTCATGGTGAAGTGTTGGGGTTTGACCGACTTGCTGTCCGCGGGCTGCAGGTGCTCCGTGCCGATCAGTCCGACCGGGATCACAGGGGCACCGGTGGTCAAGGCAAGCCAACCGACTCCGGTGCGTCCGCGGTAGAGGATACCGTCCCGGGAGCGCGTGCCCTCCGGGTAGATGCCGACGCCCTTGCCGGAGTCGAGGATTTCCAGCAGCGTTTTAAGCGCCTGGACGCTGGCGGCCTGCTCGCCGCGTTCCACCGGGATGGAGCCGACGGCTTCGAAGAAGGACTTCATCACTTTGCCCTTGACTCCTCCGGTGGTGAAGTACTCCGCTTTGGCGAAGAACGCGACGGGCCGGGGCATGAGTGCCTGGACGATCACGCTGTCCAGGAAGGACAGGTGGTTGGGGGCCACGATGAACGGGCCCTCCTTGGGGACGTTGTCGAGTCCGATGACCGTGGGCCGGCAGGTCGAGGTCACGAGGCCCCGCGTGGTCCAGCGGATTGCATCAAACATTGCCATCGGTGCAAACCTCGTTTACGGCGTCGTTGTTCTGGTCCGGGTTGACTGCGTCCGGTTCCCTTGCATGGTCCCGCTCCGCATCCCGCCGGACTATGGTCTCGTGGAGTGCCTTACTGCTGTGCACGATCTCCACGGCCCCTGCGGCGTCCAGTTCACCGTCCGGAGCGAAGCCCCAGCCTACGCCGATGCACTTCAAACCATTGGCAGCCGCTCCGGCCACATCCTGGGCACGGTCCCCCACCATGACGGCATGCTGTGTGCCCGGGCCATGCCCGGCGGCGAGGTCCGCCAATGCCGCGGCGACGATTTCCGCCTTGCCGGACGGTGCGCCGGCTGCTGCCGCTTCG
>NZ_AUPJ01000162.1:6120-11961 GCF_000427315.1 Arthrobacter sp. TB 26
GGCCGAGCCGCGGATGGTGTGGAACAAGGCGGCAATACCATGGTGCTCCAGGACAATGCGGGCCAGACCTTCGGGCTTCTGGGTGGCAACGGCGAGGGGCCGTCCGGCCTCGACGAACGATTCCAGCAGCGCCCGGATTCCCGGGTAGAGCCTGCTTTGGGCGATCCCGGTGGCCAGGTAGTGGGCACGGTAGATGCGGATGGCGTGGTCGAGCTGTCCGGCCGGGACCCCGGCGATGTCCGTGAGGGAATGGCTGAGTTTCGGGCCGATCATGGCATCCATCCGGGCTTTGCCGGGAATGTCGAGGCCGAGCTCTGTGAGGGCAGCTGCGATTCCGTCCGATATTCCCTGCGCCGGATCGACAAGAGTGCCGTCCAGGTCAAAGATCACGGGCACTGTTGTTTGGGTCACCGGCCTAGTTTCTCACGAGTCAACCGATGCCAGAAACTCGCATACCCCGGCGGGAATGTATCTGTTGCGGCGCCGGTGCCTCTGCGGTTCCTTCCGCACAGGCACCGGCACCGGGCCGGTCTCAGGACAGGATGTCGGCCAGGAAGGCGGCCGTATGGCTTTCCGTGGACTTGGCGACATGTTCGGGAGTTCCCGAGGCGACGATGCGGCCTCCGCCGGATCCGCCGTCCGGACCCAGGTCGACGATCCAGTCCGCGCTCTTGATGACATCAAGGTTGTGCTCGATCGTGATGACCGTGTTCCCCTTGTCCACGAGGCCTTGGAGGACCAGCAGCAGCTTGCGGATGTCCTCGAAGTGCAGGCCGGTGGTGGGCTCGTCCAGCACGTAGATGCTTCGGCCGTTGGAGCGCTTCTGCAGCTCGGCCGCAAGCTTCACGCGCTGCGCCTCGCCGCCGGAGAGCGTCGTCGCGGGCTGGCCGAGCCGGACATAGCCGAGCCCGACGTCGACAAGGGTGCGCAGGTGCCGGGCGATCGGCGTGAACGCCGCGAAGAACTCGGCGCCTTCCTCGATCGGCATGTTCAGGACGTCGGCGATGGTCTTGCCCTTGTAGTGGACTTCCAGGGTTTCCCGGTTGTACCGGGCACCGTGGCACACCTCACAGGGCACGTAGACGTCCGGCAGGAAGTTCATTTCGATCTTCAGCGTGCCGTCGCCGGAGCAGGCCTCGCAGCGTCCGCCCTTGACGTTGAAGGAGAACCGTCCCGGCAGGTAGCCGCGGACTTTGGCCTCGGTGGTGTCTGCGAACAGCTTGCGGATGTTGTCAAAGACGCCCGTGTAGGTGGCTGGGTTGGACCGCGGGGTGCGGCCGATGGGGCTCTGGTCGACGTGGACCACCTTGTCGAGGTGTTCGAGCCCCTGGATGGACTTGTGCCGGCCCGCCACTTGCTTGGCGCCGTTGAGCTTGTTGGCCAGGACCTTGTAGAGGATCTCGTTGACCAGGGTGGATTTTCCCGAACCGCTGACGCCGGTCACCGCGGTGAACAGGCCCAGCGGGAAGGTGGCGTCCACGTTCAGGAGGTTGTTCTCCTTGGCGCCGACGACCTTCAGTTCGCGCTTTTTGTCGTATTTACGCCGCTTCTTGGGGATCTCTATCTTTTTCCGGCCGGAGAGGTAGTCGCCGGTGAGCGATCCGGTGTTCTCGAGCAAGTCCTTGTAGGAACCCGAGTGCACCACCATGCCGCCGTGTTCGCCGGCGCCCGGTCCGATATCCACCACCCAGTCGGCTTCCTGGATGGTGTCCTCATCGTGTTCCACCACGATCAGGGTGTTGCCGAGGTCCCGCAGCCGGGTCAGGGTTTCGATCAGGCGGCGGTTGTCACGCTGGTGCAGGCCGATCGACGGCTCGTCCAGGACGTAGAGCACACCCACGAGGCCGGAGCCGATCTGTGTGGCCAGCCGGATGCGCTGGGCTTCGCCGCCGGACAGGGTACCGGATGGCCGCTCCAGGTTCAGGTACTCCAGCCCGACGTCGAGCAGGAAGGTCAGGCGGGCCTGGATCTCCTTGAGGACCTGGTTCGCGATCTGGGCTTCGCGGCCACTGAGTACCAGGTTGTCCAGGAAGTGGGCGCACTCGCGCATCGGCAGGGCGGCGACCTCGGCAATGGACTTGCCGTTGATCAGGACCGAGAGCGAAGCCGGGTTCAGGCGTGCGCCGTTGCAGGCCGGGCACGGGATCTGCCGCATGTACTCCTCGTAGCGGTCCCGTGCCGAGTCCGAGTCCGTTTCGAGGTGTTTGCGGTGGACGTACTGCATGACGCCCTCAAAGCCTGTGCTGTATTTGCGTTCCCGGCCAAAGCGGTTGCGGTACTGCACCACGACTTTATGGTCCTTGCCGTGCAGCACGGTCTGGCGGGTGTCCTGGGAGAGCTTGTCCCAGGGCGTTGTCATCGAGAAACCGAGTTCCTTGGCGAGTCCGCCGAGCAGACGGTTCCAGTACTCCGTCGTCGCGGTGCCGAGTGACCAGGGGGCGATTGCTCCCTCCGAGAGGGACAGTTCCCCGTTCGGAATGATGAGTTCCTCATCGACCTCCAGCTTCGTGCCGATGCCGCTGCAGGCCGAGCAGGCGCCAAAGGGGTTGTTGAAGGAGAAGGAGCGTGGTTCGATCTCGTCGATCGCGAGCGGGTGCTCGTTGGGGCAGGCAAGGTTTTCGGAGAACGCCCGGACCCGTTCCGGGTCGTCAGCCTCGAGGTCGACGAATTCGGCGAGAATCCGTCCTTCGGCCAGGCCGAGGGCGGTTTCCACCGAGTCGGTGAGGCGCTGGCTGATTCCCTCCTTGACCACGAGGCGGTCCACGACAACTTCGATGGTGTGCTTGAACTGTTTGCCGAGCTTGGGCGGATCGCTGAGCTGGATCAGCTTGTCATCGACCCGTGCCCGCGAGTAGCCCTTGGCGGTGAGTTCCTTGAACAGCTCGACGAATTCGCCTTTGCGCCCACGGACCACCGGGGCCAGGATCTGGAAGCGGGTGCCCTCGGGCAGTTCCAGCAGCTGGTCGACGATCTGCTGCGGGGTCTGCTTCGCGACGGGCTCCCCGCAGACCGGGCAGTGCGGGCGGCCGACACGGGCCCACAGGAGGCGCATGTAGTCGTAGATCTCGGTGATGGTGCCCACGGTGGAGCGCGGGTTCTTGCTGGTGGACTTTTGATCGATGGACACCGCGGGCGAGAGGCCCTCGATGAAGTCGACGTCGGGCTTGTCCACCTGGCCCAGGAACTGCCGGGCGTAGGCGGAGAGCGATTCGACGTACCGGCGCTGGCCCTCGGCGAAGATCGTGTCGAACGCCAGCGAGGACTTGCCCGAGCCCGAGAGCCCCGTAAAGACGATCATGGAGTCTCGGGGCAGGTCCAGGTCGACGTTGCGCAGGTTGTGTTCGCGCGCGCCCTTGACGACGAGCCGGGACATGTCCGGACGCTTCACCGCCGGGCGGGAGTCTTCCCCGCGGCCGGGTTTTGCCGGACTCATCGGAACGGAACCCATTTGAACGGCGGTCTGGGAATCAACGGCTGGATCTTCAGCTACGGCTTTAGGCACGCTATCAATGCTAATCGAAAACTTCTTCGAATTTCCATTCCCGGCTGCGCCCCGGCCGGGAATCGCCGCCCGATGTGCTAACGGGGAGTTATTCCCGGTCGTAGGCAGCGGCCAGCAACTGCACGGCTTCGGCAAAACTGGCGCCTTGGGCCTTGGCGGCACCGGCGAACCCGGCCGCGGCCGCGGAGAGTGAGCTCCACGCCTCGTCCCGGGCGCACACCACTGTTCCGTTCCGGCCCCTGGTCACGACGACGCCGGCCGCCTCCAGTTCCTTGTAGGCGCGGGCCACCGTGTGCGGTGCGACGCCCAGCTCGCCGGCAAGGCTCCGGACGGCAGGAAGCTTGGTGCCGGGGGCCAGGGTCCCGTCGTCGGCCCGTTCAATAATGTTGAGCCGGAGCTGGTCGAACAGGGGGACGGAGCTGCCCGGATTGGGTCGCCAGGCACCGGGGAACGGCGAGGTTGACGCTGCGGCGGGCGTCACTGTCCCGGCTCCCGGGCGGGCTTGCCTTGTTCGCGGCGGGCGAACTGCGCCTCATACAGTTTCAGGTACAGACCGCCCCCGGCCATGAGGTGGCGGTGGGTGCCCTGTTCAACGATGCGTCCTTGGTCCATGACCAGAATTAGATCAGCGTCCCGGACGGTGGACAAGCGGTGGGCGATGACGAAGCTGGTGCGTCCCTGCCGGAGGCGCCGCATGGCCTGTCGGATTTGCACTTCGGTGCGGCTGTCCACCGAACTGGTGGCCTCGTCGAGGACCAGGATGTTGCGTCCCGCCAATTGCGCCCTGGCGATCGAGATGAGCTGGCGCTGGCCGCGGCTCAGCGAGTCGCCGTCGTTGCCGAGCATCGTGGCGTAGCCGCCGGGCAGGGCCCGGACGAACTGGTCCACATGGCTGGCCTGCGCCGCGGCAACAATCTCGGCGTCGGCCGCGCCGGGGCGGCCGTACTCAATGTTGTCGCGGATACTGCCAGTGAAGAGCCACGCGTCCTGCAGCACCGTGCCGAAATTGGTCCGCAGTTCGTCGCGGGTCAGCTCCGCGATGTCCGCGCCGTCGACCGTGATCCGGCCGGAATCCAGTTCGTAGAAGCGCATCAGGAGGTTGACCACGGTGGTCTTGCCGGCACCGGTCTGCCCCACGATCGCCACGGTCTGCCCGGGTTCGACCGCGAAGGACAGGTCCTGGACCGCGGGTGTGCCGGGGCTGTAGCCGAAGCTGACATGCTCAAACGTGACCCGGCCGGCGGCGTCGGATGGTGCATCGCCCGAACGGGCCGGCGCCGCACCCGCGGCCGTCTCCGCCGGGATCTCCGGCGCATCAAGGAGCTCAAAGACCCGCCCGGCCGACACGAGGCAGGACTGCATAAGGGTCAGCATGCCGCCAATCTGTCCCATCGGCTGGCTGAAGAGCCTGCTGAACTGGATGAAGGCCTGCAGGCCGCCGATGGTCATGGCTCCGGCCAGGACCTGGAGCGCACCGACGACGGCGACGGCGACGTAGTTGAGGTTGGACACAAACACCATCAGCGGCTGAACGACGCCGGACACGTACTGGGCGTGGGTGCTGGCCCGGCACAGTCTGTCGTTGCCGTCTTTGAAACTGGCCGCGGCCGCCTCCTGCCGCCCGAATGCCTTGACCACCTCGTGGCCGGTGAAGAACTCCTCGAGCTGCGCGTGCAGCTCGCCGGTACTCCCCCATTGCTCGGTGAAGTGGGCCTGCGACTTCCGGGCCACCAGGATGGTGATGAGGGTGGACACCGGGACGGAGGCCAGCGCGATCACGGCCAGGACCGGGGAGAGCCACAGCATCATCGCCAGGGCCCCGGAGAGCATCAACAGCGACATGATCAGCTGGTTGAGCAGCTGGTTGAGCGCCTGTGCGATGTTGTCGACGTCGTTGGTGGCGCGGCTCAGTACGTCACCGCGGTGCTGCTCATCGAAATGGCTGGACGGCAGCACGTGCAGTTTGCCCTCCACCGAAGCGCGCAGCCCGTAGCCCAGGCGCTGCACCGCCACGGCCGTCAGGGTTCCCTGGATCCAGCTGAAGACAGAGGCACCCAGGTACATGATCGAAACCCCCGCCAGCAGGGCAGCCAGTTTGGCCTGGTTGAAGGATCCCCCGACCACCCCCACAACGACGACGTCGGTGGCGTCACCCAGCACTTTCGGCGCCGCAACGTTGAGGAACACAAAGGCGCACGTGGCGGCGATGACACCGGCCATCAGCCACTTCGACGGGCGCAGCAGTCCGAGCAGCCGGCCGGCGGTGCGCCAGCGGAACCGGCCGCCCTTCGCGGACTCCTCGGGCGTCACCACCGGAAAGGATTGGGGGCGGCCGCCCG
>NZ_AUPJ01000162.1:11971-19265 GCF_000427315.1 Arthrobacter sp. TB 26
GCTGGTCCCGGGCGTCGGCGCTTGTGGGGGTGTCCGTCCCGGCGCCGAGCGCCGGTTCCGGGGTCACAGGGTCTCCTCAAGCACGAGCTGTGAGGCAGCGATCTCCTGGTAGCTCGGCGACGACTCCATCAGTTGCTGATGTGTTCCCTGCGCCACGAGCCGGCCGTCCTCCAGGACCAGGATCAGCCCCGCGTCCACGATCGTGGCCACCCGTTCGGCGACGATCAGGACGGTGGCCGTGCGCAGCAGTGGCCCCATCGCCTCGCGGAGCCGGTAGTCGGTGCCGTAGTCCAACGCCGAGAAACTGTCGTCGAACAAGTACACGGGCGCCTCGCGAAGCAGGGCCCGGGCGATGCACAGGCGCTGCCGCTGGCCGCCGGAAAAGTTCGTGCCGCCCTGGCTCACCGGTGACTGCAGCCCTTGCGGCAGCTTCCGGACAAATTCCTCGGCCTGCGCGCTTCCCAGCACCTTCCAGAGGTCCTCGTCCGTAGCCTCCGGCGCGGCCATCCTCAGGTTCCCGGCGAGCGTCCCGGAGAACAAATAGGAGTGTTGGGGAACGACTGCAATCAGGTTCCTCAGCGTTGCCAGGGACAGGCTGCGCACATCGCGTCCGCTGATGCTGATGGCGCCGCCGGTGGCCTCCAGGAACCTGGGCAGCAGGTTCAGCAAGGTGGTTTTGCCGCTGCCTGTCGCGCCGATGACCGCCGTCACGGTCCCGGGAACGGCTGTGAAGCTGACGCCGTCGAGGACAGGTGCCTCGGCGCCGGCGTAGGCAAAGGACACGTTGCGGAACTCCACGGCGTTGCCCTCGGGCGCAACACCCCCCGGGCCGTCCGTAATCGCCGGAGCCGTGTCGAGGACCGCCTGGATTCGTTCCGTGCAGGCAGCCGCGCGGGGGGCTGTCATGAAGACGTACATCGCCATCATGATCGCGATCAGGATCTGCAGGATATAGGCGATGAACGCTGTCAGGGCGCCCAGCCGCATCTCACCGGATTGGATCCGGTGGCCGCCGAACCACACCACACCCACGGAGGAGAGATTGACCACGAGCATAATCAGCGGCATCATCCCGGCAACCAGCAGCGCGGAATGCAGGTTGTTCCGGGTCAGTTCCTTGTTGGAACCGTCGAAGCGCCGGATTTCGTGCCCCTGCCGCACAAAGCCCCGGATGATGTTGGCGCCGATGATCTGCTCACGCAGCACCCGGCCGATCCGGTCAATGAGTTCCTGGCCCTGCCGGTAGAGAGGAACGAGGCGGCGCACGATCAGGACCATGATGACCGCAAGCACCGGAATTACCGCGACGACGATGCCGGACAGGGCGATGTCCTGGTGCAAGGCGAGCACGATGCCGCCGATGAAGATGGCAGGCGCTGCGACCAGCATCGTGAAAACGAGGACGACAAGGTTCTGGACCTGCGCGACGTCGTTGGTGGCCCGTGTCACCAGGCTGGCAGCGCCGAACGCGCCGACTTCCTGGGAGGACATGGACTGCACCTTCGCAAACAGTTCTTCCCGCAGTTTCCGGCCAAGCTCCATCGCCACAGCAGCGCCCAAATAGCCGGCGCCGATGGCCGCCGCAACCTGCACACAGGCAATCGCGGCCATCCAGGAACCCAGCCTCAGGATCACCGGGACATCGCCAACGACGATCCCGCTGTCGATGATGGCCGCGTTCAGGGTAGGCAGGAGGAGGGTGGCCGTCGTCTGCACGAGCTGCAGGGCCACAATGGCCAGCACGGTACCTTTGTGGGCGGCCAACAGCCGGCCCGTCAGGCCAATGAGCACCGAACCTCCATCGCTAGATCAGGGCACGGATCGGGATAGTGCACGGCAGCCGCCCCCACGCTGCCCCGACATTCTAACCACGCTCACACAGTGCTTCGTTGTCACACGGTTCCGGGTCGTCCGCCGGTCCGGATATCCGTGCGGATCATTCCCGCTTGCGGGCCACGGCAAAGATCCGGCGGAAAGGGAACACCGTGCCGTGCGGGCCGGCCGGGTAGGCCTCCGCCAGCAAGGCCGAGTACTCGGCCTCGAACATACGGGCATCCGCGGCGGACAGGGCGGCGAGAACCGGCCGGAGTCCGGTGCCTCGGACCCACTCCAGCACGGGGTTCGGACCGGGCAGAAGCTGGAAATAGGTGGTCTCCCACGCGTCCGCATCGCAGCCGGCGTCGAGCATGATGTTCAGGTAGTCATCCGGCCCGCCCACAACATCATCGTGGCGCAGCACCCCGGCGAGCCGGCCCGCCCACGCTCCGGACTCCGCAAGCCCGCGCATCAGCGTGTGCGAGGGTGAGTTGAAGTTGCCGGGCACCTGGAGCGCGAACCAGGCTCCGGGCCTGAGCGCGGCGAGCCAACGGGCCAGCATGTCCCTGTGGCCGGGGACCCACTGGAGGGCGGCGTTGGTGACAACGACGTCGGTGTCGTGGGAGGGCATCCAGCCGCCGATATCCGCCTGGCTGAACGAGAGATTGGGGAGCTGGTCCGCATAGGCCACGGACTGGGCCAGCATCTCCGCTGAGGAGTCCAGGCCCGTGACCATTGCCAGGGGCCAGCGTTCGGCGAGGGTGGCCGTCAGGTTCCCCGGACCGCAGCCTAGGTCGACGACGTGCCGGGGAGCGTCCGCGTGGACCCGGGCAGCCAGGTCAAAGAACGGCCTGTCCCGGTAGTCCCCGAACTGCACGTACTTGGCGGGATCCCATTTCACGGCTTTCCTCCCGTCACCGGCAACGATGCCCTCCGAAGCCTAACCCCAGCCGGCACAGCGGCCAAGGAGGCGCGCGACCCTACCGCGGCGCCGGCTACTAAGCTGGTGAGCAATGAAACTTGTTGATCAGCTCCCCGCCCCGGCCGCCCGGGTCCCAGGCCGGACCGGCCTCGACCCTGACGAGCTCTACACCCGCTTCGTCGAGTGGACGGAAACCCGCGGACTGGCCCTGTACACGGCCCAGGACGAGGCCATCATGGAGCTTGCCTCCGGCGCCAACGTCATCCTGGCCACCCCCACCGGATCGGGAAAATCACTCGTCGCGATCGCGGTCCACTTCCAGGCCATGGCCCGCGGCCAGCGGAGCTACTACACCGCACCGATCAAGGCCCTCGTCTCGGAGAAATTCTTCGCCTTGTGCGAGATCTTCGGCGCCGAGAACGTCGGCATGATCACCGGCGACTCCGGCGTCAACCAGGATGCCCCGATCATCTGCTGCACAGCGGAGATCCTGGCCAACATCGCCCTCCGCGAAGGCGCCGCCGCCGAGCTCGGCGCCGTCATCATGGACGAATTCCACTTCTACTCCGACCCGCAGCGCGGCTGGGCCTGGCAGGTCCCGCTGCTGGAACTCCCCCAGGCGCAGTTCCTGCTGATGTCCGCCACTCTTGGCGACGTCAGCCGTTTCGAAGCCGGCATCACCGGGCTGACCGGCCGCCCGACGACGACCGTGAGTTCGGTGGAGCGGCCCATCCCGCTGCACTACTACTACGAGCAGACGCCCGTGCACGAGACACTCGAGGAACTCCTCGCCACGAAACAGGTGCCCGTCTACGTGGTGCATTTCAGCCAGGTGGAGGCGATCGACCGGGCCCAGAACCTCATGAGCATCAACGTCTGCACCCGCGAGGAGAAGGACAAAATCGCCGAGCTCATCGCCGGTTTCCGCTTCGCCGCCGGCTTCGGCAAGACCCTCAACCGGCTGGTCCGGCACGGCATCGGCGTCCACCACGCCGGCATGCTGCCTAAGTACCGCCGGCTCGTGGAGCAGCTCGCCCAGGCCGGCCTGCTCAAGGTCATCTGCGGGACCGACACGCTCGGTGTGGGCATCAACGTCCCCATCCGCACCGTGCTGCTCACGGCGCTGAGCAAGTACGACGGCGTCCGCACCCGGCTGCTGAACTCCCGCGAATTCCACCAGATTGCCGGCCGCGCAGGACGGGCCGGCTACGACACCGCAGGGACCGTCGTCGTGCAGGCCCCGGAACATGTCACCGAGAACGTCAAGGCGATGGCCAAGGCCACGGCCAAGTTCGGTGACGACCAGAAGAAACTCCGCCAGGTGGTCAAGAAGAAGCCGCCGGAGGGCTTTGTGTCCTGGGGCGAACCGACGTACAAGCGCCTGGTGGAGTCCGTCCCGGATCCGCTGACGTCCAGCTTCACCGTGACCCACGCGATGCTGATGAACCTGATGGAACGGCCGGGCGATCCGTTCCAGGCCGCCCGCCGGCTGCTCACCGAAAACCACGAGACCCGGTCCTCCCAGCTGCAGCTCATGCGGAAGGCCCTCGGCATCTACCGTGAGCTCCTGGCAGCCGGTGTCGTGGAGCGGATCCCGCTTCAGGAACAGGGCACCGACGGCCGCACCGTCCGTCTGACCGTCCACCTGCAGGCCAACTTTGCCCTGAACCAGCCGCTGTCCCCCTTTGCCCTCGCGGCGCTGGAGCTGCTGGATCCGGAGTCGCCGTCGTACGCCCTGGACGTCGTGTCCGTCATCGAGTCGACGCTGGAGAAGCCCCGGCAGATCCTGTCCGCGCAGCTGAAGAAGGCGCGCGGCGAGGCCGTCGCCGCGATGAAGGCCGACGGGATCGACTACGACCAGCGCATGGCCATGCTCGACGACGTCAGCTACCCGCAGCCGCTCGCAGAGCTCCTCGGCGAGGCCTTCGACGTCTACCGCCGGGCCGCCCCGTGGATCGGCGACTTCGAACTCGCGCCCAAGTCCATCGTCCGTGACATGTACGAACGCGCCATGAATTTCGGCGAGTTCGTCCAGTTCTACGGACTGGCCCGCTCCGAGGGGATCGTGCTGCGCTACCTTGCCGACGGTTTCAAGGCGCTGCGGCAGACCGTCCCCCAGGACGCCCTCCGGGAGGACCTCGAGGACCTCATCGCGTGGCTCGGGGAGCTGGTCCGCCAGGTCGACTCCAGCCTCCTCGACGAATGGGAGGAGCTCACCTCCGGCAAGGCCCCGACGCCGCACGACGCCCCGCCGCCCCCGCCCCCGTCGCTCACGTCCAACGTCCGCGCCTTCCG
Organism: Arthrobacter sp. TB 26; assembly: GCF_000427315.1. Taxonomy (GTDB): domain Bacteria; phylum Actinomycetota; class Actinomycetes; order Actinomycetales; family Micrococcaceae; genus Arthrobacter. Next base: position 17,004 of record NZ_AUPJ01000162.1, read on the forward strand.
CGTGATGGTCCGCAACGAGATGTTCCGCCGGGTGGAGCTCTTCGCGGACGAGGACGCCACCGCGCTGGGCGATCTCGATTCCGGCTCCGGCTGGGACGCTGAACGCTGGGAGGACGTGCTGGATGACTACTTCGACGAACACGACGACATCGGCACCGGCCCGGACGCCCGCGGCCCGGGCCTGCTGATGATTACTGAGGTGCCCGGCCTGTGGAAGGTCCGGCAGATCTTTGAGGACCCGGCCGGCAACCACGACTGGGGTATCTCCGCGGAGGTGGACCTCGCGGCATCGGACGAGACCGGCACCGCCGTCGTACGCGTAACGGACGTCAACCGGCTGTAGGCGGCCCTAGTAAACTCGAATAATGAGTGTAATCCGGCCCGCCACGGCGAACGATGTCCCCGCAATCCTCCAGATGATCCACGACCTGGCGCTCTACGAGAAGGAGCCGGACGCCGTCCGGAACACCCCGGAGATGCTTGGCGAGGTCCTGTTCGGCGAGAACCCGCGGGTGTTCGCCGCAATGGCCGAGAACGAGGCCGGCGAGGTCCGGGGGTTCGCCCTTTGGTTCCTGAACTACTCCACGTGGGAAGGTGTCCACGGCATCTACCTCGAGGACCTTTACGTGCGCCCGGAGGCCCGCGGCGAAGGCCACGGCAGGGCGCTCCTGCAGTACCTGGCCGAGACTGCCGTCGACCGCGGCTACGCCCGCGTCGAATGGAGCGTCCTCGACTGGAACGAGCCCTCCATCAATTTCTACAAGAAACTGGGCGCCAACCCGATGGAGGAATGGTCCACCTTCCGGCTCACCGGCGAGGCGCTGGAAGCCTTCGGCGGCGCCCGCAAGGCCCAGGCCCGTGGCTGACCGGGCAGTTGCTGCCCTGTCCCGGGCGCACCTGCTGGAGGCGGCGCAGCCAACGGTCCCGCACACCATCAAGTCGCGGCATGCCTATCGCGGGATGCGCACGGCGGAGCACTACTTCGAAGTGCCGCTGGACCACTTCAGCGGTGCGGCCGGCGAGACCATCACCGTCTTCGCCCGCGAGTACGTCTCCGCGGACCACAGCGAGGAAGCGGCCGAGCAGCTGCCATGGGTGCTCTATCTGCAGGGCGGCCCGGGCGGGCGCGGCAACCGGCTTCCCGCGCTCGGCGGCTGGAGCAAGGCCGCCGCGAAGGACTTCCGCATCCTCATGCTCGACCAGCGCGGCACCGGCTTATCCGCGCCGATCGACCGCAACACGCTGCCGCTGCGCGGGAACGACGCCGACCAGGCGGGCTACCTGGCGCACTTCCGGGCGGACTCGATCGTCGCCGACGCAGAGGCCATCCGGCTGGCCCTGGGCTCCGGGCCGTGGACGGTCTACGGCCAGAGCTACGGCGGCTTCTGCGCCCTCACGTACCTTTCCTTCGCCCCGGACGGCCTGCGCGAGGCGCTGATCACGGGTGGCCTGGCCCCGCTGTCGGGGCCCGCTGACAGCGTCTACCAGGCCACCTTCCAGCGGGTCGCGGCCCGCAACGCCGAGTACTTTGGACGGTACCCCGAGGACCGTGCGGCGGTCACCCGGATCGCCCGGCACCTCCGCGACACGGAGGAATTCCTGCCCGACGGCGAACGGCTCACCGTGGAACGCTTCCAGATGGTCGGATCCTTCCTGGGCGGAAACACGCGGGTGGACGCCCTGCACCACCTGCTGGAGGACGCCTTCGTCGGCACTCCCGGCGGCGACCGGCTTTCGGACGCCTTCCTGGAGCAGGTCCGCGGCCTCGTGTCACGTTCCGCCAATCCGTTGTACGCGCTGATGCACGAATCCATCTACGGCCAGGGCGAGTCCACGGACTGGGCCGCCTGGCGGGTGCTGCAGGATTTCCCGGAGTTCTCCCCGGACGCCCCCGAGCCCTTGCTCACCGGCGAAATGGTCTATCCCTGGTACTTCGAGCAGGACCCCGCCCTCCGCCCGCTGCGGAACGTGGCCCGGCTCCTCGCCGAAAAGGACGACTGGCCACCGCTCTACGATGCCGAACAGCTCGCGCTCAACACTGTGCCGGTGGCCGCGGCCGTGTACACCGACGACATCTACGTTGACCGCGAGCTCTCGCTGGGGACGGCCGCGGCCGTCCGCGGGCTGCAGGTCTGGGAGTCCGCGGACTTCCACCATGACGGCATCGCCGACGACGGCGAAGGCATCTTCGCCCGGCTCCTAGGCTTGACCCGCTCCGTTAGGGACTGAGCGGCACCCACGCAATACGGCGCCGGACCCGTT
>NZ_AUPJ01000162.1:19275-23255 GCF_000427315.1 Arthrobacter sp. TB 26
CCGTGCCGTTTACTGCCGCAGCGGCGTGTAGTGCTGCAACGTCAAATGTACGCGGTCCCGGCTCAGCCGAACCGTGAAGCTACTCCGCGTCGCTCAGGCTCTTCCGGGAGTCCTCTTCGAGCCGGGCGTCCAGCTTCGACTTCGAGGCCTTGGAGCTGATCAGGCTGGCTACGACGGCGACGATGATGGTCCCGATGATCACCGCGAGGGAGACATATGTCGGGATCTCCGGCGCCCACTCGATGTGCTGGCCGCCGTTGATGAAGGGGAGTTCGTTGACGTGCATGGCGTGCAGGATCAGCTTTACGCCGATGAACGCCAGGATCACGGACAGGGCGTGCTTGAGGTAGATCAGGCGGTTCATCAGCCCGCCGAGCAGGAAGTAGAGCTGGCGCAGGCCCATCAGGGCGAAGATGTTGGCGGTGAAGACGATGAAGGCGCTCTGGGTGAGGCCGAAGATGGCCGGGATGGAGTCCACCGCAAAAAGCAGGTCGGTCATGCCGATGGTCACGAAGACAATGAGCATCGGGGTGAAGACCTTCTTGCCGTCCACGACGGTGCGCAGCTTGCCGCCGTCGAACTTCTCCGACATCGGCAGGACCTTGCGGATCCGGGCGATGAGCGGGTTTTCCTTGTCTTCCTCGTCTTCGCCCTCGTCCTGGGACTGCTTCCAGGCCGTCCAGAGCAGGAAGGCCCCGAAGATGTAGAAGACCCAGCTGAACTGTTCGATCACGATCGCGCCGAGCAGGATGAAGATGCCGCGCAGGATCAGGGCGATGATGATGCCCACCATGAGCACTTCCTGCTGGTACTTACGGGGTACCGAGAAGCGGGCCATGATGATGATGAAGACGAACAGGTTGTCGATGCTGAGGCTGTACTCGGTCACCCAGCCTGCGATGAACTGCCCGCCGTACTCGGGGCCGGTGAAGGCGAACATGGCTCCGGCAAAGACCAGCGCGAGGGCAATATAAAACGAAACCCACAGGCCGGCTTCCTTCATGGAGGGCTCATGCGGACGTTTCAGGACCAGCAACAGGTCAATGGCAAGGATGATGCCGAGGACGACAAAGGAGCCGATCTCAAACCAGACGGGAAGTTCGGGCACGAAGATACCTTTCGCAGGGTGTGACTGTGCGGTGTAAGTCTCTCCGACTGGCCTGAATGTCCGGTACCGCGTACCTGGTACTTTCTGGCTGCCCGCTACGCCCGGCAGGGCATCTGTGCCATGCGTGTTGACGATCGTAGCGCTTGGGATACTCCCCTACGTGCGACCAACATTACCCTAGGCGTGCCCGGCGGACTGCATCTGGCGCAACTCCTTCTTGAGCTCCCCCACCTCGTCACGGAGCCGTGCGGCGAGCTCGAACTTGAGCTCTCCGGCCGCGGCATGCATCTGTTCGGTGAGTTGCTCGATAAGGCCGACAAGATCCTCGGCCGGTGCTGCCGCCAGGCCGTCCGCCCGCACCTTTGCCGAGCCTTTGCCCTTGCCGCGCGCCTTGCCGGCGTTGGCGAGGAGCTCGCGGGTGTCGGCGTCCTCCTTCGCGATCTGGTCCGTGATGTCGGCGATCTTCTTCCGCAGCGGCTGCGGGTCGACCCCGTTTTCGGTGTTGTACGCGACCTGGATCGCGCGGCGGCGGTTGGTCTCGTCAATGGCCTTCGCCATCGAGTCGGTGATCCGGTCCGCGTACATGTGCACCTCGCCCGAGACGTTGCGGGCGGCACGGCCGATGGTCTGGATCAGTGACGTCGCCGAGCGCAGGAAGCCTTCCTTGTCCGCATCCAGGATGCTGACCAGCGATACCTCGGGCAGGTCCAGGCCTTCACGGAGCAGGTTGATGCCGACCAGCACGTCGAAGACGCCCATCCGGAGCTCGCGGAGCAGCTCCACCCGGCGCAGCGTGTCCACGTCCGAGTGCAGGTATTCGACCTTGACTCCGTGCCCCAGCAGATAGTCGGTGAGGTCCTCGGCCATCCGCTTGGTCAGGGTGGTGACCAGGATGCGCTCGTTCTTTGCTGTGCGGGTCCTGATCTCGCCGAGCAGGTCATCGATCTGGCCCTTCGTGGGCTTCACGATCACCTCGGGGTCAATGAGCCCGGTCGGCCGGATGATCTGCTGGACGTAGCCGTCGGCCTTGCCGAGCTCGTACTTGCCCGGGGTGGCGGACAGGTACACCGTCTGGCCCACCCGTTCCTGGAACTCGTCCCACTTGAGCGGGCGGTTGTCCATCGCCGAGGGCAGCCGAAAGCCGTGATCCACCAGGTTCCGCTTGCGGGACATGTCGCCCTCGTACATGGCGCCGATCTGCGGCACGGTGACATGGGACTCGTCGATCACCAGGAGGAAATCATCCGGGAAGTAGTCGATGAGGCAGTGCGGGGCAGTTCCGCGGGCGCGTCCGTCAATGTGCGAGGAGTAGTTTTCAATGCCGTTGCAGAAGCCCATCTGCTGCATCATCTCGAGATCGTAGGTGGTGCGCATCCGCAGCCGCTGCGCCTCGACGAGCTTGTTCTGGCTCTCCAGGACCTGAAGGCGCTCGGCGAGCTCGTCTTCAATCCGCTTGATGGCCCGGCCCATCCGCTCCGGTCCGGCGACGTAGTGCGAGGCCGGGAAGACGTACATCTCGGTCTCATCCCGGATGATCTCCCCGGTGAGCGGGTGCAGGGTGTAGATGTTCTCGATCTCGTCGCCGAAGAACTCGACCCGGATCGCCAGCTCCTCATACATCGGGATGATTTCGACGGTGTCGCCGCGGACCCGGAAGGTGCCGCGGTGGAAGTCCATGTCATTGCGGGAGTACTGCATGGAGACGAATTTGCGGAGCAGGTCGTCACGGTTCATCTCCGCACCCTTGCGGAGCGTCACCATGCCGGCGATGTACTCCTCCGGCGTGCCCAGGCCGTAGATGCAGGACACCGTGGCAACCACAATCACGTCCCGGCGGGTCAGCAGCGCGTTGGTGGCGGAGTGCCGGAGCCGCTCGACTTCCTCGTTGACGGAGGAGTCCTTCTCGATGAAGGTATCTGTCTGCGCCACGTAGGCCTCGGGCTGGTAGTAGTCGTAGTAGGAGACGAAGTACTCCACCGCGTTGTTGGGGAGCAGTTCGCGGAATTCGTTGACGAGCTGCGCCGCGAGAGTCTTGTTTTGCACCATCACGAGGGTGGGCCGCTGGACCTGCTCGATCAGCCACGCCGTCGTCGCGCTCTTGCCGGTGCCCGTGGCGCCGAGCAGCACCACATCCTTCTCGCCGTTCTTGATGCGCTCGGTCAGTTCCGCGATGGCCGCCGGCTGGTCTCCCGCCGGTTTGAACTCGCTGATGACCTCGAAGGGTGCCACGACACGGTTGATCTGCTGGGCAAGACTCATGTATCTAATCTACCGCCGGCCTCCGACGCTATGTCCTGATTCAGCTTTGGGCGGTACCGGGGGTGGTATCGTCCGGCTCCGTCCCGGGCAGGCTCGCCGGTCCCGGGGCGGTGTACGACGGCGGTTCCCAGCCGGTGCGCTGCACCCACGCTTCCATCCGCGCCGCGGCGTGACTGGTGAACCAGGCTTCCTTGTCGGCGGCGTAGCCCGCAGTGGATTTGTCGACACCGTGCAGCCTGGCGACCCGGCGCTTCTCGGCGAGGTAGTCAGCCCGGGCGTCCGCGTCGTCGCGCAGCCAGTCCCGGAAGCAGAGCGCGAACTGCCAGCCCGGGGATCCCACGGTCCGGACGTGGAGGTTAACCGCCCGCCCGGGGTCCGCGTTGCCGTGCAGCCGCTTTCGCCAGTCCGCCGGGTCGGGGTGCGAGGGCTTGGGGTTGTCGGCGACGATGCCGGGCCAGACGGGGAACCCGGCGTCCGCCAGCATCGGTGCGATCCGGTCGGCGGCGGCCATGTCCTCGACACCGAGCTGGAGGTCAAGAACGTCCTTCGCGGCAAGTCCTGGCACGGCAGTGGAACCGACATGGTCAAGGGCCAGGATGTCCGGCGCTGCGGC
>NZ_AUPJ01000163.1 GCF_000427315.1 Arthrobacter sp. TB 26
CGGGCCGGAATCCCCGGCACCAGCTCGGGCTTCCAAAGCCGCGAGGCCTACATTTATCTGCCGCCGGCATACCGCATCACGCCCCGGCCTGCCCTGCCCGTCCTGGTCCTCTTCGCCGGCCAGCCCGGCGCCCCCGCAGACTGGCTCACGGGAGGGGCACTGCGCAGCCGCATGGACCGGTACGCGGCAGCGCACCACGGTGTGGCCCCCGTGGTGGTCGTTGTGGACCCGAACGGTTCCGCCTCGGGCAACACCCTCTGCATGGACAGCAGGATCGCCCGGGCCGACACGTTCCTGGCCGTGGACGTGCCGGCCTGGATCAACCAGACACTGGACGTCGATCCGGACCCCAAGCAGTGGGCAGCCGGGGGATTCTCCTTCGGTGCTACCTGCGCGATGCAGATGGTGACCCGTCATCCGGACATCTACAGCTCTGCCCTGGCCTTCTCGAGCGAGAAGGAACCCGCCCTCGCCAAGGAACGGGACAAGACCATTGCCGCCTCCTTCGGCGGCGACACCGAAGCCTTTGACCGCCAGACTCCGCTGCGGCTCATGCGGGAACGCCGCTTTGACGGGCACGCCATCTACTTTGGTGCCGGCGAACGGGACCCCGAATTCATCGGCTACATGGACCTCCTGTCCGAAGCCGCGCGCGCCGCCGGGTTCACCGTGGAGACCCGCCGGATCCCGGGCGCCGGGCACTCCTGGGAGACCGGGTCCAAGGGGCTTCCCTCCGGGCTCGACTTCCTGGCGTCCCGCTGGGGGATCACCCAGTGAGCCAGGCGGAAACGGTACAGCGACGGGGGTCCGGCGTCGCATCCCTCCTGGGGCTCGGACGCGAGGGCCTGCGGCAGTCGGTGGGCCACCTGCGCGCCATACCCTTCACCCTCGCCGTCCTCGCGGCCTTCCTCATCACCGGCGCGGCCACCGGAAGCTTCCTCGCCGGCCCACCGGAAGCGCTGCTGGATGTGGCCTCCGTCAGTGCCCCGGGGCTGAGGGCCGGCCGCTGGTGGTCGCTGTTCACGTCGATGTTCTTTGCCACCAACCTGCCGGCATACGCCGCGGCCGCAGTGATGATCCTCTTCCTGCTGGGCCTCGCCGAGCGGCAGCTGGGTACCCGACGCGCGGCGGTGTTCTATTTCGCCGCCCAGTTCGCCGCGGTGACGCTGTTCCTGCTGCTGACGCAACTCGCCCGCTATGCCGACGACGGATGGCTCGGCCGGATGGTGAATGCCCGGCTCATGGGCCCGTACGCGGCCGTCCTGGCCGTCTCGCTGGCATCCAGCGGGCTGCTGCCCACGCTGTGGCAACGGCGGTTGCGGACCGCCGTGGTGTCCATTTCCCTCATGCTGGTGCTGTATGTGGGGCATGCGGAGACCGTCGTCGGGTTCTCCGGCGCACTGGCGGGGTTGGCGGCGGGTTGGTGGATCCAGGGCGACAAGGGAACCCTGCACCGCCACCGCTCCACCGGACGCGAAACCCGGAACCTGCTCGCCCTCACCGTGGCGATCTTCGCTGTCGGACCCATCCTGACTGCCACCGTCCGGACCCCCACCGGGCCGCTGGCGCTGCTGCGCGACGTCGTCCTGAATCCTTTACCCACGCTGAACCAGCTGGAACAGTACTGCGGCGGCACCATCGACGTCACCTGCCTTGAGGCCGGCCGGGCCGGTTTTGCGGGGCCGCTGGGCCTCGCGCTGGCGGTGGTACCCGTAGTTTTGCTGCTCATCTGCGCCGACGGCATGCGCCACGGCCGCCGGCTGGCCCTGCGGATCGCGATCACGCTCCAGCTCGCCGTGACGGCCATGGCGGCCGTCTACCTGTCCCTGTTCGCCAGGATTCCGCAGTACGGGGGCCAGCCGCGCACCGGTGTGATGGGGTCGGGATTTGTCCACGTGCTGCCCCTCGTGGTTGTTCCGCTCGTGCTCGTCGTCCTGCTTGCGGCCAACCGCCGCCAGTTCCGCGTCGAAACGAGTCCCCGGGCACGCGGGGCCCTTGCGGCGGTTGTCGGCGGCACCTGGCTCGTGCTGGCTTCCTGCTACACCGGAGTCTGGCTGGCCGCGGGCGGCATGGACCGCGACGGCGGCCTGCTGGGCCTGGCCGCCGAACTCTCCCGCCAGTACCTGCCGCTTCCTATCCCCGGAATCTACAGCCGCATCTTCCAGGGCCGCGACCCCGTGGAGGCCTTCCTCTTCGCCACCTCCGGGATGATCTTCTGGGCGGTCGCGCTGGCCGCCGTCTGGCTCGTCCTGCAGCGCCGGCTGCACCGCACCGACGCCGGAGCGGAGGACCGCGACGTGGCCCGCAGCCTGATCCGCCAGGGCGGCGACTCCCTGTCCTGGATGTCGCTGTGGGAGCCCAACAGGTACTGGTTCGCGCCGGACGGCCGAGGGGGAGTGGCCTACCAGCAGCACGGCAATGTCGCGCTGACGATGGCCGGCCCCTTCGGCCCCGCGGCTTTCCATGAGGAGACCGCAGCGGGCTTCATCCGGTACTGCGCTGAGCATGCCCTCATTCCCTGCTTCTACTCCTGCACCGATGAGCTGTGGCCGCTGCTGAAGGACCGCGGTTTCCGGCGGGTGGCGGTGGCACAGGAAACCCGGCTGGCCGTGCGCACACTCGAGTTCAAGGGCAAGGACTGGCAAAACGTCCGAACCGCCCTGAACCGGGCCGCGAAATCAGGGGTGCACGCGGTGTGGGGCCGCTACGGCGACTTTTCGCCGGCCGTGCGGGCCCAGCTGAGCGAGGTCTCCGAGGAGTGGGCTGCCCAGAAGTCGGTCCCGGAGATGGGCTTCACCCTCGGTGGCATCGATGAGCTTGCGGACGAGGAAGTGCTTTGTTGCCTCGCCGTCGACGCCGAGGGACAGGTCCAGGGCGTCACCAGCTGGCTGCCGGTCTTCACGGACGGGCGCCTGGTGAGCTGGACGCTGGACTTCATGCGCAGGCGCGGGGATGCCTTCCCCGGCGTTATGGAATTCCTGATCGCTTCCGCGGTGCAGGAGCTCCGCAGCTCGGTGGAGGTCATCTCCCTCTCCGGATCGCCGCTGGCGAAGGACACGGCGAGGGTGGCGGACGTGGCCGGCGACGAGGCC
>NZ_AUPJ01000164.1 GCF_000427315.1 Arthrobacter sp. TB 26
GAGCCGGTATATGGCTTCCGTTCGCTGGCAACATTCAAATCCCGCTTCAAGCCGGACTACCGCACCCTGTACCTCTATTACCAGGATCCCCTGCAGCTGCCCGCCATGGGCCGGGCGCTAAGCCAGGCCTACCTGCCAGGCCTGTCCGTGCGGCAAAGCGCGCGGCTGCTCAGGAGCCTCGTGCGCTGATGTCCGGCGGCCCGGCTAGCAATGCAAAAAAATGATCCCCGGCTCGGAAGCCGGGGATCATTTCTGCGCGGGGACTGCCGCAGGCAGTTCCGCTGCGGGGTACTAGACCAGCGTTACGCCGGTGGCCTGGGGGCCCTTGGCGCCCTGGCCGATTTCGAACTGAACGCGAGCGTTCTCGTCGAGGGTCTTGAAGCCACCGGTCTGGATCTCAGAGTAGTGAACGAAGACATCGCCATCGGAGTCATCCGGGGTGATGAAGCCGAAGCCCTTTTCAGCGTTGAACCACTTGACGGTTCCCTGTGCCATGTATATCTCCTCATTATGGATCTTGGTTAAGGCCGGCACACTTCGTGCCGGACTTGGTCACTCCGCGAGAAGAACCTTGGCTGTGGGACCGGAATCAACCGGGCTTTGGCGGCAGGCGCTTCACGCTCGCAACAGGTCTTGCGAGCATGAAAAAACACCTACACAAAGACTCGTATAAGAATTTCATGCCGGGTGCGTCAGGTCAACGGGCCCGGAGCACAATTTCATAAATTTTGTACAAAGAATCGATGAACGCCGGCAGGGGCGCATATCCGGCAGCCCGTGGAGGTTCAGCGGCCGGTGCGGCGCTTAGAAGAGCCGGGATTCGACGTCATCGACGCCGCGCATGGCGTCGTAGTCGAGGGTGACGCAGTCGATGCCGCGGTCGTTTGCCAGGACTTTGGCCTGGGGCTTGATCTGCTGGGCGGCGAAGATTCCCCGGACCGGAGCCAGGAGCGGGTCGCGGTTGAGCAGTTCGAGGTAGCGGGTGAGCTGCTCCACGCCGTCGATGTCTCCGCGGCGCTTGAGTTCGATGGCCACGGTGGCGCCCTTGGCGTCCCTGGCCAGGATGTCCACCGGGCCGATGGCCGTGAAGTACTCGCGGCGGATGAGGGAAAACCCGGGGCCCAGGAGTTCGATCTGGTCAGCCAGCAGCCGCTGCAGGTCCGCCTCCACTCCGTCCTTGATCAGTCCGGGGTCCTGGCCGAGTTCGTGGGAGGTATCGTGCAGTTGCTCATGGATGTTGATGATCAGCCGGTCGTCGGTCTTGGCTGACTGGACGGTCCACTGCTCGATCACGCCGGTTTCGACGTCGACCTCGTCCGGAGTGGAGACCCGGAGGGACGCCGGAGGGCTCATCCAGTTCAACGGCTTGTAGGATCCGCCGTCCGAATGGACCAAAACGGAACCGTCGGCCTTGACCAGCAGGAGCCGGGTGGCGAGCGGGAGATGGGCTTTGAGCCGGCCGACATAATCAACGGAGCAACGGGCTATGACTAAACGCACCCGGTCAACACTACCGCCTGCTGGGACAGGGGACACCCGGACTGGGGCAGAATGGAACCATGCCGCGTTCCAACCGCCCCCGCCGAGCCGCCTTAGGAAGGGCAGCTTCTGGCAAAGCAGCCAAGCCGGGAGCAAAGGGCGGTGCCGTGCCCGAACTGGACCTGGAGCGCGCGCGCTCCGGCTATGCGCGCCGGGAGAGTGCGCCGGACGGCGAGTGGTCGGTCCGGCCCATCACCGCCAGCCGCGCCGAGAAGACCTACATCTGTCCAGGCTGCTCGACGGCGGTGCTGCCTGGTGTCGCGCACCTCGTGGTGTGGTCCGAGGACCATCTTTTCGGGGCGGCGGCCGGGCTCGCTGAGCGGCGGCACTGGCACAGCAACTGCTGGACCTCACGCAGCTACCGGTATCGCTGACTGCTCCGCGGGCTGCTTTCGCTAAGCTGGACGCATGAGTTTTGACCCGGCGTCGTACGTCTTTAGCCAGCCTTCCGCCCCGACCCCGATCCGCGCCTCCACCGTTCTCCCGGCACGCCGGCAGAACGTGGAGCTCCGCACGAGTGACGGACACCGGCTCGTCGGCGAGCTGGCGCTCCCGGAGTCCGGCGAGATCAAGGCGACCCTGATCACCCTCCATCCCCTGCCGACCCACGGCGGGTTCATGGACTCGCATGTCTACCGGAAAGCCTCCTACCGGCTGCCCGCCCTGGCCGGAATCGCGGTGCTCCGGTTTAACACCCGCGGCACTGGCTCGCCGCGCGGAACCAGCGAGGGAGCCTTCGAGGAGGGAATCGGCGAACGTCTGGACGTCGAGGCGGCCGTGAAGTTCGCCGTGGACCGGGGCCTGCCGAACCGTTGGCTCGTGGGCTGGTCCTTCGGCACCGAGCTCGCGCTGATGTACGGGGCGTCGGAACCGGTGGCCGCCGAGGTGGAGGGCGCCATCCTGCTCTCGCCGCCGCTGCACCGGGCCACCGACGTGCACCTCAAGGAATGGGCGGCTTCCGGCAAACCGCTCAAGGTCCTGGTTCCTGAACTTGACGATTACCTCCAGCCGGCCGAGGCCGCGGAGCGCTTTGGGGTGGTTCCCCAGGCCCGCGTTGTGGGCGTGGACGGCGCCAAGCACCTGTGGGTGGGGGAGAAGTACGCCGGCCGGGTGCTCAACGAGATTGTCGATGAGGTGCTGCCGGGCAGATCAGGCGCAGAGCGTTCTGAACTGCCGCAGGAGTGGGCCGGTCCGGTGGCCACGGCTCACGTCTGAGAGCACGCCGGTTCCTGTTTAGTGCTTATCCTGGCGGACGATGAAGATTTCCTTGACCAGGAGCATGATGGCCGCGGCGGTGGGGATTGCGATCAGTGCGCCGAGGACGCCGAGCAGGCTGCCGCCGGCGATCACCGAGATGACCGCGACAGCGCCCGGAACAGCGACGGCTTTCTGCATGATGCGCGGGGAGATGAAGTAGGCCTCGAACTGCAGGTAGGCGAAGTAGCAAATGGCGTAGACCACAGCAGTCTGCCAGCCCGCCGTGAGGGCGATCAGCGTGACGATGACCCCGGCAATCAGCCCGCCGACCAGGGGAATGAAGGCCAGCAGGGCCACAACGAACGCCAGCAGCACGGCGAACGGGACGCCGACGATCGACATCACGATGAACGCGAAGGTGGCGTTCACGAGGGCGACGACGGCCTGCCCGATCACGTAGTTGCCCACCGACCCGGTAATTTCCTCGGACAGGGCCTCGACCCTGGCCCGGCGGGACCGCGGAGCAAGCCGGTAGCCCCACTTCTTCATGGCCGGCAGCGCGGCCAGGAAGTAGAGGCTCAGCACCAGCACGATGAGCGCGCCGAACAAGCCGTTCGCGACGGTGGAGCCGAACCCGACGACGCCGCCGAAGATTCCGCCCATCGCCTCCGGGTTGTTGACGAACTTCTCCAGCTCCTGGGTGATGCGTTCGCGCACCCCGTACTGGTTGTCAATGCTGCGGAAGAAATCGGAGTTGATGAAGTCCGTGACCCAGCGGGGCGCCTCCTCGACGATCTGGGTAACCTGCTGGACGATGGTCGGGATCAGCGTGGCAAAGAAGGCGGCAATGGCCAGGCCCAGGGTGGCAACAGCGATCACAATTCCCGCGGCGCGGGGGACCCTTTTCGCCTCGAGCCAGCGCACCACCGGGTCCAGGCCCAGGGCGATGAAGAGCGCCGCCACGATCCAGAGAAGAAGTTGCGTCGTGTTGGAGCCGATCCAGTACACGAGCAGTGCCACGCCGACGCCGACGGTCCCCATGAATCCCACGTAGAGGGGGTGCTGGGAGGACATCCGCGGGCCGGGGTCGCCGAAACGGGTGCCCTCCTCGGCTCCGGGCGTCGTCGCGTCCTCTTCCTGCTCGGGAGGCATCTCGAAGCGGAGCCGCGGCTGGGCGCCCGGGAGGGGCTGGCGAAGGCGGTGCGCCATTGAGTTCAGCACCCCGGCAAGGGCTGCGCGGCGCGGCGAAACATGCTCCTGCGGACTTCCCACCGTGCTGCCGGATTCCTGCTTTTCTTCCGGTCCCGAGGGGGACGAGTCCGTGTGTCCAGTCACTGCGTTGAAAGCCCTTTATCCTCTGTATATCCCCGGCGGAGTCGCGGTGGCGGCCCCCATGTCATGATCACGCCAAACACTATCAGCAGGCTTGTTTTAGCGCGCCCAGACGGCCGCCGCGGGTGCCGCCGGAGGGGTTGACAAAAACTCCGATCTGACTCCGTGGTAACAAAATGGTTACTATTGAAGCTAAGTGTCCGCTGATGATAGGTAATATTTTGCGTTTCAAGACTGCAGTTGCATTAGTGCTGCTGGGCCTCCTGACACTGCTGGCCGGGATCGGCCAGAAGACATTCTGGGCTCCGGCCGAGACCGTAACCGCCGCCGCACCCGCCGGCACCGCCGCGCCGCTGACCGTTTTCGACGGGAAGCTCCGCACGCTGCACAACGGCACGGTGACGATCAACGTCAAGGGCGAAGGCAGCTTCATGCTGGCCGCCGGCCGCCCGGACGACGTCGAAGCCTGGGTCGGCAACACCGCACACAACACTGTCTCCGGTGTCTCCGAGGACGGCAAGGCCCTGCAGTTGACGCATGCTGACGGGGAAGCGACCGCGCCCTCGCCGGCCGGCTCGGACCTGTGGGTCAGTACTGAGAACGCCAGCGGCGAGCTGAAGTACAACTGGACTCCGCCGGCGGATGGCGACTGGTCCCTGTTGCTTGCTACGGACGGCACCAAGCCCGCCCCCAGCTCGATCACCATGACCTTCCCGAACGACACGTCCACTCCGTGGGCCACTCCCTTCATGGTTCTCGGCGGCCTGCTGATCCTGGCCGGGGCCGCGCTTCTGGTGCTCAAGCCCAAGTCGGACTCCCGCCCCGGTTCGGGCAATGCCGGTTCCGGCAGTGGCGGTTCCGGCGGCGGAGCGACCGGCGGNCCCGCCGTGCGCAGGCCAAGGCCGCCGCACGCAGCGAAGCCCGGAAATCCACCGAATCCACGGAAGCGGTTCCGCAGGTTGCTGACCCGAAAGCCACTGACCCGAAGCGCACCCCCGAGCAGCTCACC
>NZ_AUPJ01000165.1:0-1368 GCF_000427315.1 Arthrobacter sp. TB 26
CCGCCACAACCTGCGCGAACTCGACGCCGATTTCCCCCTCGGCGTCCTGACCGCGGTCACCGGCGTCTCCGGCTCCGGCAAGTCGACCCTGGTCAGCCAGGTCCTCGCCGAAGTGGTCGGCGCCCACCTGCATCCGGAAGGCGGCGCCGTGGCTGCCCCTGAGGACTTGGAGTCCGAGGCCGCCGAATCCGCGGAACCGCTCAGTGTTGGGCCGGTCTCCGGGCTGGACCAGCTGGACCGGCTCGTCAAGGTGGACCAGAAGCCGATCGGCCGCACCCCGCGCTCCAACCTCGCCACCTACACCGGGCTGTTCGATGCCGTCCGCAAGGAATTCGCCGCGACGGACGAGGCAAAGGCCCGCGGCTTCGGCGCCGGCCGGTTCTCCTTCAACGTCGCGGGCGGCCGCTGCGAGACGTGCCAGGGCGAGGGCTTCGTCGCCGTCGAGCTGCTGTTCCTGCCCGGCAGCTACGGCCCCTGCCCGGAATGCCACGGCTCGCGCTACAACCCGGAAACACTCGAGGTTACCTACCGCGGCAGGAACGTCGCGGAGGTCCTCGGCATGACGGTCAACGCCGCTGCTGAATTCCTTGACGAGGTCCCCGCCGCCGCACGCAGCCTGCAGACCCTGCGTGAGGTGGGCCTGGGCTACCTGAGGCTCGGCCAGCCCGCCACCGAGCTTTCCGGCGGCGAAGCCCAGCGCATCAAGCTCGCCACCGAACTGCAGCGCGCCCAGCGCGGCCACTCGCTCTACCTGCTGGACGAGCCCACCACGGGCCTGCACCCGGCCGACGTCGAACTCCTCATGGCGCAGCTGCACCGGCTGGTCGCCGCCGGCAACACGGTGATCGTGGTGGAACACGAGATGGACGTGGTGGCCGCAGCGGACTGGGTGATCGATCTCGGACCGGCCGGTGGTGACGCCGGCGGCAAGATCATCGCGGTCGGGACNCGCCCGCCGTCGTCGCACGGTCCAAAAAGAGCCGGACGGCGCCATATCTGGCGGCAGTGCTCGGCGGCTGAACGGCGTCAGGCACTGGAAGCCGTTGATTTTACCGTGAATCCGCGGAAAATAACGTCTTGATAACGGCAGACGCCTGACTTAGCCTTGTGGTCATGCCCGACGACCGGGCATTGAGTGCCCGGTGCTGCCACCACCAGATACTGCCCGACCGGTAGACACCGCAATGACCTCTATTGTCAGGGGCGGGCAGTAGTGCGACAACGTCCGGGGACGGACCGAGCACCGGTGGCCCTCAGGAGCATCTATCCCATGAAGAAAACCACCTACAGCACTGCCGCGCGCCGCGGCGTCACTCTTGCGGCCGTCTCGATCGCCGGCGTCGCCTTGTCCGCATCGGCGGCCAACGC
>NZ_AUPJ01000165.1:1378-4533 GCF_000427315.1 Arthrobacter sp. TB 26
CCCCGCCGCCACGACCACGTCCGTCTGGGATTCCCTGGCGCAGTGCGAAAGCGGCGGCAACTGGGCCATCAGCACGGGCAACGGCTACTCCGGCGGGCTGCAATTCAGCCCCGGCACGTGGGCGGCCTATGGCGGCGCAGGGTCTGCGGCCAGCGCCAGCCGCGAGCAGCAGATCGCCGTGGCCGAGAAGGTGCAGGCCGGCCAGGGCTGGGGAGCGTGGCCGTCCTGCGCCGCGCAGCTTGGCCTGACCGGCGGCGCCATTGCCCCGCAGAGCGTCCCGGTGGCCAAGGCACCCGCAGCGGTTCCTGCCCCGGCCAAGGTGCCTGCCCGGACCGCCGCACCGAAGGTCGCGGCGCCCACCGCGCCCAAGGCTGCCGCACCGAAGGCGGCTGCCCCGGCGCCGGCGCACGCTGCGGCTGTCTCCCTGAGCGGCGAGAGCTACACCATCCAGAGCGGCGACACCTTGAGCAAGATCGCCGACAAGCTCAACATCGCCGGCGGCTGGCAACTGCTGGCCGACGCCAACGCGGCCACCATCAGCGACCCTGATCTGGTGTTCCCGGGCCAGGTGCTGCAGCTGCCCGCCTAGCCTGCCTGCCTGCCTGCCCGCCTAGCCTGCCCTCGGCGGCACGGTTAAGGCACGACGCCGGAGCATCCCCTCAAGGGACGCTCCGGCGTCGTGCTCTTGGCTGTTCTGGGGTTAACCGGCAGTGCTGTGGCCGAAAGGCTCAGGCAGCCCGGGGAATCTCGCGGACAATCTGCACTTTCCAGGCGGTGTCATCGCTCGTGTCCAGCAGGGCGACGGTGCCCATGGCGAGGTGCAGCGCCACGCGTTTGGCGGCAAGCAGCTCAAGGTAGAGGTTCTCGTTCATGCGGGCCGGGGCGTCGATGACGTATTTCACGGCGTCGCGGACTTTGCGGTAGTTGTCGCTTTTCTCGCGCTTGAGGTGCAGTTCCAGCAGCCGTCGCTGGCGGATCTTGGGTTCCTGACGATTCAGCCAGGACACCGCGGCGTGGACCGCCACCACAAGGGTGAGCGAGACGACATAGATCTCCCAGCCGCTGGAAAGCAGGAACAGGGGAAGATTCGCGATCGCCACCACGGCAATGAGGAGCCGGAACGCCAGGATGCGCCGCATGGTCAGCGCCACCGCGGCCAGGGCCATCCGGAATCCGTGCTGTTCCTTGCGGGCAGCCGCCGGATCGATGGTGAACTCCTCCAGGACCAGGATCCCGTTCGCTTCGGGACTCAGCATTTGTCCGTACTTGGGCAGGTGGCCGGACGCAGGCTGCGCCGGAGATTCAGTGGCTGGCTTCTTCGGCATGGGGCGTGTCTTCCGTGCGGCAGGGGTATTTTGTGCTATCTTACGCGCCGAAGCTGAGAGCCGTCTGTCCCGTTCCGAAATGTGAACACGCTCACCCGCGGCTGCCAGCAATTGGTTCATTGGCTCCGTGGCCTCAAACTGGAGAGATGCAGACTTTTCTCCCCTTCCCCGATTTCCAGCAGAGCGCAGCGGTTCTGGACCGCGAGCGGCTCGGCAAGCAGCGCGTTGAAGCGCTGCAGATCCTGCGCGCCCTGGTGATCCCGGAGTACGGCTGGCAGTCGCACCCGGCCATCCGGATGTGGATGGGGTACGTTCCCGCGCTGACCCTTTACGGCCTGACCATGGTCGACGAGTGGACGGCCCGGGGCGGCGAGGACACCACTCGCGAGAAAATCATGGAGTTCGCTCCCCAGGCTGCGCACCCCGACTACGCCGCGAAGATCCCGATGCCACCGTGGCTCGGTGCCCCGGAGCTGCACCTGAGCCACCGCTCCCGGCTGATCGCCAAGGACCCCCGGTTCTACGCGCCGTTGTTTCCGGACACGGAACATGACCTGGAGTACGTCTGGCCCGAGCCCAAGCTTGAGCTGCCGCCGGAGGACCCTTCCGGCGACCGCATGTGGGTCCTTCGCCTGCCGCTCGGTGACACCGCGCCGGAGAAGCTGGATACCGTCAGCCTCCCGCCCGTGGGCAAGGCCAAATCCACGTCCGCAAGCGAAGAGGACTACCAGTTCGTCTACGCGGACTCCGGCTCCCGCCGGCCCAAGGTGCGCAAGCTCCCGCCGAAGCAGCTCGTTAAGAAGCCCACCCGCAAGCGCCAGCAGCAGGAGGATGCGTTCACCACGCTTCCGGGCAACTCGACCGTTGCCATCCCGTTCGACGGCGACGCGTCCTTCGCCGTCGGCAAGGTCCTGGGCCGTCCGATCACCGTGGACGGCCAGTTCGCCCGCAACTTCCAGGTCGATGAGATCCTGGAACGCTCGGCCTTTGACTACCCGGCGCTGCTGCAGGATCCGCGGGTCTTCTTCCCGATCCCGGCGCGGTAGTCCGGGTTCGGCGGCTGTGGCCGCTGAAAACTGGCAGACTGGCCAGCATGACTGTACTTATGGCTGGTTGCGGCGATCTGGGCACCGAGGCCGGGCTGCGGTTCGCCGCGGCGGGCCACCGGGTGGTGGGCTGGCGCCGCTCGCCGGAGAAACTTCCGGCCGCGATCGAAGGTGCAGCGGCTGACCTGGGCGCCGGTGAACTGCCGCCCATCCCGGCGGACACCACCGCCGTCGTCGTCGCGATTGCGGCGGACTCCCCCACCGAGGCTGCCTACCGCGCCGCCTATGTGGACGGGTTGTCGAACGTTCTGGACGCAGTCCTCACGTCCGGCGCCCCGGTCCGGCGCGTGCTGTTTGTGTCGTCCACTGCCGTCTACGGCGACGCCGGCGGGGACTGGATCGATGAACGCACGACGCCGGCACCCGGCGGGTTCTCGGGCCGCATCATCCGCGAGGCGGAGGAACTCCTGCACAGCCGGTTGAGCGGCACCGGGATCACTCCGGTGGTGCTGCGGCTCGGGGGGATCTATGGCCCCGGAAGGACCCGGCTGATTGACCAGGTCCGCGGCGGCTCCGCGGTGATCCCGGCAGAGTCACGCTTCACCAACCGCATCCACCGGGACGACGCCGCTGCCGCGATCGTCCACCTGTGCACCATGGAGCCCGTCCCGGCGCCGGTGTATCTGGGCGTGGACAACGAGCCTGCCGAACTCGGCGAGGTGCTGCGTTTCCTGGCCGCCGAGCTGGGACTTCCCCACCCGCCGTCGGGCGCGGCTGAAAGTGG
>NZ_AUPJ01000166.1 GCF_000427315.1 Arthrobacter sp. TB 26
GGCGGCGAGCCGTCCCGCGGCGGCAACAAGCGCTGCAGCAATGCACTGCTCCGGAACACCGGCTTCGACTTCCGGTACCCCAGTTTCCGCGAGGGATACCGGGCTATCCTTGCCGGAGCGGGAGTCCGGCACCCCTGACCCGGGGTTTGGAGTTCACCACCATTTCTTTAAGGGGAACGATGGATTTTAAGGACATTATCCAGGCGGTCGGCGGGTACATGGACATCGCCGGTGTGGCTGTCATGGTGCTCGGCGCCGTCGTCTCGGTCCCGATGGCCCTGCGCGGTTTCCAGCCCCGCAAGCTCCCGAAAGGATCCGCACCGCTGTCGGTGTACCGCTCGTACCGGCAATTGCTGGGCCGTTCGATCCTGCTCGGGCTCGAGCTCCTGGTCGCGGCGGATATCATCCGGACTGTCGCCGTCACACCAACCTTCGAAAGCGTGGGTGTGCTGGCCATCATTGTGCTGATCCGGACCTTCCTGAGCTTCTCACTCGAGCTCGAAATTACCGGCCGCTGGCCCTGGCAGAAACAACCCGAGGGGGCCTCCGCGGCCGCTGAACCAGCGGACCGCGACCGATGAGAGGTGATCCCTGGCCCGTGGCCCCTGCGCTTCCGACCCCGATCATCATGGATCAGCGGTGGACAGATGCGGTCTTCCTGCACTGGCGGATCCCCCATGCCGTCGCTGCCTCGTTCATGCCGCCGGGTGTCGTCCCGGACACCTTCGACGGGTCCGCCTGGGTGGGGCTGATCGGATTCCGCATGCAGGGCGCCGGCCTGGGCCGCGGGCCGGGGATCCCCTATTTCGGGAGCTTCAACGAGATCAACGTGCGCCTCTACTCCCGGGAGCCCGACGGCGCCCGGGGCGTCGTGTTCCTGAGCCTGGATGCGACGCGTTTGGCGGTGGTTCTGGCGGCCCGGGCGGCCGGGATTCCGTATGTGTGGTCGCGTGCGGGCTTCCGTGGTGCCGGGGCGTTGGATCCGTTGGCGGGCGCTGTTCCGGCGGG
>NZ_AUPJ01000167.1 GCF_000427315.1 Arthrobacter sp. TB 26
CGGGGCGGCGCCCGGAGCGACTTTGCAGTGGCCCCTCAGTCCGACGCCGAAGCCACCGACCCGCTGTCCCTCCACCTCACCGCCCGGTTCGGTCTGCACACCCGTTTCCGGGGCAGGACCCTGTACGTTCCCAACACCCACACCGCGTGGCCGCTCTATCGGGCAGAACTGACCCAGCTTGAAGACGAGCTGGTCGCCGCGGCCGGCATCAACGTCGAGGGTCCGCCCGAATCCGTGCTCTACTCGCCCGGGGTCCGCACCCAGTTTGGCAGGCCACGCGTGCTGAATGGCGGGTCCTGAACCTTTCTGACAGCGGGATTCTGGCGCAATCTGCGGAGCCAGTCCGGCCCTGCGTTTAATGTCGCAGGCCGTCGCTAGTGTGGGTTTATGGAAGCCGTCAGGGATTTCATTCCTTTGCAGGACACAGATTTTCAGGACACGGACCGGGGCGTTGCTCCGGCCGGGCGGTCCGGTGTGGATGATGCCCTGGCCGTGCTCCGGGAAGTGGGTTCGACGGCGGCCGCGGACGCCGCGCTCTGGGGATTCCGGGAGGCCTCGGATTTCGCCGGCACGGTCGAGGAGTTCTCGCGGATCATGGAGTACCTGCAGCTGGTGGCTGCCGGTGCCGTGGACCGGACCCGGAAGCAGGCCGCGGCCGCCGGCCCGAAGGCGGGCTCGTCGTGGACCACGGGCTGGCGGGACG
>NZ_AUPJ01000168.1 GCF_000427315.1 Arthrobacter sp. TB 26
CCCCCGCCACGTCGGCAGATGCTGCCGGCGCAGTGCCCGTAAACGCCGGCACGGCAGCTGCGGCCGGCTCCGCAGCGGCTTCACGTGCCGCTGTGGTGGACGACGGCTACCGCAACACGACGGAGTTCCTGCGGGCGCGGCTGCGGATCAGCGCCCCCGAAGCCCGGCGCCGGCTCTCCCTCGCCGAGAGCCTGCTGCCACGCCAGGGATTCACCGGCGAACCGTTACCTGCCGTGCACGGGGAACTCGGTGCCGCCGTCGCCTCCGGCGCGGTCGCGTCCCGGTCCGCGACCATCATCAGCCTGGCCCTGGACCGGGTCCGGCACGTCTGCGACGCCGAAACCGCCGCCCGGATGGAGCACGCCCTGACCCGCACCGCCGCGGAGAACGACCCGGACTTCCTGGCCCGGGTGGCCCGGAGCTGGACCGACGCGATCGACCAGGACGGCGCCGAGCCCTCCGAAGAGCTCCTGCGCCAGCTCCAGGGCGCGTTCATCCGCAAACCCCGGCACGGACTGTAGCATCTGGAGATCTTCGCGACCGCCGAACAGTTCGAACACCTCCTCACCGTCATGAACACCGCCACCAACCCCCGCACCCAGGCCCCGGACGCCGGGGTGGACGCAGCCGCAGTCCCGTGGGCCGACCATGGCAACAACGCCGGACCTGACGTTATGGACGTCCCCCTTGACCTCCGCTCGCGTCCGCAGAAACTCCTCGACGGCCTCGTCGGTGCCTGCAAACTCGCCCTCGCCGCCGGCACCCTGCCCGGCGCGGGAGGGCTGCGCCCGCAGGTCATGGTCACCATCGACTACCGCGACCTCCTCACCCGCCTCAACGCGCCCGGCGGAACCAGCGACACTCACGACGGCACCCGCCAGGGCGGCACCCGCGAGGGCGGTTCCGGAGATTCCTTCCAGCGCGGGCAGGTCACGGCACAGACCGGGTCGCTGCTGTTCACCGGCCCCGTCACCGCCTCGACCGTCCGGAAGATCGCCTGCGACGCGGACATCATCCCGGTCCTCCTCGGCAGCGCAGGCCAGGTCCTGGATATCGGCCGGGCCACCCGGGTCTTCCCGCCCCACATCCGCAAAGCCCTCACCGTCCGCGACCAGGGCTGCGCGTTCCCCGGCTGCACCATCCCCGCGCTCTGGTGCGAAGCCCACCACATCACCTACTGGTCCCGCGGCGGAACAACCGGCACGGACAACGGTGTACTGCTCTGTTCACACCACCACCACGTGATCCACAAGGAACACTGGACCATCCAGGTCCGTACCGGCATCCCGTGGTTCATCCCGCCACCACACCTTGACCCACGCCAAAGACCCCGACGCAACCACTACTTCCACCCCGCTACCCTCGACACCCCCGG
>NZ_AUPJ01000169.1 GCF_000427315.1 Arthrobacter sp. TB 26
ACGAAGGAGAGCACATGCTTCTGGAACGCATCTACGACGAAGATCTTGCCCAGGCCAGTTACTTCATTGGCTGCCAGGCCAAGGGTGAGGCGCTGGTCGTTGACCCGCGCCGTGACATCGCGGTGTACCAGTCTCTGGCTGCGAAGAACGGCATGACGATTGTTGCCGTGACCGAGACCCACATCCATGCGGATTTCCTCTCGGGCACCCGGGAGCTGGCGGCCGCGACCGGTGCCACTGCTTATGTTTCCGGTGAGGGTGGAGTGGACTGGCAGTACGGTTTCGAGGCTGAGCGCCTCTATGACAATGATGTGATCACCCTGGGCAACATCACGGTGAAGGCCCTGCATACGCCCGGCCACACCCCGGAGCACCTGTCCTTCCTGGTCACCGATGGTGCGTTTGCCGACACCCCCGGGTACCTGCTCTCGGGTGACTTTGTTTTCTCCGGGGACCTGGGCCGCCCGGACCTGCTGGATGAGGCTGCCGGCGGGGTGGACACCCGCTTCGGCGGGGCCAAGCAGCTCTTCGCGAGCCTGCGGGAGAAGTTCCTGACCCTGCCGGACCACGTCCAGGTCCACCCGGGCCACGGCGCCGGCAGTGCCTGCGGCAAGGCCCTGGGCGCGATCGCGTCCTCCACGGTCGGCTACGAGCGGCTCTACTCCTGGTGGGGCCCGTACCTGGCCGCCAACGACGAGCAGGGCTTCATTGATGAACTCCTCGACGGCCAGCCCGACGCGCACGCGTACTTCGGCCGGATGAAGCGGGAGAACCGTGAAGGCCCGGCCGTGATGGGCGAACGCGCCCCGCTGGCCGAACTCGACCTCGCCGCCGTCGCGAAGGACCTCGCCGCGGACACGGTGACGTTCATCGACACCCGCCCCAACGACCAGGTCCACGAAGGTACCGTCACCGGCTCCCTCAACGTCCCGGCCGGCAAATCCGTGGCCAGCTTCGGCGCCTGGGTGGTGAACCCGGAAACCGACAAGAACCCGCTCGTGCTCCTGGCCCCTGACCAGTCCGCAGCGCAGGAGATGTGGGACCACCTGGTCCGCGTCGGCATCGACAAGGTCGCCGGCTACGTCACCGGCTTCGAGGGCCTGCCGGTCAGCACCCCGAAGCTCATCGCGCCTGAAGACCTCGAGAACTTCGACGCCGCCATGGTCCTGGACGTCCGGAACCGCACTGAACACACCGCCGGACACATCCCGGGCTCCCACCAGCTCAGCGGCGGCCGCGTGATGTGGCACCTGGACGAGCTCCCGGCCGAGGGCACCATCGTGAGCTACTGCCAAAGCGGCGTCCGGAACTCCGTCGCGGCCAGCGCGCTGCGCCGCGCCGGCTACGACGTCGTCGAACTCGACGGCAGCTACGCCGCCTGGGCAACCCGGCAGCCACTGGCATCCGTCTCCAGCAACTAGCCACCGCGACCGGCACTAACTGACTGGCACCCCTGGCGGCGGCCCTGGCAACAGGGCCGCCGCCATCGTTCGTCCCAACCGTCTGGAGCACCATGACGTCCGGCAACACCAACTCCCTGCGGCAGCAGCGCCACGGCAACGGCATGACGCTGGGCCTTCGGCAGAACCTGGCGCAGTTCATGCTCCTTGTCGCCGTCAACGCCCTCGTCGGCGGCACCCTTGGCCAGGAACGGACCGTACTTCCGCTGCTGGCCGGGCAGGTCTTCCATCTGGACCTCTACACCAGCGCACTGACCTACATCCTGGCCTTTGGCCTCGCGAAGGCCGGCACTAACTACTTCGCCGGCACCCTCTCGGACCGCTACGGCCGCAAACCCGTCCTGATCGCCGGCTGGATCATCGCCCTGCCCGTCCCGCTGATGCTGATCCTCGGTCCGAGCTGGGGCTGGATCGTCGCGGCCAACGTGATCCTGGGCGTCAGCCAGGGCCTCACGTGGTCCACCACCGTGGTCATGAAAATGGACCTCGTCGGACCTTCCAAGCGGGGGCTCGCCATGGGCCTGAATGAAGCAGCCGGCTACCTCGGCGTCGCCGGTACCGCCCTCGCCACCGGCTACATTGCCGCCAACTACGGCCTGCGCCCCGGACCCTTCCTGCTCGGCGCGGCCTACATCGCCCTCGGCCTCGGGCTGTCGGTCTTCGCCGTGAAGGAAACCAGAGACCACGCCAGGCTCGAGGCCGCCAACCACACGGCCGCCCACGCCGACGCCCACGGGGAACTGAGCAACCGGGAAATCTTCACCCTCACCAGCTTCCGGGACAAATCACTCTCCTCGGTCAGCCAGGCCGGGATGGTCAACAACCTCAACGACGGCCTCGCCTGGGGCCTGTTCCCCGTCCTGTTTGCCGCCGCAGGTCTGACGATCGAAAAGATCGGCATTCTCGCCGCCGTCTATCCCGCCGTCTGGGGCGCAGCGCAGCTCGTCACCGGGGCATTGTCGGACAAATACGGGCGCAAATGGCTGATCGTGGGCGGCATGCTCGTCCAGGCCGCCGCCCTGGGAATGATCGCCGTGGGCCAGGACTTCGGGATCTGGCTGACCGCCGCTGTCCTCCTGGGCCTCGGAACGGCCATGGTGTATCCCACCCTGCTTGCGGCCATCGGTGACGTCGCCCACCCGCAGTGGCGGGCCCGGTCTGTCGGCATCTACCGTCTCTGGCGCGACGGCGGATTCGCTGTCGGCGCGCTGCTCTCCGGGATCATCGCCGACGCGTTCGGCGTCGGCGTCGTCGCGGGCCTGACAGCGTTGTCCGGTACCCTCGTCGCCATCCGCATGCGCGGCACCGACCACCACCGGACGGCGTAATCCCGCAGCAGGCGTGCGCCGGCGCGGGGGGACTAGGCTATCGTGTGCACACATAAGCACACGTTGAATGGCCCGCTGACCCGAGGAGCCCCGTTGCTTGAAGTCCTCGCTGTTCCGGTCTATCGGAAGCTCTTTTCGGCGCAGATCGTTGCCCTGCTCGGCACCGGTCTTCTCACGGTGGCGCTGGGCCTGCTGGCCTTTGACCTGTCCGGAGGTGACGCCGGGGCCGTACTCGGGACAGCGCTCACCATCAAAATGATGGCCTAAGTCTTCGTCGCACCCCTGATGGCTGCCGTGGTGGAGCGGCTGCCCAAGAAAGCGGTCCTGGTCGGCGCCGACCTGATCCGGGCGGGCATCGCCATGCTGCTGCCGCTGGTTGACCACGTCTGGCAGATTTATCTGCTGGTCTTCGTGCTGCAGAGTGCGTCGGCGACGTTCACGCCGGCCTTTCAGGCCCTGATCCCGGTCGTGCTGCCCGATGAACGGCACTACACGCGGGCCCTGTCGCTCTCGCGCCTGGCCTACGACCTCGAATCCCTGGCCAGTCCCGCGCTG
>NZ_AUPJ01000170.1:0-9174 GCF_000427315.1 Arthrobacter sp. TB 26
ACGAAGGAGAGCACATGCTTCTGGAACGCATCTACGACGAAGATCTTGCCCAGGCCAGTTACTTCATTGGCTGCCAGGCCAAGGGTGAGGCGCTGGTCGTTGACCCGCGCCGTGACATCGCGGTGTACCAGTCTCTGGCTGCGAAGAACGGCATGACGATTGTTGCCGTGACCGAGACCCACATCCATGCGGATTTCCTCTCGGGCACCCGGGAGCTGGCGGCCGCGACCGGTGCCACTGCTTATGTTTCCGGTGAGGGTGGAGTGGACTGGCAGTACGGTTTCGAGGCTGAGCGCCTCTATGACAATGATGTGATCACCCTGGGCAACATCACGGTGAAGGCCCTGCATACGCCCGGCCACACCCCGGAGCACCTGTCCTTCCTGGTCACCGATGGTGCGTTTGCCGACACCCCCGGGTACCTGCTCTCGGGTGACTTTGTTTTCTCCGGGGACCTGGGCCGCCCGGACCTGCTGGATGAGGCTGCCGGCGGGGTGGACACCCGCTTCGGCGGGGCCAAGCAGCTCTTCGCGAGCCTGCGGGAGAAGTTCCTGACCCTGCCGGACCACGTCCAGGTCCACCCGGGCCACGGCGCCGGCAGTGCCTGCGGCAAGGCCCTGGGCGCGATCGCGTCCTCCACGGTCGGCTACGAGCGGCTCTACTCCTGGTGGGGCCCGTACCTGGCCGCCAACGACGAGCAGGGCTTCATTGATGAACTCCTCGACGGCCAGCCCGACGCGCACGCGTACTTCGGCCGGATGAAGCGGGAGAACCGTGAAGGCCCGGCCGTGATGGGCGAACGCGCCCCGCTGGCCGAACTCGACCTCGCCGCCGTCGCGAAGGACCTCGCCGCGGACACGGTGACGTTCATCGACACCCGCCCCAACGACCAGGTCCACGAAGGTACCGTCACCGGCTCCCTCAACGTCCCGGCCGGCAAATCCGTGGCCAGCTTCGGCGCCTGGGTGGTGAACCCGGAAACCGACAAGAACCCGCTCGTGCTCCTGGCCCCTGACCAGTCCGCAGCGCAGGAGATGTGGGACCACCTGG
Organism: Arthrobacter sp. TB 26; assembly: GCF_000427315.1. GTDB lineage: Bacteria > Actinomycetota > Actinomycetes > Actinomycetales > Micrococcaceae > Arthrobacter. The sequence goes on from NZ_AUPJ01000170.1 coordinate 1,051, forward strand.
TCCGCGTCGGCATCGACAAGGTCGCCGGCTACGTCACCGGCTTCGAGGGCCTGCCGGTCAGCACCCCGAAGCTCATCGCGCCTGAAGACCTCGAGAACTTCGACGCCGCCATGGTCCTGGACGTCCGGAACCGCACTGAACACACCGCCGGACACATCCCGGGCTCCCACCAGCTCAGCGGCGGCCGCGTGATGTGGCACCTGGACGAGCTCCCGGCCGAGGGCACCATCGTGAGCTACTGCCAAAGCGGCGTCCGGAACTCCGTCGCGGCCAGCGCGCTGCGCCGCGCCGGCTACGACGTCGTCGAACTCGACGGCAGCTACGCCGCCTGGGCAACCCGGCAGCCACTGGCATCCATTGCCAGCAACTGATCCAGGCACCATCTGAAGTGATTGACTGACCGTGAGGGCGGCGGACCGGCAAACGGTCCGCCGCCCTCACTGTGCCAGCCAGCCGACCTTAGCTGTTGGCCCGCCACCCGGGAGGCAGGCTTCCGGTATGCAGCTTCAGCTTCCTGAACGCGGGTACTTGAGCCGGTCCGCGATGAAGCCGCCCGAGGCGGTCGCGGCGAGTATCAGCAGCAGCAGGGCGCCGGGAACCGGTGCCATCAACACGGCCCACAGTGCAGGGACGATGTCGCCGACCCGGGTATGGACAACGTCGCCGGGAACCACCCGGGAGGCCGGTGTGTTTCAGGGGAACCGCGTTGGGGGCCGATGGTTTCCAACAGTCGGGTTGCCTGCGCGGATGTGAGCCCTTGAGGCTCGGGCACCGGCGCTCAGCCTTGGATTGTATCCGCGCCGCTGCGGACGACCAGCACCGGGCAATGGGCATGGTGCACCGCATGGCTGGATACCGAGCCCAGCAGCATTCCGGCGAAGCCGCCATGGCCACGCGATCCGACCACCAGGAGATCCGCCCCCGCAGCAGCTTTCAGAAGCACTTCGGCGGGATGGCCCTCCGTCACTTCACCGGTGACCGTCCCCCCGGCTGCGGATGACCGCTGCAAAGCGTCAGCGTGCACACTCCGGGCATTGTCTCCGAATGATTCATGGTCCTCAGCCCTGCCGGCTGCGTCACCTATGACGGGGTAGTGCCAGGCTGTGACAACGTAAACCTCCCCTGACCGCAGCCGCGCTTCTTCAAGGGCCCAGTCAAGAGCCGCCAGCGAAGAGTCCGACCCGTCGACTCCGACAACAATCCGAAATACCATTCCTGCCGCCATTGCGCCTCCCGCTATGGAAACCGCGTCTTCGCGGCACTACGTCGTCCGGCAAGGCCAACAATCCTCCCGATACGCAGGGGAATCAAGAGGATCTTCCTGCCGGAGGCGGACGTGGTGACGACGCCTCGCACCCCTGGCTCATCAGAGAGCGGAGACGCTATGCCTGGCGCAGCCCACGGCCCCGTGACGAGGCGAGACTAACCAGCCATTCAGTTGCCTCCGCGCGCGAGGTGAAGTAGGCGTGCGGACAGAAGCCGTGCCGTCCCAGGGCGGCCGCCACGACCTTGTCGACGACGGTGGATCCCACCATAGCCACAGCCGAGACGGCCCTGGCGCGTTCAAAGGCGCCCCTCGCGGCGGCACTCATGGTCACATCAGAGATTTCGACCAGGAGAGGCAACGCCCGGCCGGCGCTCAGGCCCTGCATTTTCTCGATGGACTTCATGGCGTCGTCAAGGTCGACCTGTGAACCGGGCCTCCAGAACAGGTGAGAAACCCTGCCCCGCTGACACCGAGCCGCCCTTTCCCGCCTGCAATCAGGATTTCTTCCACGACATCCCCCTAGGTACGACACGCTACCCTTTCGAAGGCTTTAGCCGCCCCGGCACGCCGGACCGGCTGCAGCCAGCACGTTAACTTGGTGATGCGCGGGGTCCCGGCCACCCAGCGTTGCCGTGGGCACGAACAGGAGAAGTCGGCCGGCAAGTGTTTCCTGGCGAAGCTGTTCGGATGGTAGGTCGACTCGCCCGGCACGGGCGTTGAGGAACAGGAAAGCGCCGGAGGACATGTCCTCCGGCGCTTTCTTCTTTCCCTTGCAGGCACTCTCAGGAGAGGAGCGCCTGCACAGCGACGTAGGCGGCGATCACCAGGACGAGGATGCCAAAGCCACGCTTGAGTGCCTTGTCCGGAATCCTGCTGCCGATCCGCCCGGCCGCGAGCGAGGCGACCATCGCGGTTCCGGCGAAGGCGGCCGTGACAGCCCAGTCAATCTGCAGGTCACCCAGGTGGGCGGCAAAGCCGGCGGCCGAGCTGATCACGATGATCACCAGGGACGTCCCCACGGTCACCGCCATCGGGAGCCCGAGAACCAGGGTGAGGGCCGGGACGATCAGGAAGCCGCCGCCGACGCCGAGCAGGCCGGTCAGGAACCCGACGACGGCGCCGGTCGCGATTGCCTTGGGCAGGCAGCTGCGCCAGTTGACGCCGCCTTCGGGCAGCGCGCAGGCGCCGCCGGCGGTTTTGGACGGCATCAGCATCCGGATGCCGGCGAAGACCATGATCGCGGCAAAAGCCAGGAGCAGGATCTTCGGGTCCAGGAGCCGGTTGACCATCGCGCCGAGGTACGCGGTCACGGTGCCTGCGGCGCCGATGATCAGCGCCAGTCTCCAGTTCACCCCGGAGCGCAGCCGGGGCAGCACCGCGACGGCGGAGGAGGCGCCGACGACGACCAGCGACGTCGGGATTGCCGCGGCAAGCGGCAGCCCTACGCCATAGACCAGGGCGGGCACGGCGAGAATTGACCCGCCGCCTCCAACCAGGCCCAGCAGGCCGCCGACGATCAGCCCGAACGCCGCCGCGGAGAGGATCATGCCCGGGAGTCCAGGTTCTGCAGCGCCTGGTGGGCGGTGGGCTCGTTCGCGGAGCGGTTCCACGGCATCTTGGAGAGCATCTGGCCCATGGCACAGCTGTTGGTCGCGGCAGAGTAGGTCAGGCCCGCGCCGATGCCGCCGGCAATCAGACCCAGTTTGGGCGAGACGAATTTGCTGCCGAGCACGCCGGCCAGGACGAGCGAGCCCGCGGTCATCCGGACCTGACGCTCCAGCGCCCAGGTGCCACGGCCGCGGACCACCTTTCCGCCGGCCGCCGAGTAGGCGGGAACTCCCCCGGACAGGACACTGGCGCCAGCCAGCCCGACGGCGTCCAGGTGCTTGCGGGCCTGCTCGGCCCGGTTGCCGGACTGGCATACCAGGACCACGCGGGTGCCCATTTTCGCCGCGAACTCTTCAGTGTGCTCGCTGAGCATGGCGAGCGGGACATGGTACGAGCCCCTGATGTGCATGGAATCGAACTCGGCACCGCTGCGCACGTCAATGATCATCAGGTCGTCGTGATTGTCTTCCCAGGCCTTCAGGGTCGAGGCATCAATGGATTTGGGAGCGGAATCAATGGCGTTGGTCGTATTCAAGGAAGTCATAGTCTCTTTCGGTATATCTTGGAGCATTTCTGGTGGCGGACCCGCGTTTGCACGAAACCGCCATCCACCGTCCGTTGGCCATGTCAGGGACAGGCCCCGGGCAGGTGGAAGCCCGGGCGGCACTTGGGGGCATGCCACCCGGGCAGTCTAGGGGGTCAGCTGACGGGGAAGCCTGCGGCTGCCCAATCGAGCATTCCGCCGGGCACGGTGTAGGCGGTGAAACCTGCCGCCGTGAGCTGGTCCGCGGCTGCTGCACTGCGGCGTCCGCTGCGGCAGACGGCGATGACGGGGCGGGACTTGTCCAGGTCGTTGAGGTGGCTGGCCAGTTCGCCAAGGGCGACGTGCTTGGCGCCGGGGATCATGCCGTCGGCAACTTCAGCTGATTCGCGGACATCCACAATCTGGGCGTCGCTGCCGCTCTTAAGCTGTTCGGCGAGCTGCTGGGGGGTGATTTCCATGTGCTGGACCTTTCGGTAGGACGGGGCTGTTGCGCTACAAAAACGAGGTTTTCGGGGTTTCTCAGGAACGGGGCCGGGACCGTTTAGGTCAGGCGCAGGAAGAGTGCGCGGATTTCCTCCAAAGTAAGGCTCCCGCCCGCATCCTCAGACCGCACCGCACCTGTGGCAGGGAGGTCCGCAGGCTCTGCGAGGCAGTCGCGCATCGCCGTCGAGATCAGTTCGAATCCGGCTTTATCCAAGGCTCCGCGGACCGCGGTGAGCTGGGTGACGACATTCCGGCAGTCGGCGCCGGACTCGACGGCGGCAATCAGGGCAGTGAGCTGCCCCTGGGCGCGCTTAAGACGGTTCACCGTGCGGCGGCTGCCGGGATCCGGGCGGGGTTGGAGTTGCGGGAAGCTGGCTGTGGAGGACATGCTCACTTGCCGCCGGCCTGGTAGTTGACCGGGTGACCGTTGCGATACCACTCCGTGATGCCGCCCATGACATTTACCGCATCGTAGCCGTCGGCCGTGAGGTGCGCCGTGGCGCGTGAACTCCGGCCACCGGAAGCGCACATCACATAGACGGTCCGCCCGATCGGAACGTCACCGAGGGACTGCTGAAAACGCGATAGAGGAATATTCCTGGTTCCCGGGACGCAAGCCTCCAAGTACTCTTCCTCTTCCCGGACGTCGATGATGGATGCCTCCGGCCCGAGTGCAGCCAGGTCGTTCACTGAAATGCTCTTCATGCTGGTGTCCTTCCACGATGTCCGGGAGCCCGGGCGGGCATCCTCCCTACCATCATGATACCCCTGGGGGTATAAAAGCAAGCCGGAACGGATCGCTTGCGCCTATACCCCTGGGGGTATATTGTTTTCATATGGCAACCATCGACATTTCCGAAAAGACTTTCAACGACACCATCACCGGCAACGACATCGTGCTGGTGGACTTCTGGGCAGCCTGGTGCGGCCCCTGCCGGATGTTCGCACCGACTTTCAGCAAGGCATCGGACAACCACCCGGACGTCGTCTTCGCAAAGGTGGACACGGAGGCCGAGCCCGGCCTCTCCGCCGCCGCCCGCATCTCCTCCATCCCCACCCTGATGGCATTCCGGGAGGGAATCCTGGTCTTCTCCCAGCCGGGGGCGATGAACGCGACCGGGCTGGAGCATCTCATCACCGGCATCAAAGAGCTGGACATGGACGAGGTCCGCGCGAAAATGGCGGCCGCGCCGGCTTCAGCCCCGGCTTCGTAGGATAAGTAACTACCGGACCCCGGACCGGGGCTCGTGGGACATGCCCAACCGACGGATCCAGGAGCACACATGAGCAGCGAACCAGCCATCACGGCGTCGGGCAGCATCAAGCCGGCCACGGGCCATGAACCCGACGATATCCAGCCGGTACGGGTCGTGCACCTGGGCGGTGACCGCTTCGACATCAATGTCCGCGGCCACGTCATCCGGACCGACCAGCCGGCCAGCGACGGCGGGGAAGACACCGGCCCGACTCCGACGGAACTGTTCATCGCCAGCCTCGCAGGCTGTGTCGCGTTCTACGCCCGGCGATACCTGCGCCGGCACGACCTGCCCACCGAGGGACTGGCCGTCGAGGCGGATTTCCGGATGGGCTCGCGCCCCGCACGCGTCGCCCGGATCGAGGTGCGGCTCACCACCCCCACTGGCATGCCCGAGGAGCGGCGAGGGGCCCTGCTCGCCGTCGCCTCGCACTGCACCGTGCACAACTCACTGATGACAGCCCCGGAGATCTCAGTGGTCTTCGCTGGCGACCCCGGATGACAACAGGGAAAAACATCGGGACCAACCGCGCTCCCCACTGAGGGAGCGCGGTAGTTGCCGTCGATCAGCGGGCGGAACCGCGCCACCGACCCCATGAGGGCTCATGCGGGCACTTTCGACGCACAGCGGAAGGCCCGTTCGGGGTTAGGCCCCCCGCCCTGCCACGATGAGTTGTGACTACCGTAAAAACCATCCTTCTGTTCATTCTTGCCGCGGCGGCCGAAATTGGTGGCGCCTGGTTGGTCTGGCAGGCCGTCCGCGAAGGCAAGGACTGGTGGTGGGCCGGACTCGGCGTCCTGTCCCTGGGTATCTACGGGTTCGTCGCGACCCTCCAGCCGGACGCGCACTTCGGCCGCATCCTCGCAGCCTACGGCGGCGTGTTTGTGGCGGGCTCGCTGGCCTGGGGCATGATCCTTGACGGTTTCCGCCCGGACCGTTGGGATGTCGCCGGATCCCTGATTTGCCTGCTCGGCGTCGCCGTCATCATGTTTGCCCCGCGCAGCGCGGGCTGAGGCGACTCCGGACGAAGGCAGGCGTCTTCAGTGTCGCTGTCGGGCAGGCGGGGTCAGTCGTGGGTGGGTTCGCCGGTGACTTTGTGGTCGGCGTGGTTCAGGCCCTCCATGACGAGACGAGTCAGGTGTCCGTCGGCGATACTGTACACGACGCGGCGGCTCTCTTTTTATGTGGTGACGAGGCCGCTGAAGCGCAGCTTGGCCAGATGCTGGCTGACGGATGTCCGGGACGCACCGGTGCGCTCCACCAGGGACGTCACGTCGGAGGGTTCCTGGGCCAGGAGCCAGAGGATATGCAGCCGGGTGGGATCCGAGAGCATCCGGAACGTGGCCGTGGCGGTGTCGAGCCGGCGGGAGTCGGGAGCTTCGTTGTGGTGCAAGCTCGGTGCGCCAGCGCGTTGTACGTTGTCCACCGGATCACCCTTTCGCGGTTGCCGGCGCGGGGCCGGTCCTGGATGTTGCGGGCCAGAATCTCAGGGCCGCCACGGTACCGATTGTAGCCACCGCCGCGAGGACGGCGGCTGCGGCGGGCTGGCCGGCAGTGGCGCCGATCCATCCTGCGGCCGGGTAGGTGATGATGAAACACGCGTGGGAGAGACACGGTCCAGAATCCTGGGGGCCGCCAGCGCGATGACCATTGATCCCGCGCCGAAACAGGCCAGGGCGAGGGCGACGTCGGCATTTGAGCCGCCGAAGAGTTCCCGGGCATAAACCACGGTGTTGACGAGCACCAGGGCTGTGGCGGCCGCCACCACCAGGTTCAGCGCCATCAGCCCCCGCAGTTCCGGCGTCCTGGCAAAGATCCGGGCGCCCAGGGTGGTCCGGTGCCACAGCGAACCCTCCGGCGGAGCTGGATGCGCCGCCGGCAACTGGTGGTCACCACCAGCGCCGCCGAGAACAGGAAGCCGGCCACGGTTCCCAGGAACAGCTCGTGGAAGGACAGCACCGTCAGCAGTGCTGCTGCCAGCGCGGGACTGGCCAGGGATTCGAGGTCGTAGGCCAGGCGCGAGAGCCAGCATTTTGATCGTCAGCGCTGTCCCGATAACGGCCCCGGTATTAGGCCGCGTTGCCCGCACCCGCTGCGCCCTCCCCAACGCCGGCGCGCCGTGCGCCGGGCCGTGACGCCCAGGAGCCAGCTGCCCGTTCTGACCCCTGAGGTGGAACGCATCGTGACAGTACATAATTGCTTGAATACATTGACGCATGTACTTTTGTGTCATGGAAACCCTGACGCACGCCCCGGTGCTGGCACGGTTCGGCTACGCTGTCTCCGATCCGACCCGGGCCCGGATCCTCCTGGCGCTGGCAGAAGCACCCGCCTACCCGTCCGACCTGGCCGACACCCTCGGAGTGTCACGGCAGAGCATGTCGAACCATTTGACGTGCCTGCGCGGCTGCGGGCTGGTAGTGGCCGTTCCGGACGGACGGCGGACCCGGTATGAGCTCGCCGACGCGAAGCTGGGACACGCGATCAGTGACCTGCTCGGGGTCGTCCTTTCGGTGGACCCGGCCTGCTGCGCTCCCGACGGGACGTGCCTGGCATGACGGCCGTCGAGCTCGGACCGGACCCCGTCCGCCGCGCCGTGCTCAGCCGGCGGATCCGGCTCTTCGCCGCCTCGACCATCAGCTACAACGTCATCGAGGCCGTCGCCGCTCTCTGGGCGGGCGGTGTGGCCGACTCCTCGGCCCTGATCGGCTTCGGCCTGGACTCGGTGATCGAGGTGGCGTCCGCCGTCGTCCTGTCCTGGCAGTTCTCCGCCAAGTATCCGGAACGGCGCGAGCACCTGACCCTGCGGCTCATCGCCGTCTCCTTCTTCGCCCTCGCCGCCTTCGTTACTTTCGACTCGGTCACGTCCCTGGCCGGCGGCGGCGACGCCCGGCACTCCACTCCGGGCATCGTCATCGCGGCGCTCAGCCTGGCCATCATGCCGGTACTGTCCTGGCTGCAGCGCC
>NZ_AUPJ01000170.1:9184-12376 GCF_000427315.1 Arthrobacter sp. TB 26
GGCCGCGAGCTCGGCTCCCGGACGGCGGTAGCGGACTCCAAACAGACTCTCCTGTGCACCTACCTCTCCGCCGTTCTGCTGGTCGGGCTGGTGCTGAACAGCACGCTCGGATGGTGGTGGGCCGACGCCAGTGCCGCCCTGGTGATCGCCGTGATTGCGGTCCGTGAAGGCGTCAACGCCTGGAGTGGCGACGTCTGCTGCGCTGTGCCCCACAGTGCGGCCCCCCACGCCGCACCGGCCGCCGGCGCCACAACGGAGGACTGCTGCGACGGCTGTGGTTCCGCTCCCGGACCGGTGGCCCTCCCCCTCGGCCCGGGTTCGGTTTGCAGGGACGCCTGAGCCATGGACTTCGAACTGCGCACCATCCCGGGCTGCCCGAACGGCGCTCCGGCACTGAAGCTGTTCCGTGAGGTTCTGGTCGCAGAAGGCAGGGACGCGGAACCCCTGACCGTCCGCGAGGTAGCCTGCGAGAACGAAGCCCAGGAACTCCAGTTCCACGGCTCCCCCTCCTTCACCGCTGAAGGACGGGACCTGTTTCCGGCCGAATCGACACCGGCCCTGAGCTGCCGCCTCTACCGCACCGGAAAAGGCCTGGCCGGCCTTCCCTCCGCCGAGTCCTTACGCAAGGCGCTCCGGGGCCTCGACTCCCACAACTGACCTGTCAACAGCTTCATCCGACCGAACCTCACACTTTGGAGTCCCACGCATGAGCGGCCACGACCACGACCACGACCACGTGCTGATGGAAACGCCCCGCAGGGCCTGGACATGGCCAAGGTCCGAGAACACATCCTGGCACTGCCCCACGTGATCGACGTCCATGACCTGCACGCCTCCCTCGTGGCCTCCGGGACGCCGGTCCTCTCGGCACACGTCACGGTCGAGGACAGCTGCATGACCGATGGGCATGCCGCCACCATCCTGGCCGAGCTGCAGCGCTGCGTCGCCGAACACTTCGACATCAGCGTCGAACACTCCACCTTCCAAATCGAACCCGCCGCCCACCGCGACCAGGAAAGCATCCCGCACTAATGACACAGACCACCATGAAACCCGCTCCCGGCCCAGGAGACCCCGCCAAGAAGGCCCGCCTCGTCATCTGGATCCTGCTGGGGGTCATCGTCGCCGCAGGCATCATCTGGTACGCGGTCTTCACCACCACCAAGCCGGCACCACCCGCCCTGCAGCCGGCAGCCGACGCGCTGCTGGTCCGCGAAGACAGCCACCGCGTCACCTCGCCCACTACGGAAAAAGCGCAGTTGGTTGAATTCCTGGACTTCGAATGCGAATCCTGCCGCGACGCCCAGCCGCTCGTCGAGGAACTCAAGAAGGAGTACGGTGACCGGATTACGTTCGTGAACCGCTATTTCCCCCTGCCGGGGCACCGGAACTCGGGCACGGCAGCCCTGGCCGTGGAAGCCGCCGCACAGCAGGGCAAGTACGAACAGATGTCTGCCAGGATGTTCGAAACCCAGCCCCAGTGGGGCGAAAAGCAGGATTCCCAGGCACCGCTGTTCAGGACCTTCGCACAGGAGCTGGGACTGGACCTGACAAAGTACGACGCCGCTGTGGCGGATGAGAAAACCGTTGACCGGATCCGTAAGGACGTCGCCGACGGCAAAGCCCTCGGTGTGACGGGAACCCCCACGTTTTTCCTGAACGGCAAAAAACTGACACTCAACACCGAGGCAGATTTCCGCCAGAAACTCACCGACGCCGCAAAGTAACGGCAGGAGACCAAGGCGTATCGCCCGAGGGCACTGGCGCGGGTGGCGGGCACCCACCAGAGAGGTTTCAGACCATGCTGACGGTATTTCGACGCGAACGAACCATCCGCAACACCACGGCTGACACAGCGGCACCGGCCATGATCACAAACGACACCGTGCCGGCCGTGAAAAGCAAGGGGATGAATGTGGGACCTTCAGCGGACGACGCAGCCGCGGCGATGATGGCTCCCCAGTAAGCGGCCGTCCCGCCCAGCCAGAGTGCCCCCGCCCCGACGACCACCCAGGACAGTCGCGAGAACCACGGCGCCTGGACCCGGTAGGAGACGGCAGCCGCCACCATGATGACCCCGGCGACGGCGAGCAGTTGGGCGCCCAGGAGATACGGTCCGGCCACCAGACCGACCGGCACGCACAGCCCTCCGATCATGACCAGACGCCGGGCACCAAGCGGCATCGCACCGGGCTTGTCTTGAACTACAGCTGCACGTGATGTATCCCGGGCTGCGGTGTTCTCCGCTGTCATCGCGTTTCCTGTTCCTGGTTGCCCCGGCTTATCGACCCGCGGCAGGTGATGGCACGACGTGGTAACTGAGTCCGTCCCGGCCGCACTCAAGACAGTACAGGGTTCACTGGATTGACCGGACCCGGCACCCTCCGTCCCGGTGAGGAGGGACGGGGCGCCGTCCTCGATGCCGGATTTCTTTAGCCAGGTGAGAAACATCCATCCCTTGCAGCGCCCAGCCGCGTTTGTAGACTGCAAAGGTATTCACCTAGGCAGTTGGCAGGGAAGGGAATGAAAATGGCGACGTTTCGGGAACTCCACCACACTATGGAGCCACTCCTGCTTCCCAATGCGTGGGACATCGGATCCGCCTTGGCATTTGCGACAGCGGGATTCCCGGCCGTCGGCACTACCAGCTTTGGTATTGCGGCAAGTGCCGGCCTGCCCGACGGAGGCCGGTCCAGCAAGGCGGAGACCGCCGCACTGGTGGCGCAGCTGTGCCGCCTGCCTGTGCACGTCACGGCGGACATCGAAGACGGCTACTCCGATGACCCTTCCGAGGTTGCGGAGCTTGTGGCCCAACTGGCTGCCCTCGGCGTGGCCGGGGTCAACCTGGAGGACAGCACGGCCGGGCACCTGGTCGATCCCGCAGCCTTTGCCGAGAAGGTTGCCGCCGTCAAGCGACGCAGCCCGGCAATGTTCCTCAACGCCCGGGTGGACAACATATGGTTCGGTGAACAGGCCACTGTGGATGCCGTCCTGTTCCGCGCCTCTGCCTACGCCGATGCCGGGGCGGACGGCATCTTTGTCCCCGGACTTGTGATTCCGGAGGACATCCAGATCATCACCGCTGGCATTGGGCTACCTGTTAATGTGCTGGCACATCCTTCGCTGACTGTTGCCGAGCTTGGTGTGTTGGGGGTCCGGCGGGTGAGTTCCGGCTCCCTGCCATACCGGGCA
>NZ_AUPJ01000171.1 GCF_000427315.1 Arthrobacter sp. TB 26
CCGCCACTCCGTACTGGGAGATGCAGTCGCGCCTTGTATCATTCAGCCAGCGCCCCACGGGGTCCCGGGAGGCCACATAGTTTCGGGTGGTGTTGCTGCCACGAATCGATTAAGACGGTGTTGACAGGGAGCGACGGATCAACAGCGTCCTGTCCGGTTCTGCCAGGGATGGGTCACTCCACGACCGGCGGCCTGGGTTGCCACATCGCGCGCGGCGTGGCCGGGCCGAATCTTCGCCGAATGGGCGGTCGACGTCGGGTCGGGCACCTTCCCGGGGCAGGCCCTGCTCGTGGCCGGACGGCGCGGGCCATGCACAAGCACGAGCGGCCGGGGCTCCTCGCCGCGTTACTCGGTGATTGGCCTAACCGGGCTCGCCCGGACGAAAAGTGACCACCTTCGCCCAAAGGCCAGGGCAAACGCTGCGGCGGGAGCGATGTACGACGCCGTCACCAACCGCCGCGCGTCGGCGTATGTCCCTGTCGGGCATCGTCGGGCAGTGCCATTTCTGCCCGCACGCCCAGGAGCCGGATCGGACGGCCCGCTTCGATTCCGGCTGCGAGGTCCAAGGCCTGCGCGAGGATTTCATTCTGGTCAAATGTCGCGGGAATCTTCCTCGCGTGGGTCTTGGTGACGAACGGCGCGTACCGAACCTTGAGGGTCAGCCCAACCACGGGCCGTCCTTCGGCCACAACATCCTCAAGGACACGCGCTGTCAGCTCCCGCACGGCGTCGTCCACCTGGGCGGGCCCGGTCAGGTCCCGCTGGAAGGTGGTCTCCCGGCTATGACCGCGGGCAACCCACGGGGTGTCGTCCACAACGCTGGCGCCGTCCCCGCGACCGAGCTCCGCGTACCACGGACCCATCTTGGGTCCGAACTCCGGGACGAGGTCTTGGGGGTCGGACGCGGCGAGCTCGGCGACTGTGTTAATGCCGAGTTTTGCCAGCCGGCCCGACACTTTGGTTCCGACGCCCCACAGGTCCCTGGTGGGCCGGCTGCCCATGACGTCGAGCCAGTTCCCGGCAGTGAGACGGAAGACGCCCGCCGGCTTGCCGAAACCGGTGGCGACCTTGGCCCGGACCAGGGTGTCGCCGATGCCCACGCTGCAATGCAGCAGCGTTCGCTCCAGGACAGCGGCCTGCACCTGCCGGGCGTAGGACTCCGGGTTCTCTGTCTCAACGCCAACAAAGGCTTCATCCCAACCCAGCACCTGCACGGTGGCGCCGGGCTGCTCGCGCAAGGTAGCGATGACCGTGTCAGACGCCGCGAGGTAAGCCTCCTGATCGACGGGCAGGATCACAGCGTCGGGCACTTTCCGGGCCGCAATGCGTAGGGGCATTCCGGAACCCACACCGAACGCCCTGGCTTCGTAGGACGCGGTCGACACCACAGCTCGCTCCGTGGGGTCGCCCCGGCCGCCGACAATGATCGGCCTGCCTGCAAGCTCCGGCCGCCGGAGCACTTCGACGGCCGCGATGAACTGGTCGAGATCGACGTGCAGCACCCACCGGATTCCGTTCACGCCACCAGTCTGCCCTAAACATCCCTGCCAAGCATCGGCTCTCCACCGGGCCCCGGTGGAATCCCAGCAGAAGGTGACAGCATGGGGACATGACTCCTGCTCAAGGTTTTACCGGCTCCTTCCGGCGTCCCCAGCCCATTAAACCCAAAGCCGGTCAAGAATCGGTGTGGGACTACCCGCGGCCGCCACGGGTCGAACCGCGATCCGAACGGGTTGTCGTGCGGCTTGGCGGGCAGGTCATTGCCGACACCACCGATGCAGTGCGCGTCCTGGAGACGAGTCATCCGCCTGTTTACTACTTGCCATCGGACTCATTCACTGCCGGCGTCCTTGTCCCGGCCGAGGGCACCAGCTTCTGCGAGTTCAAGGGAGAAGCGCACTACTTCGACCTCGTTGCCGGCGGAGTCGTCGTGCCCCGTGCCGGGTGGACCTACCCGGAACCCACCCGGGGTTTCGAGGCGCTCAGTACCCGGGTGGCCCTCTACCCGGGTCACATGGACTCCTGCGAGGTCAACGGCGAGCAGGTGACCTTCCAGGAAGGTGACTTCTACGGCGGTTGGATCACCGCGCAGATCGTTGGCCCGTTCAAGGGTGGCCCGGGTACGGCCGGGTGGTGAGCACATCGCCCCTGCACCGGCGAGACTTGCCCCTGACTTTGCGTCTGGTAGCTCCGTAGACGGTGCGAAGGACGGGCCAGTTTCAGTGCGCTGCCGGCGTCAGTGCTCGGTGCCTGCCGCAGCAGCCTTCCTGGCGTTTTTCTCGGCGTCCTTCTCGGCGCGCAGAGCCTCCGTCTCGTGCTGTTCCTCGGCTTTTTCCTGGTGGATGACCTCTGCGAAGAGCTTCTCCATCTCCTTGGCCACGCCGGCGGCTGAGGCCGGGTTCTGGCCGGTCACCAGCCGGTCGTCAACCACGACCTTCTCCTCAAAGACATCGGCGGAGACGTGGGTGGCGCCCTGTTCCTCGAGCCGGTCTGCCAAAAAGAACGGGATGACCTTGTCCTTCCCTGCGGCAACCTCCTCGTCGTTGGTGAAGGCGGCCACCTTCCGACCCTCGACGAGGCGAAGCCCGTTCTTTAATTCCACGTTCAGCAGGCCGGCCGGTCCGTGGCAGACCGCGCCCACCAAGCCGCCGGCGTTGTAGACGCTGGCCACCAGATTCTGCAAGCCTTCGCTGTCCGGGAAGTCCCACATGGTGCCGTGGCCGCCCACGAGGAAGACGGCGTCGTACTGGTCGGGATCAACGACGTCGACGCGGGCAGTGTTGTAGAGACCGGCGCGGGTGGTCTCGTCCTCCGTGAAGGCCACCTGGATGGGATCTGCTGAGTCCACCTCATCGCGCGGGGGCTGGCCGCCCTGGATGGACGCGAAGTCGACGAAATGCCCGGAATCCTTAAAGACCTTCCAGGGATGTGCAGCTTCGGCCACGTTGTAGCCGGTCTTCTCTCCGGTATCGCCGATCTCGGAAACGCTGGTCAGTACCATGAGGATTTTCTTCATGAAGTGCTCCTATCGTCTAACTTCCACCCTACGCCCAGCCCAATTCAGGTCCTCCCGCC
>NZ_AUPJ01000172.1 GCF_000427315.1 Arthrobacter sp. TB 26
GGCTCGTCGCCCTGTGGCTTAAGCGAACTACCCAACGACGGTCGGGCCGTCCTCAGATGGCTTGCCCGCCTGTGCCGCGGCGGACCGCGAAAATGTGCGTGCCGCCCGGGAACCCGCGATGGTGCTTGCCCCGATGCTGATGAGTGCACCGAGGATTATGGCTGCGGCTTCTCCCGGTCCCAGCAACTGCAATTGGGAGCCGATAGTGGCGGCGGCAACCGGCACTCCCAACTGGGACGCTGCAAGCACCGCAAGCGGCAGAGGCTGGCCGAGTAGCCGCAGGCTTCCATGGACCAGGAGGGTTCCCAGGCCAAGGGAAATCCCGAGGAGAATCATTCTGGGGCTTCCCGCAAGGTCCCGAAGATCGAGCGATGCTCCCAGCCAGACAAAGAACACCGGCCCTAGAAAGCCGTCATTGACGGCGAAGAGTTGATGAGCCAGCCGCCGGGGTTCGCCCACCGCTGCGACCACCAGTCCGAAGGAGAACCCGGCCAGCATGATGGACACATGGCCTGCGACGGCAAGCCCGGAGAGTGCGAAGAGCAGCGCAAGTTGGATCCTCAACTCCAGGGCGAACTTCCGGTCCTCGGACAAATCATGCACCCGTCCGCGCGTGCCGCCGCGCTCCAGCCAGCGAAGCACAAAGAACAAGACCGCCGCGCTGCCCGCGACGAGCGCTGCCCCGAGGGCTGCCCTCGGGGCATTGGGTGGGTCAACAGCAAGCGGAAGCGCCACAATGCAGGCGACGTCCGCCACCGCAACCTGTGCCGTTGTCATCAGGACCTTTGGACCTGTCAACCGCAGCGAATCGACGATCGGCAGGACCAAGGCTGCCGAAGAGGAAGCGAGCAGAACGATGTATAGGGGTGCATGCCGGGTTCCAAAGACAAAGGCAATGACGATTCCGACGGCGCCCGCAAGCACCGCGGCGATGCCGGCACGCAGGGCGCCGCCACCCAGGGCGGGACGGATGGCTGCGTCCCGCACCGGGACATGCGTCCCGGCGACGAACATAATGAGGGCGAACCCGACGTCGGCCACAAACGTGAACGTGCGATCCGAGGAATCCACCAGGTCCAGACCCGTGTGCCCGATGGCGATACCAGCCAGCAACTCCCCCGCCACCACGGGAAGGTGCCATTTCACAGGAAGCGCCAGCAGCGGCCCGAGGAGAGCGACGGCGGCGATCAGCGAAAGCTGATAGAACGACACGTCCCTCCTTCTGCCGTCATTGCGGTTGGCTTACGGACGTTACCGGGGCGCGTCAGCCAGTTTGAGTGGAGTGGACTCACAGTACTCACGCCGTTGCACGCGGTCAACGGCGTTCATGGACTCCGTGGCCTTTCGCCGGGGAACACGATTCCGAGCTGGTTCCTGATGGCGTCGGCGACGGCCATGGTCCGGATGGATTCGGCGAGCGGCCGTTGCGGGACTTCCAGCTGCCCTGCCGCAATGGCACGGGCGACGGCGGCAGCCTCGTAGTGCAGGCCATCAAAGTGCCTCCGGCCGGCTCTTCATGGGCCAGTCGGGTGCCGTCCGGGAAGCGGATGGTGAAGCCGCCAGGCATGTTGAACGGCCCGTCTAGGGTCAGGGAGGCCTCCGTGCCCAGGACATAACAGCCGAAAGCTGGGCATTGACTCCGGATTCGTGCGGTTCACCGACCGCCAGGAGACGGTCCGGTTCGCCCAGGACGGACGTGATGAGCGAGAGCGGATAGGTCCCGAGGTCCAACAGCGGGCCACCTGCCAGAGCCGGGTCGAAGATCCGGTGGCTGCGGTCAAAGTACTCGCCGTATTCGGCGAACACTGTTGAGAGGTCCCCGAGTATTCCGGAGTCGAGCACCTGACGGATGACGTCGAACTTGGGCACGAAGAATGTCCACATGGCTTCGGCCGCGAACAAGCCGGCCCCGGCTGCCCGGCTGGCGATGCCTGCCGCCTGTTCGCGATTGATGCCGATCGGCTTTTCAACCAGGACATGCTTGCCGGCGTCGAGCGCCACAAGCGCAGCCTCGTAGTGGAAGTTGTGCGGCGTGGCCACGTAGATGATGTCGACGTCGGAGGCCGCCAGCTCCTCATAGCTACCGAAGGCTGCAGGGACGCCGTATCTTCCGGCAAACGCCGCGGAGCGGTCCAGCGAGCGGGATCCGATCGCGACAATCACCTGCGAAGTGTGCGCCGGCACGGATTCCGTGAAGCGTTCCGCAATCCAGCCGGGACCCATGATCCCCCAGCGGAGCGGGGGTGCATCCCGGGATTCTGGAACCCGAGATTCAGGGAGCGATCGGTTCCAAGTCCGTTGATTCGTTTATCAACCAGGCACCGGCGACCTGTCAGCCGAACCACGGGTCAGACTTGGAGGTCATGCATCTACGCGGCAACGCGGTCATGAAGTGTGGCAGGAACCCAAACCCGCGCCAGCGCTGAGGGGAGGGCGGTTCTTCACTATCGTCGCGGTAGTGGAACGGCTGCGGTTTGTCCCTGCGTCAATCCGATGATGCCCTCACCGCTGGCCGCGGCCCGGCGTGACAGCCGTCGGCGGGACACCGAACTCCTGCTTGAACGCACGGCTGAAGTGGGCCGTGTCGAGGAAATCGAGGAGGCTGTTCACCGTCCGATTAACGGCGTCGTCGTTGGTCCATCTCGAGGCTGATCCCGCGGATCTGGTCCGCCGCGATGGAAAGCGAGCCGGCTCCAGGCCGTGCGGCAAGACACTCTCGACATCACCCGGCTCCAACCAGGGATCGACGCTGGGCTGAAAGCCCATCATGAATTAATCTATTGAAATGATTAATCCAAAACTTGCCAAAAGACTAGCAACCATTTCCTTGACCCTTGCCATGGTGGCCGGTGGTAGTGTCCTGGCCGCGGCCCCAGCTCAGGCCATCACAGGCCCGGGCTGGACGCGCGTATGGACCACGCCGCAGTCGTATTGCATCAAGGTGATGGGGCAATACGCGGCCAGGGGCTACCTGACCACGGGATGCACCTACTACGGAACGTCTGCAAGTGGGGGCGGCTACTTCGATTACCACCGCTGATTCACCTGCCAGCAAGCCGCACTCCCAATGAGTACCTGATTGCCGGTACTCATTGGGAGCGCGGCCTGGATCGCCAACCGGTGCATCACCACCAAGCATGTGCTTTTCAACAACAGGCACCTGATAGCGGCCGAGATGTCGGCCTACCGTGCCGCGCGACGAGTGAAGATCAGATGGAGAACTCCGAATGGAGAAGGTGTCGCTTCGATTTCAAAGCGTTGCTCGAGTCCTTCGAGTCCATCCCAGAGCCGTTCGCCCCGGCCCAGGACGATCGGCACAACGACGATGTGCATGTGGTCGATCAGATCGGCCTCGAGGAACTGCCGAACCGTGCTGACGCCGCCACCGATCCGGACGTCGAGGTCACCGGCCAGGGCGCGGGCCTGCTTGAGCGCAGAGACGGGGTCGGCGTCAACGAAATGGAAGGTTGTCCCGCCTTCCATCTCGAGTACCGGCCGGGGATGGTGTGTCAGAACAACGACAGGGGTGTGGAAGACGGGGTTATCGCCCCACCATCCCTGCCATTCCTCGTCCTCCCACGGACCGCGTTGAGGGCCGAACTTGTTGCGCCCCATGATCTCCACGCCGATCCCGGGCCCCCACGTGCTGGCGAACGCCTCGTCGACGCCGAAGGATCCCTCCGACTCCCCGTGGATGCCCATCTCGCGGAAGGTGCGCGTCTCGAAAGCCCACTCCACCAGCCGTGAGCCTGCGTGACCGAACGGAGCGTCGAGTTGCTGGCCCTCACCGGCGCCGAAGCCGTCGAGGGAGACCGAGAAGTTATGCACGCGGACGAGGGACATGTCATCTCCTGAACTGCTTGTCGTTCGCAATCACTTTATGGTGATCGAACCCAACCACTCAAGAGGTGCCCGTCTTCACGGCGTAGGCGGTGGCTTGGGCCCGCACCTGGCGAATGTAGGGATCGGACTGGTTGTAGGAGTAGATGGCGTCGGTCCATCCTTGCGCGGTTGAGAGGTCACGGCCGTGGGCGCAGAGGTAGGTCGCCGCGCTGAGGGCGGCGTCGTCGATATTGAACGGGTCCGCTTTTCCGTCCCCGTTCCCGTCCCGTCCTGCAAGCTGCCAGGTGGTGGGAATGAACTGCATGGGTCCGACGGCGTGGTCCCAGCGGGCGTCGCCGTCCAGGGCACCCGCGTCCGTGTCGGCAATGGCGGCGAATCCGGCGCCATTCAGGCTCGGGCCCACAATCGGGCCTCTCGCCTGCCCTGCGGTGTTGAGGCTGCCGCCGCCGTAGGTTCCGTGCGCTGATTCGACGAAGCCGACGGCGGCCACGGTGTTCCAGCCGATCCCGCACATCGGAGCGGAATCGTTGGCCGTGGCTGCCGCAGCAACGTAGGCCCGGAGCACGCGGGCTGGGATCCCGGTCTGCGCGGCAGCCCGGATGAGCCACTGGGCATCCGGGCTCGGGGTCACGTTCACAGCGGTGGTGATGCCGGTGGAGAACGTATCAAGCTTCGCTACGGCCCGCGGCGGTGGAGCAAGGGCCCCACGAGCGTCGACGCCGGGCTGCCGGACTGCCCAGAACGAGAATGCGGCGATGGCGCAAACCGCGAGCAGGCTGAAAACCACAAGGCGTTTTAGACGGAGCACGGACTAATCAAACCATCCAACCTGACACCAAACGCTCCATAGGCACTACGACATCCCACCGTTCCGTCATGTCGTCCTCAACGACGCAGGCAATGAACGGATGTGAAGTACCAGCCAGATGGCAGGCACCGGAGCTTCCTACACTGGCATCCCCGCATCAACCTTCTGGATGATCCTGAGAAATCGATGCAGCCGTAGTCTCGAGACATGCTCTTGCCTGCGATCATCCTCATCACCTCAGCTCTGGTCTTTTACTCGATCGGCGTATGGTCGGAGCATCGCCAACGCGTTCTGAAGTGGTGGCATGCGGGATTCTTTGCATCCGGCCTGATCTGCGACGCCAGCGGAACGTACCTGATGACTCAACTCGCGGCATCAAGCGAAGTTCGGCCCGGTGGAATCGGCGCGGGCCTCAATGCCGTGATGGCCGTCACCGGGGCAGCAGCATTGCTGCTCATGTTGATCCATTTAAGCTGGGCCATCATCGTGTTGCTGCGTAATCGCGATGTCGAGAAGAAACGCTTCCACCAGTTTTCACTTCTCGTCTGGGCCATCTGGCTCGTCCCCTATTTCACCGGAGCCATAGGCACCAGCCTGGCCTGAGTGCGGCCGCCGTAGTCACGCCATCGCATCGCACCAAGCTCGGCCGCACAATGGGGCAAAGCAACCTGCCAGGGGCCCAGCAGAACCCGTCAACAAGTCGCATACGGTCATGCACTTATCCCGGAACGTCGCCTTGAACAGTCGTGACATCAAAGAATGCAATCCAGCCGAGCCCCGCAGGCCCGCTATCTCGCTTGATCGCGAAGACGAGAACTGGTTGTTTCTCTGCGCCCAACCAAGAACCACAGAACCGAGCCAATTACCGGTACCGCAAGAACGATGAGGGCCCAGACGACCGTACCGCCAGTGGTATGAGTCCTATTGCGCGCAATGCTCACGAGCGCCGCAATGAACAGGATTGCGTGTCCCGGTTCTTCCGGTTTTGCTGCTTCGGCCATGAGCTGGTCAATGCGTGCCAAGTCCGTCTGGGCGGCTTGGAGGCGTCGGCGTGCTTGAAGGCTTCCGCCAGTTACGTGCTTGAAGGGTTCCGCCTGTGCTTTATCTGCCTGTTCGACGCGCCACCCGGTAAGGTTCTCACCGCCGTCGAGCGGGTGGCTAGGCTGGGTGGATGGCGACAGTTATTCTCGTGCGGCACGGCCGCACCACAGCCAATGCCACTGGACTGCTGGCCGGTCGGGCCGTCGGCGTCAGCCTGGACCAGATCGGGCGCGACCAGGCGGCTCTGACCGGTGACCGGCTCGCGGCCGTGCCCGTGGTCGGGGTGGTGTCGAGCCCTCTTGAGCGTTGTCAGCAGACCGCCCAGCTCATCCTCGATCGCCAGGATGGCACGCCGTACGCGACGGTCGATCCCGATCTCACCGAGTGCGATTACGGCCAGTGGCAGGGCCGCACGCTCAGTGATCTCGCGACCGAGAATTTGTGGCCGGTTGTGCAGTCGCAACCGTCCGCCGTCGTCTTTCCCGGCGGTGAATCCATGGCCGCGATGCAGGCCCGGTCGGTGGCAGCGATTCGACGCCACGATGCAGCCTTCGAAGCCGAGCACGGGCCAGGGGCCGTGTGGGTGGCGGTGAGTCACGGTGACATCGTCAAGTCAATCCTCGCCGACGCGCTCGGCATGCACCTTGACCTGTTCCAGCGTATTAACGTGGGCCCCGCCTCCGTATCGATCGTGCGCTACGGCGCTAGCCGGCCGAGTGTCTACGCGACCAACACCGACGCGGGTGATCTGTCGTGGCTGTCGAACGCCATCCACTCTGGCGATGCGCCGGTGGGCGGCGGCGCAGGGCAAAAGGCGCCATGAACCTCATGTGCCTAAAATACTGACATGCCTACACGTGTTCATGAGTTTGCCTGGCCGGATCGGGTCGTCGTTGGCACCATTGGCCTTCCGGGGGCGCGCACGTTCTACCTGCAGGTGCGCGCAGGGACGCAGATCGTGAGTATTGCCCTGGAGAAGCAGCAGTCGGCCCTGCTCGCGGAGAAGGTCGACGAAATTCTCGACCAGCTCATGACCGCCGAGGGCAACCCCTTCAGCGTTCC
Source organism: Arthrobacter sp. TB 26 (assembly GCF_000427315.1). Lineage (GTDB taxonomy): Bacteria > Actinomycetota > Actinomycetes > Actinomycetales > Micrococcaceae > Arthrobacter. Next base: position 6,755 of record NZ_AUPJ01000172.1, read on the forward strand.
CACGAGTACTCCCGTTGAACTTGTCGACAATGACCAGCTCGAGGCCGTTCAGGAGCAGTTTCGCACCGGCGCCATGAGCTTAGGTTGGGACCCAACCACGGCCCAAGTCGTAATAGAGGCCTACCCCATCGCCGATGTCGATGCTGATGACAACGACGAATCGCTTCATGAGGACGGCGCTAACGAGCCCGAAATGCTGCTGGTGCGAATGCCGGTCGGCACCGCCCGCGCATTCGCCAAGCGCACCCGTGAGATCGTGGGTGCCGGGCGTCCGACGTGCTCGCTCTGCGGTTACCCCATAGACGCCGACGGGCACATCTGCACCCTTCCCGAGGTCTGATGCCAGCGCCGGACCTAGTGACCGCAGAGCTGACGCTCACCGGCCGCATCACCACGGCTTCAAACGCTACATTTCTGGGCAGCATCGGCGACGTGGTGGTCGTCTATAAGCCGATTGCAGGCGAAAGCCCGCTGTGGGATTTTCCCCACGGCACCCTGGCTCACCGGGAGGTGGCCGCCTACCTGGTCTCGCAGGTCTTCGGCTGGGACATCGTGCCGCACACCTGGCTGCGCGATGGTCCGATGGGCGAAGGAATGGTGCAGCTCTGGCAGGAGCAAGACCCCGCCCAAAGCGCCGTGAACCTGATCGCGACGGACCACGTGCCGGAGACGGGTTGGAAATACGTTCTCGAGGGACGAGATGAGAACGGACGGATGGTCGCCCTCGTTCACGAAGACTCGCCAGCGCTCAGACGCATGGCGGTGTTCGACATGGTTGTCAACAACGCCGACCGCAAAGGCGACCACATTCTTGCCATGACGGACGGACACCGGCACGGCGTGGACCATGGACTCACCTTTCACCGTGACCCTAAGCTGCGCACCGTGCTGTGGGGATGGCTGGGAGACGCTCTGACCGCCGAGGAACGCGACGGCATCGATCGTGTCAGCGAAGGACTGCACGGTGGGCTGGGCCGAAACCTGGCGGACTTGCTCAGCGCCGAAGAAATCGCATCGCTCGCCGCGCGCTGCGCCCGGTTGCGCTTGGCAGGGCGGTTTCCGGCTCCGAGCAATGAGATGTCGGCGGTGCCCTGGCCGCTGTTCTAAGGGAATTACGGCTACGGGTTTCGCAGGCTGTGTCGCGTTGATGGCATGGATCTCAAAGTGGCGACGGAGCTCACCATTCCTGAGCGCGGGCTCGGCTGGCGATTTTCCTAGGAGCCGCGCCCCGGCCAGCAACCCTCTGTTCCGAAGGTTTGGGCGATGGGAGAGACATCAACTGTCACCGGGAATTCGCTGCCGAAACGCCGATAACAGCGCATGTGTCCCCCCGGGCTTGAGAGACGCGCGGATAAAGGTCCAACAACTTTCCGACGAAGAAGCATTCATTCACTAGGCGGTGGCCATCCGCTCCGACCAGCGCCCCGCCGACCGCTAGGAGGGGCGCAACAGCGCGTCGGTTGGTTCTCTCCGCAAACCTTCGGGTCACGCCATGGTTGCTGTAATGACTGGGGCTTCCCCTGTTCCCATCAGCGTGCGGTCTGGGGCACGGTCCAGAATCCTGGGGGCCGCCAGCGCGATGACCATTGATCCCGCGCCGAAACAGGCCAGGGCGAGGGCGACGTCGGCATTTGAGCCGCCGAAGAGTTCCCGGGCATAAACCACGGTGTTGACGAGCACCAGGGCTGTGGCGGCCGCCACCACCAGGTTCAGCGCCATCAGCCCCCGCAGTTCCGGCGTCCTGGCAAAGATCCGGGCGCCCAGGGTGGTCCGGTGCCACAGCGAACCCTCCGGCGGAGCTGGATGCGCCGCCGGCAACTGGTGGTCACCACCAGCGCCGCCGAGAACAGGAAGCCGGCCACGGTTCCCAGGAACAGCTCGTGGAAGGACAGCACCGTCAGCAGTGCTGCTGCCAGCGCGGGACTGGCCAGGGATTCGAGGTCGTAGGCCAGGCGCGAGAGC
>NZ_AUPJ01000173.1 GCF_000427315.1 Arthrobacter sp. TB 26
GGATGCCAGTGGCTGCCGGGTTGCCCAGGCGGCGTAGCTGCCGTCGAGTTCGACGACGTCGTAGCCGGCGCGGCGCAGCGCGCTGGCCGCGACGGAGTTCCGGACGCCGCTTTGGCAGTAGCTCACGATGGTGCCCTCGGCCGGGAGCTCGTCCAGGTGCCACATCACGCGGCCGCCGCTGAGCTGGTGGGAGCCCGGGATGTGTCCGGCGGTGTGTTCAGTGCGGTTCCGGACGTCCAGGACCATGGCGGCGTCGAAGTTCTCGAGGTCTTCAGGCGCGATGAGCTTCGGGGTGCTGACCGGCAGGCCCTCGAAGCCGGTGACGTAGCCGGCGACCTTGTCGATGCCGACGCGGACCAGGTGGTCCCACATCTCCTGCGCTGCGGACTGGTCAGGGGCCAGGAGCACGAGCGGGTTCTTGTCGGTTTCCGGGTTCACCACCCAGGCGCCGAAGCTGGCCACGGATTTGCCGGCCGGGACGTTGAGGGAGCCGGTGACGGTACCTTCGTGGACCTGGTCGTTGGGGCGGGTGTCGATGAACGTCACCGTGTCCGCGGCGAGGTCCTTCGCGACGGCGGCGAGGTCGAGTTCGGCCAGCGGGGCGCGTTCGCCCATCACGGCCGGGCCTTCACGGTTCTCCCGCTTCATCCGGCCGAAGTACGCGTGCGCGTCGGGCTGGCCGTCGAGGAGTTCATCAATGAAGCCCTGCTCGTCGTTGGCGGCCAGGTACGGGCCCCACCAGGAGTAGAGCCGCTCGTAGCCGACCGTGGAGGACGCGATCGCGCCCAGGGCCTTGCCGCAGGCACTGCCGGCGCCGTGGCCCGGGTGGACCTGGACGTGGTCCGGCAGGGTCAGGAACTTCTCCCGCAGGCTCGCGAAGAGCTGCTTGGCCCCGCCGAAGCGGGTGTCCACCCCGCCGGCAGCCTCATCCAGCAGGTCCGGGCGGCCCAGGTCCCCGGAGAAAACAAAGTCACCCGAGAGCAGGTACCCGGGGGTGTCGGCAAACGCACCATCGGTGACCAGGAAGGACAGGTGCTCCGGGGTGTGGCCGGGCGTATGCAGGGCCTTCACCGTGATGTTGCCCAGGGTGATCACATCATTGTCATAGAGGCGCTCAGCCTCGAAACCGTACTGCCAGTCCACTCCACCCTCACCGGAAACATAAGCAGTGGCACCGGTCGCGGCCGCCAGCTCCCGGGTGCCCGAGAGGAAATCCGCATGGATGTGGGTCTCGGTCACGGCAACAATCGTCATGCCGTTCTTCGCAGCCAGAGACTGGTACACCGCGATGTCACGGCGCGGGTCAACGACCAGCGCCTCACCCTTGGCCTGGCAGCCAATGAAGTAACTGGCCTGGGCAAGATCTTCGTCGTAGATGCGTTCCAGAAGCATGTGCTCTCCTTCGTAAAGAGGTGGGGATGTCCCCGTCAACTACTCACAACAATAATACCCCGGGGGGTATCTTGCAACACGGTTGATGCTGGGGCTTGCTGCGCATAGGGGTTACCGGCCGAAGCCGCGAAAGGAGTGTGCAGGCTACGCAAAAGAGGGGTCCAGGACCAATCAGTCCCGGACCGCTCACCGTTGCCCTCTTGAAGGATTAAGTTCCGCAGTAGGTCCGGTAGGTGCCGAAGTCCGCGGGGGCGGGGGCAGCGTAACGCTCCAGCCCAGGGCGCTCGTCATAAGGCTTGGCCACCGCGTCCATCAACCGCTGGAGCGGGTCCAGCTCCCCTCCCGTGGCGGAAGCGAGCGCCTCCTCCACCAGGTGGTTGCGCGGGATGTAGACGGGGTTGGCCCGGTCCATCGCGTCGGCGTCGGGGCTCAGGGCGCTCCAACGCTCCGCCCACGCATCAAACGCGGCCGGGTCGGGGAGCAGGCCACGCGCGGCTTCCCGGTGTCCGCGGGCGGCCGCGCCGAGGCTTCGGAAGAACGAGGTGTGGTCGGCCCGCCCCGCTTGGAGGAGGCTGAGCAACCCGTCCACGAGAGGCGAGGCGACGACGTCGTCGAGGTCGTGATGCAGGCCGAGTTTGGCCCGCATGCCGGCCGACCAGACAGCGCTGTACTGCCGGCGGAATCCGGCGAGGGACTCCTGCGCGAGGGCGACCGCCTGCTCCTGCCCGTCGTGGAAGAGAGGAAGGAGGGACTCCGCGAGCCGCGCAAGGTTCCACTCGGCCATGACCGGCTGGTTGCGGTAGGCGTAGCGCCCGGTCTCGTCGATCGAACTGTAGACCGCGGCCGGGTCAAACGCGTCCATAAAAGCGCAGGGCCCGTAGTCGATGGTTTCGCCCGAGATTGTCATGTTGTCGGTGTTCATGACCCCGTGCACGAAACCCACAAGCATCCACTGGGCCACGAGGGACGCCTGTGCGGCTATCACCGCCTGGAACAGCGCGACATAGGGGTTCCCGGCCCCCGCGGCGCCGGGATGGTGGCGGGTGATCGCATGGTCAGCGAGGCGGCGCAGGAGGTTGATGTCGCCCGTGGCCCGGGCGTACTGGAAGCTGCCCACGCGCAAATGGCTGCTCGCGACCCGCGTGAGCACTGCTCCCGGCAGCATGGTGTCGCGCAGAACCGGGCGCCCCGTCGCCACAACGGCGAGGGACCGGGTGGTGGGGATCCCCATCGCGTGCATCGCTTCACTCACGATGTACTCCCGCAGCATCGGACCGACAACCGCCAGCCCGTCTCCACCGCGGGCGAACGGGGTGCGCCCGGAGCCCTTGAGATGGACATCGCGGAGCTGGCCCCCGGCGTCGGTGATCTCACCCAGCAGGAGCGCGCGCCCGTCGCCGAGCCGGGGGGCCGGTAAGCCGAACTGGTGGCCGGTATAGGCCTGCGCCACTGGAGTCGCGCCATTGGGGACCAGATTGCCGGTCAGCAGACGCAGCCCCTCGGAACCGCGCAGCTGGGTGAGGTCGAGGCCAAGCTCGGCGGCCAACGGCTCGTTGAGCACGAGAAGACGCGGGTCCGGAGCCTCCGCTGCCTGCCAGGGAATGGCCATTTCCCCCAACTCTCTGGCAAAACGGGAGTCAAAGCGGCCGTCAAAGCTGACGGTTGATGGGGCTGCAGCAGTCATACTCCAAGGTTACCCGTGGCGCCGCGAGCGGCTGTGGTGTTCCCTTGACCGGCCAAGGATGCGCGCACCTTCGGGAAAGGCGCCGGTGTTGGGTCCGGTGTGGCCTTGCTGCGCCGCGTGCGGACGGCACCGCTTAGGGGGCGGCCACCATCTCGATGGCCACCGTCTCAATGATCCTGGTCGATGGCTCACCGACCAGCGCCGGCGCCGTCACACCGGTCTTCCACGTGTCGTTCTGTAACCGGCCCAGAAAGTCCACGGCCGCAGCCTGCGTATCGAAATCCATCTCCAGCATCACGTAGTCCTCCTGGTCAAGCGGATGCGAGATCCGGTACGACCGAACCCCGGAAGCGGCGCGGTCGAGTGGATCACTGTCGAAAGCGCTCCTCCACATGCCGAAGTCCCGGACCTGGTGTTCGATCTGCAGGGTAATCATGGGTCACTCCTGTCGACGGTTCTTGAAGCCCAACTGTAGGCCCGAAAGGCTGCCCAAAGTAAGGTGCCGGGCACCAGCGGTATTGCACGTTCCGATCACCGGACTCCCGATGTCCCAGCCGTCGCCGATCCGGCGCTAGGGAAACGTTAAGACTTCACCCTGCTTGGCCCCGGCGCCGCTCCCGCAAGGTAGCGTGAAGCGTGCGCCGTCCCTGCAGAGTCCCCCAATGATGCAGGGGCGGCGCCTCTATGCGCCGGCGCTACTGGCCCTGGAAGAGATTGAGGATGTTGCCCTCACTGTCCAGGAACCACGCGGCCTTGCCTACCGGAGTCGACGCTATCCCGTTCTCAGTCTTCAGACCAGGAAAGTCGTACTCCTCGAACACAACGCCGCGGCCGCGCAGATCCTTGACCTCGGCCTCGATGTCGTCTGTTCCCCAGCCCATCTGGGTGTTTTTAGCTGTTCCGGCATTGTCGGTCTTGTAGAGCAGGAAGGCCGTGCCTTTGCCGCAGCGGTACATCAGGTTCTCCTCGTCCATGGCGTCCGCGGGCTCCAGTCCCAGCACCTCACGGTAGAAATTGCTCGCCCGGACGATGTCCTTGGCGGGGAGGACTGCGATGATTTCGAGATCCTTCAGCATGATTGTTTCTCCCTCTTGATCAGCGTTGATCAGATTCCTGGAAGCCACCCCAGCTGCCATCCACAGTGAAATAGACGTCCGCCGGCAACTCGGTGTACCCGGCCCCGTCGTGCCAGCCCCGGGCCCCAATTCCGGGGGCATCAACATGCTCAGCACCAGCGGTGGACATGACACATCTGCTCCTCGAAGGTGCTGATGCGCACTATCGTAGGCTCGGGGCCGTGAGAGTCAATACTGCGAGGAATCCGCTGCTGCGCGGGGAACGTCATGGCGGCCGGCGGTGGTTGAAACAGCTACGACGGCTGTGCCCCCGGGCTCGTTGTACTCGTCGGGGCGTAGGCCTGATCCGCCCGGTTGCGCTGCCGGCGACTCGCCAGCAGGAATGGCACCGCGACCAACTCGATGACGCCGCCGATCGCCAGCGACGCCGAGTAGCCGTACACATCGGCTGCCCGGCCGAGCAGCGGCTGCACCGCCACCCCACCGCTCGATCCCATGAGCGAGTCGAAGCTAAGCACCGTTGCCCGTTGCTTCGAGGCGATCATGTCGTTCAGGTAGGCCTGCCGCACCGGAGTGCCCGCCGACGAGACCAGGGCCCAGAGTGCCAGGAGGACCAGTGCCACCCAGAACACGTGGGTGAAACCCAACACGATCAGAATCAACGCGCCCACAATGCTGCTCAGAATCAGCACCGTGGTCCGTCGGTGAACCAGGCCCCGAAGGCGTGGCGCCATCCAGCCGCCCAGCACCTGTGCCCCTGCCACGATGGCCGCCGCCAGGCCCGCCACGGAGTACGCGTGCGGGTCGCCGAAGAGCTCCAGCAGGTACGGCTGGAGGGCGTAGAAAACATAGATCCCGACGCCGGCGCTGAACGGCGCGGCCAGCATCACGTAACGTACGGGCGGATTTTTCAGTCCATTCTCGATCGAGGCGGTGAGCACGGCACGGGTCGCATCCAGAGGATGGGCCGAATGTTCGGGCGAGAACCCGACATCGCGCATGAGCCCAAAGGCCACGATAAACATCACCAACAGGACACCCACCCGCAGCAGAAACGGCACGCCAAGGTTGGTGGCCTGGGCGATGACACCGCCGGCCACCGAGCCGATCAGCATTGCCGCGCCCGACACCATCAGTCCCCTGCCCAGTACCGTCTCAAGCCCGCCTTCATAGCCCGAGAAGCGCAAGGCGTCCACGAGCCAGGCCTCAACGGCCCCGGAGAAAAACGTGAAGCCCAGACCGAGCAGCACTGACACGACGGCCCACAACCAGAACGGGGCGGAAAGCTGCCAGAGCAGGCAATAGAGGTAGGTCGAGACGGCCAGCGTCGCGGTGCCGAGCAGGAACGACACGCGGCGCCCCCAACTGTCGGCAACCACTCCGGTGGGCACCTCGAACAGCACCATCCCGGCGGTGAAGAAGGCGTTCGCGGCAAAAGCCTCAAGGTTGCTGAGTCCGGCGTCAAGCAGGAAGAGGGTGTTGATCCCCCAGATGAACGAAGCCGCAAGGGTATTGCCGAGCGTCAACGTGAGGTAGATGCGCTGAATCTTTCGGGCGGCGGCGTTCATCGGATTGCCGTCCCCGTCGGGGCGAGGGTCTGGCACGAGCCCATTCTCGTCTCCTTCAGCGGCACGCGCCAGAGAGCGGGATCTGCAAGGGCCCGCCTGTGACAGAATCCCATGGCGGAGGCCGCCGGCTCTGGAGAGAAGACCTGGAAAGGCGTAGATTTGCGCCGGGATTCATTCGACGTGGAAGGCTACCTGATGGCTTCCGGCAAACCCCACAGGGACGAAGTCCCGCGGCATGGGGGCGGCATCGAAAGTATCGCGGCGGGCAGGCCGCCCCGCGGAATGACGGCGGCCGTCGCAGCGATGATGAGCGGGCGCGGCGTTCCGGGCGTCTCCGTGACCGTAGTGAATCGCGATCGGGTGCTCCTCGCCGCCGGTTACGGACTCGCCGATTGTGCAGAGAACACGCCGGCAACCGCCTCGACGTCGTATCTCTGGTTCTCCATGACCAAGATCGTGACCGCGACGGCTGCGTTCCGGCTCGTGGACGAGGGTCGCCTCGATCTGAATGCCCCGGTGGGCGAGTACGTCCCCTACTTGCGCTCTTCCAGGACGACGCCGAGCGTGGGCCAGTTACTGAACCACACTGCCGGTTTCGGCAACCCGTTGCCCATCCGTTGGGTGCATGCGGCCAACGCGGATCCTCCGGATCCCGAGGCTTTGCTCCTCCATTTGATGGGCGGGCGCCGCGTTTACCGCTACCCTGCCGGGCAGAGCGCCCGCTATTCCAACGTCGGCTATCTGGCCGCCGGACAGGTCATTGCCGCTGCGTCCGGGATGGCCTTCGAGTCCTACGTCCACCAGTTCATCCTGCAACCTCTGGGCATGGAACACACCGGGTTCCGCTATCAGGAAGGCGCTGACAAGGCGACCGGTTACCTCAAGGCGCCCCGGATCATGGACCCCCTGCTGCGCGGTATGTTCCCCGCCGGGATCGCCGGAACCCGTCGCGGGCCGTACTTGTCACTGAACCACTTCTACGTGGACGGGCCCGCCTACGGCGGCCTGGTGGGCGGGCAGTGGGTGGAGCATTTCGGCGCCGGGGCCGGCTTCTGGAACGTCATGCGCCTCTACCCCGACCGCGGTCTGGGCATCGTCGCCATGAGCAACAGCACCAGCATGTACGACTTCGAACCGCTCTTCGCCCTCCTGGCATCTGCGTCGTGGTCGTGACCCTCGCGACCGACTGTTGACACCAGCATCCCACGGCCGGATGCTGGGCTGATCGGGCACTGCGTACCCTCGGCGGGCAGCCAGCATCGAGCAGTGGCAGGCATTTGCCCCTCATCATGCGATCAACCGCAGGGATAACACAAAGGAGTACCCCATGCACATTGATATGCCGACCCGATACGACTTGGAACGTCTGGCGGCTGCGCGCGATCCACACAGCGTCACAGTGTATCTGCCGACGAGCACTGTCCCCGCTGATTCGGAGGAGAACCAGACCCGAGCGCGCTCTTTGTTCGGTTCCGCCCTGGAACTGCTCCGCGCCGGGGCAAACAAAGACTCGCTCACCGCCATAGAGTCGTTCCTCCACGAGCTCCTGGAAACCCCGGAGTTCTGGTTTGACATGGGGCGGAGCTTGGCCATCTTTGCGACACCGACGTCGGTGTTGGAGTTCCGTTTGCCGAACGATCTCGAAAACCATGTCAGCGTGTCTGATCGGTTCGCCATCACCCCGCTTCTGCGCGCCGTAACGTTCCCCAACGCGGCGCTCGTGCTCGCGATTTCCCAGGACGGGGCGCGCCTCATCGAGGTCTCGGCTGACCGGCCGGCCCAAGAAATCACCGTACCCGGCATGCCAGTTGATGCCGGGAGTGCCGTCGGCCTCGACTCCATCGGCGGCCGTTCCCACTTCGGGCGGCTGCAAGGAGAAGAGGGGCGCAAGGTCCGGCTGGCCCAGTACGCCCGGTCCGTCGATCACGCGCTTCGTCCAATTTTGAACGGGCAGTCGTTGCCGCTGGTTATTGCAGCGACGGAGCCGCTTCGAAGCATCTACCGCAATCTCACAGGGTATGCACACCTCGCTGCCGAGGCCATCGAGGGAAACCCCGACGAACTGACTTCGGCCCAGCTGGCGGAAGCAGCGCGCGGTGTGCTCGACCGGATCTACGCGTCCGAACTCGTCGCACTGCAGGCGACATTTGAAGAGCGCCGCGCCAGCGGTCGTGCCTCGACGGACCTCAGCGATCTGGCACGGGCGGCCGCCTTCGGCGCGATCGCCACGCTCGCCGTCGACATGGATGCGCAAATCAGCGGTTCCGTCGGAGACGACGGCGCGCTCACCTTTGATGCGGACACTGGCCACGACGCGGTCGAGGAAATCGCCCGGCGGGCGCTCGGTACGGGTGCCCGGGTACTCGCGGTGCGACGGTCCGATATGCCGGAGAATGTGCAGGCCGCCGGCATTCTCCGCTACGCCATCTGACTCCACCCGCGTCCTTCTGCCGTCGGCACCGACTACCGTGCCTCAGCGCCCCACGGTGTCTCCACTCATTGACGCCGGTCGAGGGCCTTGAGGAGCCTCTTGACCGAGCCGCCGAGGTTCCACTCATTCCCGAGACGCTCGAGTTCGGCGCGGGAGTCGCCGACGACGGGACGCAGCTGCGCGCCCGCCTCCTCGAGTGTCGGCAGTTGGAGATCCCGCACGATCTTCACGACGGCGGGCGCTACCTTGAGGTAGTCCCCGGCCGCGGCAAGCTTCGACCGCACGGATGCGGACACCCCGCTTCCGGCCTCCGCCGCCGCCGAAAGCAGCGCGTCGAGCGTGCCGTACTCTCCGAGCAGGGCCGCTGCGGTCTTCTCGCCGATGCCGGCGACGCCCGGCAGCCCGTCGGAGGTGTCGCCGCGGAGGGTTGCGTAGTCGGCATACTGCTCCGGCAGCACACGGTACTTGCCGACGACGACCACGTCGGTGAGGACTTCGAGGTTCTTCATGCCCCGCGCGGTGTAGATCACCCGCACCTGGCGGGCGTCGTCGACCACCTGGAAGAGATCGCGGTCCCCCGTCACCACATCGACGGGAACCTCCGCATGGCTGGCGTAGGTGCCCACGACGTCGTCCGCCTCATGTTCGGCAGCCCCTACGACCGCGATGCCCGCGAGCTCAAGGACACGGCGGATCATCGGGATCTGCGCCTTGAGCGCGTCCGGCACGACTTCCACGTCGGGTGCACCCGCGACCGCCTCGGCGACCCGATGCGCCTTGTAGCTTGGGATGAGGTCGACCCGCCAGTGCGGACGCCAATCATCATCCCAGCACGCCACGAGATGCGTCGCGTCGTAGTCGGTCGTGAGCCGGGCGATCATGTCGAGCAGGCCGCGGACGGCGTTCACCGGCGTGCCGTCGGCGCGGCGGATTGTGTCGGGAACGCCGTAGAAGGCACGGAAGTACAGTGACGCGGTGTCAATCAACATCAGGCGGTGGGGCATACCTGATCCTGACACGGCTGCGCTGTCTTGCGAATCCGCCAGCCAGGCAACGACGTCAGCGGCACCCTCATGGGCGCCGCTATCAGTTCCTCGCAGCGCCCGTGACGTTTTCGAGGACGACGGCGAGGCAACCCGGTCCCGGCATCAACGCTTGGAAGTGGCCCCTTGACCCCGAGTCCGCCACGCTGCTCCCCTCTTTCGCCGCCCAGCCTGGACACAGCCCGGAATGACTTCCGGGCTCACCTGCTACTGTCCAGCGGAACGGGCGTCCGATAAAATCAGGGTCCCACGGGTCCATCAATTCGACGCCCCGACGGTCATCGAGGCCGATAGATCGCCGGGCTGAGCAGAGAGGCCAGCCATGGACTTCGCCCCCGCCACCGAGAACCCGCTGGACCCCTTCCCCCATTACGAGAGAATGCGGGAAGCCGCACCCGTCTTTCACGACGAGCAATCGGAGAGTTGGCATGTCTTCCGGTACGACGACGTGCAGCGGGTATTGTCCGAACATGCGAGGTTTTCCTCGCGGATGCATGGCGCCGACCCGTCCGAGACAGGTCACCTGTTCGCATCGAGCCTGATCACCACCGACCCTCCGCGGCACCGGCAACTACGCTCCCTGGTGACCCAGGCGTTCACGCCGAAAGCTGTGGACGCGCTTGCTCCCCGCATCTCACAGCTCACGGAAGAACTTCTGGAGGGGATCGCTGCCCTCGGAACAGCGGACCTGATCCAGGCATTGGCGTACCCGCTGCCGGTCATCGTCATCTCCGAACTCCTGGGCGTGCCCGCCGAGGACCGTGACCGCTTCAAGCTGTGGTCCGACGTCATTGTCAGCCAAACGCGGACCGGTGCGGCGACTGAGGACCATCAAGCCGCGAACCAGGAGATGACCGAATACTTCCTGAACCTGATCCAACAACGCCGGAGCGAGCCTGGCAACGATTTGATCAGCAACCTGCTCTCCGCCGAGATTGACGGGCAGAAGCTGAGCGTGCCCGAGCTGTTGGGTTTCTGCAGCCTGCTGCTCGTTGCCGGCAATGAAACAACCACCAACCTGATAGGCAATGCGGTTCTTTCCTTTACCGAAGTGCCCGGCACCATCGAACGGCTAGGAAAGAACCCATCGCTGCTCCCCCAGGCCATAGAAGAAGTGCTCCGCTTTCGGTCCCCCGTCCAGTCCATGTACCGGATTGCTGTTGCCGAAACCACCGTCGGCGACGTTCAGATTCCGGCTGGCGCCCCGCTCGTGGCTTGGATCGGCTCCGCGAACCGCGACGAGCGGCAATTCGCGCGGGCCGCCCAGTTCGACATCGACCGGGATCAGATCCGCCATCTGGCGTTCGGCCACGGCGTTCATTTCTGCCTCGGGGCCCCGCTTGCAAGACTTGAAGCAAGGATCGCGCTGGAGGCCATCCTGTCCCGGCTGCCAGGACTGACCGTCGCCCCGGGGTCGCGCCTTGAGCGGATGGACAGCACCATCGTCTATGGACTGAAGGGGCTCCCGGCCAGGTGGCACGCAGCCTGAACGCACGGCGGCCGCCCCACACGGCCGGCTTGCAACATACCCCCAGGGGTATTACCATTGTAGGTAGAGGAACGGAGAATCCCTCCCGGGAACTCTCCCCACCACCCAACGAAGGAGAGCACATGCTTCTGGAACGCATCTACGACGAAGATCTTGCCCAGGCCAGTTACTTCATTGGCTGCCAGGCCAAGGGTGAGGCGCTGGTCGTTGACCCGCGCCGTGACATCGCGGTGTACCAGTCTCTGGCTGCGAAGAACGGCATGACGATTGTTGCCGTGACCGAGACCCACATCCATGCGGATTTCCTCTCGGGCACCCGGGAGCTGGCGGCCGCGACCGGTGCCACTGCTTATGTTTCCGGTGAGGGTGGAGTGGACTGGCAGTACGGTTTCGAGGCTGAGCGCCTCTATGACAATGATGTGATCACCCTGGGCAACATCACGGTGAAGGCCCTGCATACGCCCGGCCACACCCCGGAGCACCTGTCCTTCCTGGTCACCGATGGTGCGTTTGCCGACACCCCCGGGTACCTGCTCTCGGGTGACTTTGTTTTCTCCGGGGACCTGGGCCGCCCGGACCTGCTGGATGAGGCTGCCGGCGGGGTGGACACCCGCTTCGGCGGGGCCAAGCAGCTCTTCGCGAGCCTGCGGGAGAAGTTCCTGACCCTGCCGGACCACGTCCAGGTCCACCCGGGCCACGGCGCCGGCAGTGCCTGCGGCAAGGCCCTGGGCGCGATCGCGTCCTCCACGGTCGGCTACGAGCGGCTCTACTCCTGGTGGGGCCCGTACCTGGCCGCCAACGACGAGCAGGGCTTCATTGATGAACTCCTCGACGGCCAGCCCGACGCGCACGCGTACTTCGGCCGGATGAAGCGGGAGAACCGTGAAGGCCCGGCCGTGATGGGCGAACGCGCCCCGCTGGCCGAACTCGACCTCGCCGCCGTCGCGAAGGACCTCGCCGCGGACACGGTGACGTTCATCGACACCCGCCCCAACGACCAGGTCCACGAAGGTACCGTCACCGGCTCCCTCAACGTCCCGGCCGGCAAATCCGTGGCCAGCTTCGGCGCCTGGGTGGTGAACCCGGAAACCGACAAGAACCCGCTCGTGCTCCTGGCCCCTGACCAGTCCGCAGCGCAGGAGATGTGGGACCACCTGGTCCGCGTCGGCATCGACAAGGTCGCCGGCTACGTCACCGGCTTCGAGGGCCTGCCGGTCAGCACCCCGAAGCTCATCGCGCCTGAAGACCTCGAGAACTTCGACGCCGCCATGGTCCTGGACGTCCGGAACCGCACTGAACACACCGCCGGACACATCCCGGGCTCCCACCAGCTCAGCGGCGGCCGCGTGATGTGGCACCTGGACGAGCTCCCGGCCGAGGGCACCATCGTGAGCTACTGCCAAAGCGGCGTCCGGAACTCCGTCGCGGCCAGCGCGCTGCGCCGCGCCGGCTACGACGTCGTCGAACTCGACGGCAGCTACGCCGCCTGGGCAACCCGGCAGCCACTGGCATCC
>NZ_AUPJ01000174.1 GCF_000427315.1 Arthrobacter sp. TB 26
ACCGGTGCAGGGACGGCGTCGGCGGTCGCGGCGTCGCTCACGCTGATGATCGGGGTCCCGACGTCGACCGTCAGGCCCTCGGGGACGAGCAGTTCAGTGACGGTGCCGGCGAACGGAGAGGGCAGTTCGACGAGGGATTTTGCCGTCTCGATTTCGCACAGGACATCGTTGATGGCCACCGTATCGCCCGGTTTGACCTTCCAGGCGACGATCTCGGCCTCGGTCAGCCCTTCGCCCACATCGGGGAGGTTGAACTTATGGAGAGTCATGTTGTCCTTGGTGGGAGAAGGCGCCTCGGCGGGAGGCGGTCAGAAAGGGCACGGTCAGTACGAAAGGCCGGTCAGTAGGACAGGGCACGGTCCAGTGCCTCGAGGATGCGGTCGATGTCGGGGAGGTAGTCTTCCTCCACCTTCGCCACCGGGTAGGGCATGTGGAAGCCGCCGACGCGGATGACGGGCGCCTCGAGCGAGTGGAAGGCACGCTCGCTGATCCGGGCCGCGATTTCGCCGCCGATCCCGCCAAAGGTCGGGGCCTCGTGGGCCACAACCAGCCGGCCCGTCTTCTTGACGGATTCCGTGACGGTGTCGAAGTCGATCGGCGAGATGGAACGAAGGTCGACCACCTCGACGCTGTGGCCGTCCTCGGCCGCGGCGTTGGCAGCGGCCAGGGCCACCGGCACCAGCGGGCCGTAGACCACCACGGTGGCGTCGGTTCCCTCGCGGAGCACATGGGCCTTGAAGGGGTCCGCGGAGGTTCCGGGGGATTCGGTGTCGACCTCGCCCTTGAGCCAGTAGCGGCGTTTGGGCTCGAAGACGATCACTGGGTCCTGGCAGTCGACGGCCTGCTGGATCATCCAGTAGGCGTCATGCGGGTTGGACGGGGTGATGATGCGCAGGCCCGCCGTGTGGGCGAACAGCGCCTCCGGGGACTCCGAATGGTGTTCGATCGAGCCGATGCCGCCGCCATAGGGGATCCGGATGACGACCGGCACGGTCAGGTTGCCGTTGCTGCGGGAGTGCATTTTGGCCAGCTGGGTGGTGATTTGGTTGAAGCCCGGGAAGACGAAGCCGTCGAACTGGATTTCACAGACGGGCAGGTAGCCGCGCAGGGACAGGCCGATCGCGGTCCCGATAATGCCGGACTCCGCTAGCGGGGTGTCCACGACGCGGTCGGCGCCGAACTCGGCGAACAGGCCGTCGGTGACGCGGTACACGCCGCCGAGGGGTCCAATGTCCTCGCCCATGAGCAGGGCGCGGGGGTTGTTGTTCAGCGTTGCGCGCAGGCCCTCATTGATGGCCTTGGCGATAGTCATGGTGGTCATCAGTTGGCCGCACCTTCCGCCTGGGCTGTTGCGTCGTCGGCGAATCCTGCGCTGTACTCCTCGAACCAGGCCAGCTCCTCGGCCACCAGCGGGTGGGCCTCCACGTAGGTGTTGGCGAAGGCGGTCCGGATGTCCGGGGTTTCCAGGTCGTAGGTGGTCTTGCGGACGTAGGCGGCGAGTTCGTCGCCGTCGGCCCTGACCTGCTCGAAAAACGTGTCGTCGGCCAGCCCCTCGGCGCGGAGGTACTTCTCCAGGCGCTCCAGCGGATCCTTGGCCCGCCACCGGGTTTCCTCGGCGGATTCCCGGTACTTCGTGGGATCGTCGGCCGTGGTGTGCGCGCCGACGCGGTAGGTGAAGGCCTCAATCAGCACCGGACCCTCGCCCTGGCGGGCACGTTCCAGCGCCCACTCGGTGACGGCGTGGACAGCAATCACGTCGTTTCCGTCGACCCGGACGCCGGGGAATCCGTAGCCCTTGGCCCGGTTGGCGAGCGGGATGCGGGTCTGCACGGAGCTGGGAACGGAGATCGCCCAGTGGTTGTTCTGGCAGAAGAACACCACAGGTGCCTTGTAGGAGGAGGCGAACACCATGGACTCATGGACGTCGCCCTCGGAGCTGGCGCCGTCGCCGAAGTACACCATGACGGCGGCCTTGGGCTCCGTGGCGTGGCCCGCTGTTCCGTCCGCGAGTGCGGCGGATGCCGCGAACTTCTGGTCGCGCTGGATGCCCATCGCGTAGCCCACCGCATGCGGCGTCTGGGCTGCGAGGACCAGGGTGTAAAGGTGGAAGTTGGTGTCCTTGGGGTTCCAGCCGCCGTTGGACACTCCGCGGAACTGGCGCAGCAGTTCGGCCAGGTCCACGTTGCGGGTCAGGGCGACGCCGTGCTCGCGGTAGGTGGGGAAAATGTAGTCCTGCGGCTGGCTGGCCCGGCCCGNCCCGAGCCGATCTGGGCGGCCTCCTGGCCGGTGAGGGGAACCCACAGGGCCAGCTGGCCCTGGCGCTGGAGCGCCGTTGCCTCCACGTCGAAGCGGCGGATCTTCGCCATGTCAGCATAGAATCCCCGCAGTTTCTCCGGGTCGAGCCGCTCTGCGTATTCGGAGAACACGGGATCAGAGCCAAGTGTGCCGTCAGGAGCGAGGAGCTGCACCATCGGCTCCTCGGGATCACCCAAGCGGGCCTCGGCTTCTGCTTCCAGCCGGTCCTCAATGTCGGTTCCGTCGAACTCGGTAGAGGGCAGATGTGTGGCGCCCATACCGTCTCCTTGCTTGCCGCATCCGAATGCGCCGCAATCGCTGGGATATATGCCGGACCGGTAGTACATTCCCGGCCCGGCATATATTTTGGCTTACTCGTCCTTACTTTATCCGCAGCAGGCTGGCCGCGGCCGTCATGTTAAGCGCTAGGAACGCCGCGGCGGTTTTGTATAGATCGCACAGAGTTCGAGGAAACGGGTGTTGGCCTCGGTCTCGCCGATACTGACCCGCACCCCCTCGTTGGCGAAGGCACGCACGGAGAGCGCCCGCTCCCCTGCCAGGGCGGCGAATTCGGCACTGTCGGCACCGAGATTGAGCCAGACAAAGTTGCCCTGCGCCTCCGGCACAAACCAGCCAAGGTCCCGCAGTCCGGCGGTCACCCGGTCCCGTTCGTCCACGAGGCTTTGTACCCTTTCTACAACCTCGCCGAAATGCTTCAGCGAGGTCACCGCCGCGGTCTCGGCGATCTGGGAGACCGAGAACGGGGTGGCCGCGACGCGCAGGTGCTGCGTGAGGTCCGGGTGGGACACGCTGTAGCCGACCCTCAGCCCGGCCAGGCCGTGGGCCTTCGAGAAGGTCCGCAGGACCACGACGTTGGGGTACTTCCGGTACATTTCGATGCCGTCGACAGCGTGCTCGTCGCGGACGAACTCCTGGTAGGCCTCATCGATGACCACCACGACGTCGGAGGGGACGGTCTTGAGGAAGCGCTCAGTTTCCTCGGTGGTCAGGATGGGTCCGGTGGGGTTGTTGGGGGTGCACAGCAGGATCATCCGCGTCCGGGCCGTCACCGCGGCCGCCATCGCGTCGAGGTCATGCCGGCCGTCCGCTGTCAGCGCGACCTGCACGCTCTCGGCACCGGCGAGGCCCACGCTGATGGGGTAGGCCTCGAAGGATCGCCAGGCATAGATGACCTCGTCGGCCTTGCCGTCATCGTTCTGCCCCGCGAAGGTGGCCAGGAGCTGATTCAGCGCACCGAGGCTTCCGGCGCCGGTGACGATGTCCTCCGCGGGAACGTCCAGGAATCCGGCGAGGGCGCTCCGCAGCCTGCTGCTCAGCGGATCCGGGTAGCGGTTGAAGTCGGTCTGCGCCGCGATGGCCTGCTGCACTGCAGGGATCGGGGGCAACGGGTTTTCGTTGGAGGAAAGCTTGAAGCTGGCCAGACCCTCGACGGGGACCGGCGGTTTGCCGGCCGCGTAGCGGGGAAGGAGGTCTACCACCGGACGGGGCCTGACGCCCCCGGCCGTGTTCTCTGATGAAGTCATGCCAACTAGCCTACTTCGGGTCTCCGCCCCAATCGCCTGCCGCAATAAGGGGATATGGTCCCTGCCGCGGCCGCCGGGCGTATGACAGCATGGGGCCATGCGCTCATTCATCGTACGAGTCATCATCAACGCGCTGGCCCTGGCAATCGCGTGCTGGATCCTCACCGGCCTGGATATTTCCACCGCGGGCAACGGCACGCTCAGCATCACCCTGGGCTACCTCTTCATCGGCTTGATCTTCGGCCTCGTCAACGCCTTCGTCAAGCCGATCGTCAGCCTGCTCTCGCTGCCGATCACCATCCTCACCCTGGGCCTTTTCACGGTTGTCATCAACGCCGGAATGCTCTACCTGACGTCCTGGATCAGCAGCTACACCACCGTGCACTTCACCATTGACACCTTCTTCTGGACGGCGGTGCTCGCCGCCCTCATTATCAGCGCGGTGTCACTCGTGGCCAGCTTCCTTCCCGCGCTCGACCGCTAGGAACCGCGCGAGTCAGGCCGCGGGCCGCCGGGTGCGGTCTGCGGGTTTTTCTCCCGGGTTGTGCCGCGGCCCCGGAGCCATGGGCAGCCGTGACGATGGCATGGCTTCGCGCCGGAGCGAGAATCGTGTCACCGTGGCCGTTCCGCCCGAGCCGACCGCGGCCGCGAGCGCGGCAGTCGAAGCCTGAAGTGAAGGATCCCGGCTGGCCGCGACGTCCCGGGCGCCGTCGGCATAGCGTCCCAGGTCGTGTCCCGGCCCCAGGCCCGGCTCCAGCCATTCGTGTCCGGGGATCGGAGCGGTCAAGGTGACGGTCACCCGCTCCTTTGTGTCCGGGTTGGGCAACCCGTCCGCCCCGGGCACCCAGTCCTGCTCATGCTCCAGGTGCAGGCTGCTGGTGCCGGTTCCCGGCTCGATGCCGCCCACCGGGGAACCTGCCGTGAGCACGAACTTCAGCTCGTAGTCAGCCCGGAATGCCTTGTCCCGACCGAGGTTCATGGCGTGGATGCCGCCCTGGCTGTAGCCGACCGCGGCCACCTGATCGCCCGCCTCGGCGCCGGCCTCGGCCAGGGCCTGCCGGATGGCCACTGCGGTCTCGGCCGAGTCGTACCCGAGGGCCTCCGCGATGCCGGCGGCGTCAAACGGGTTGGTGCCCTGCGGCAGTCCGCCCAGCTGCGTTCCGGGGATGACGACCACCCACGCCCGACTGCCGCGCTCCCCCACCCGGAGGACCTCGATATCACCACCGTTCCGTCCGACAGCCCCGGCCCGCAGCAGCAGCCCGGCCGGTGAGACGTCGGCCTCCTCCGTGCGGGTTTCCATGCCTGCGATCCTGACGGGCCGGGGCCGCAGGAACTCCAGGCCCGCTCCGCCCGTCAAGCCGCGGATGGTGGAGCGGACGCTGGCCGCACTGGCCGTCCCCCCTGCCGCGGCGAGGCCGGCCGGGAGGCCGAGCAGCAGCGCCAGCCCGGCAGGTGCCGTGGAGAACCCGTCCTCCACCGCGTCGCGGACGGTGACGGGAGGCAGACCGAACAGACCCCACAGCGGCCCGTACCCCGGGCCGGTCCGGCCGATCCGCAGGAGCAGATTGTTGCGGGCCTCGGCGAACTCGTATTCCCGGTGACTGGCCCGGACCTCGCGGGTGAGACGCTCCAGCTCCGTCCGGACGCGGCCGAGGGCCCGGCCTCCCTCCCCAACGGCGATGATCGCGTTGCTGCCGGTGGAGTACGAGTCGGACTGGTAAGGGAGCAGGGCGCGGCGCACGGCTTCCGCCTCCACTTCCGCGGCCGCCAACTCCTGGACGATCCTGTCCAGCGCCGATGCCCCGGCCAGCAACTCCTCGAACTGGAAACTGAGCCCGCCGACTCCGCCGCGGATCCGCAACGTCCCGTCCACGGGGGCGACGGGGACGGGCGCTCCACCGGAGCCGGCCGGCGAGGCCTCGGCCATCAGTACCCCGGCCGTCCCGGGGACAGCGCCACGCTTCCGGCATGCCGGAGCACAGCCGCAACGGCCTCCTGCAGCGCCGTCCGGCTGCGCCGCAGGGAGGCGGCCTGCAGGGACAGCGCCGTCCGGTAGGCCCGCCCGGCCGGGGACTGCCAGCCCTGCAGTTCCACGCTGACCAGGTGGGCCAGCACGGCGTCGGCGCGGTCAGCGCAGGCAGCCACCCGGGCGGCAAGCTGCTGGACCTCGTAACTGCGCGAGGCGCACGCCGCCGCATCGGAGGCCACCAACGACCCCGCGTGTGCGCTCATCCTGGCTGTCCCGCTGGTCATACCCCCGACGCTAGGGGCCCCGGTGGGCGGGCTGAAGCCCCCTGCGCAGCCATGTGGACAACAGCCGGTGGAACCGCGTCCCGTAGCGGGAGGGACAGCCGGGAGGAACCCGGTCCGGAAGTCACATGGTTCAGCGCGCTTAAGGCCCGGCGGGACTTCGTGAAAGAATCGGGGCATGCCTGAAACTGCCGCCACAGCCGATACCCGCACGCCGTCCGGACGCCTGGCCCTCGCCGCGTCCTCACAACAGATCGCGCTTGGCCCGCTGGACGGCCGGTACCAGTCCGCCGTCGCGCCGCTGGTCGACTATCTCTCCGAGGCTGCCCTCAACCGCGACCGGGTCGCCGTCGAGGTTGAATGGCTCATCCACCTGACCGGCAACAACGTGCTCCCCGGCGCCGGCCCGCTGAGCGCCGGGCAGCAGGAGAAGCTGCGCGCCATCGTCACCGGGTTCGACGCCGGTTCGGTCGCCGAACTGGCGGACATCGAGGCCGTCACGGTGCACGACGTCAAGGCGGTGGAGTACTACATCGGCCGCCGCCTGCCCGGCATCGGCATCGAACACCTGACGGCCATGGTGCACTTCGGCTGCACGTCCGAGGACATCAACAACCTCTCCTACGCCCTGGGCATCAAGGGCGCCGTCGAGGACGTCTGGCTGCCCGCCGCCCGGAAGCTCGTCGCGCAGATCGGCGCCATGGCCGGGGACAACCGGGCGGTGCCGATGCTCTCCCGCACACACGGCCAGCCCGCCACCCCCACGACGCTCGGCAAGGAACTGGCCGTCATCGCGCACCGCCTGACCCGCCAGCTGGACCGCATCGCCCGGACCGAGTACCTCGGCAAGATCAACGGCGCCACCGGAACCTACGCCGCACACGTGGCCTCGGTTCCCGGCGCCGACTGGGAGCATGTCGCCAAGAGCTTCGTTGAAGGCCTGGGCCTGAGCTGGAACCCGCTGACCACGCAGATCGAAAGCCATGACTGGCAGGCGGAGCTGTACGCCGACGTCGCGCGGTTCAACCGGATCCTGCACAATGTCTGCACTGACATCTGGAGCTACATTTCGATCGGCTACTTCGTGCAGATCCCGGTCGCGGGCGCCACGGGCTCCTCCACCATGCCGCACAAGGTCAACCCGATCCGCTTTGAAAACGCCGAGGCCAACCTGGAGATCTCCTCCGGGCTGCTGGATGTCCTGGGCTCCACCCTGGTCACCTCCCGCTGGCAGCGCGACCTCACCGACTCCTCCTCGCAGCGCAACATCGGTGTGGCGTTCGGCCACTCGCTGCTCGCCATCTCCAACGTGGCCAAGGGGCTGGACCGGCTCAAGGTCGCCGAGGACGTGCTGGCCGCGGACCTCGACACCAACTGGGAAGTCCTGGGCGAGGCCATCCAGATGGTCATGCGCGCCGAGGCCATCGCCGGCGTCGAAGGCATGGAAAACCCGTACGAGCGGCTCAAGGACCTGACCCGCGGGCAGCGCGTCGACGCGGCCCGGATGCAGGAGTTTGTCCAGAGCCTGGGCCTGTCTGCCGACGCCGAAGCCCGGCTTCTGGCGCTCACCCCCGGCAAGTACACCGGCATCGCGGACAAGCTGGTGGACCACCTCGCATGAGGCTCCTGCTCATCCGCCACGGCCAGACTCCCGGAAACGTCCTCGGCCAGCTGGACACCGCCCACCCGGGCCCCGGACTGACGGAGCTCGGCGAGCGGCAGGCGGCCGCACTGGCGCGGTCGCTGGCGAATGAGCAGATCGACTTGCTGTACGCCTCCACGCTGATCCGCACCCAGATCACGGCCGGGCCGCTCTCGACCGTCCGCGGCCTGGACATTGAGGTGCTGGAGGGCCTGCGGGAAATCGAGGCGGGTTCGTTGGAGAAGCTCACCGACAAGGAATCGCACCTGCGCTACCTGGGAACCGTGTTTGGCTGGGCGGCCGGGGAACTGCACCGCCGGATGCCGGCCGGACCCAGCGGGCACGAGTTCTTCGAACGTTTCGACGCCTCGATCGCGCGGATCGCCGACGCCGCATCCGCGGAGACGGCAGGCGGCGGCGCCGGGACGGTCGCCGTGGTCAGCCACGGGGCTGCGATCCGCGTCTGGGCCGGCCTGCGGGCCACCAACGTGGAAGCGGGTTTCGCCGCCCGCCACGTCCTCGCCAACACCGGGATCGTGGCGCTGGAAGGGGATCCCGACGCCGGCTGGCGGCTCATCCACTGGGACGACAGTCCCGTGGGCGGCCTGGCCCTGGTGGATCCGACGGCGGAGGACCCCACCGGCCGCACGCTGTAGCGGAATTCTCCGAACCCTAACGCGCAGGAAACACGGCCGAAACCGGCGCTGCCTAGCGTTAACCTGCATAACCCTTCGGCGAAGCGAGGCAGCCATGCAGACCAACCCGCGGCTCAACATCCGGCAGGTCACCTGGGCCAACCCGGTGGGCGCGGACCTCCGCGCAGCCCAGCAGTCCGAACTTGACGCCCGCTTCGGCACGGACGACCACGAACCCGGCCCGCCGCCGTCGGAGGCTGACACGGCCGTGTTCCTCGTCGCCCACGACAAGGCGTCGGGGCAGCCGGTGGGCTGCGGCGGCCTGCGCATCCTCGACGCGCGCACCGCCGAGATCAAGCGGCTCTATGTGCTCCCGTACACGCGCGGTTCCGGGGTGGCCAGCTCCATCCTCGCGGCCCTGGAGGCGCATGCCCATTCCCTCGGCATCACCTCCATCACCGCCGAGGCCGGCTCGGTGCAGACGGACGGCCGGCAGTTCTACGAGAACTCGGGCTTTGCCCCGGTGCCGAACTTCGGGCCCTACATCGGAGTGGAGCACTCCTATTACTATGCGAAGGCCATCGACTCGCACAGCGCCGCGCACACCGCCATGGCCTAAGGCGCGTCCGCCGTCACACTGCCGGCGCGTCGGCGCGGTCGGCTACTCTCGCACTATGGAACCGGCAGACATCACCTTCCGCACCCGCAAGTGGGTGCGGCCCGAAGACCTGAACGCGAACGGCACGCTGTTCGGCGGAAGCCTGCTGAAGTGGATCGACGAGGAAGCAGCGATTTACGCCATCCTGCAGCTCGGCAACGGCCGGGCCGTCACCAAGTACATTTCCGAGATCAACTTTGTCAGCTCGGCCGTCCAGGGCGACCTGATCGAGATGGGGCTGACGGCCACGCGCTTCGGCCGGACCTCGCTTACCATGCGCGCCGAGGTCCGGAACATGATCACCCGGCAGAGCATCCTCACGATCGAGGAAATAGTTTTTGTGAACCTCGATCCGCACGGCACGCCCGCACCGCACGGATACACCGAGATCACCTACGACCGGGACCGGATCCCCACGCACCACCTGACGGAGACGCTCGAAGAGGACTGACGCTCGAGGAGGACCAGGGTCCGAGCTGCGGCGGTCCGTGGGCACACACCGCGGTGAACGCGCCCCCTAGGCCCAGAAGTCGTCTGCCTTGCCCGTGTCCTCGAAGAACTCGCGCCCCTCGGTGACCTTTCCGTCCCGGACCACGAACGTGATCACGGCGGCCATGTCCAGGGTCTTGCCGTTGGCCTGTGCGTGGGTTTGTTGGATCGCGACGGTGTGGTCCTCCCCGCCGACGAGGTCCTGGACAGTGGCCTGGAAAGAACCCTGCGTGCGGGCTCCAAGTTCACCGAAGTACGCCAGGATGGCGCCGCGGCCCTGCTTGGTCCCCGACAGCACGCCGCTTCCGGCAACGTGCCAGGCTGCGTCCTCCGCGAACAGCTCGCTGAGGCTCGCCATATCCCCTGCATTGAAGGCCTCGAACCCCCGCCGGACCAGTTCAACATTTTCTGCGGCTCCCATCTCGGGCACCCCTTCGTCAACTTTGTCGGGTATTTCTTGGGACGGATTAAGGCTATTCCTGGCTCAGCGGCATGTCGATGAAGAAATCAGTGCGCGCCCGGCCAACCGGTGTAGGCCTCGGCGAGGTAGGCACGGCCGTGCCGGGATGACACCACCGAGTTGAGCTCGCCGAGCTGGCGGGCGCGGGCGAAGTCGTCGCCGTCGGCCGGCGTGTGCAGCATGGACGTCATCCAGTAGGAGAACTGCTGGGCCTTCCAGACCCGGTCCAGGGCGCGGTCGCTGTAGGCATCCAGGAGCACGGTGTTTCCGGTCTTGTAGAAGCTGTCGAGGCCCTCGAACAGCACCTTGACGTCGTGGAGCGCGAGGTTCAGGCCCTTGGCCCCGGTCGGCGGGACGGTGTGGGCGGCGTCGCCGGCGAGGAAGAGCTTGCCGTGCCGCATCGGGGCGTGCACGAAGCTGCGGAACTTCAGGACCGTCTTGTCAATGACCGGGCCTTCCTTGAGTTCGAAGCCGTTGCCGTTGACCCGGCTGCGGAATGCGTCCCAGATCCGGTCTTCGCTCCAGTTGTTGACGTCCTCGTTGGGGTCGCACTGGAAGTACATCCGCTGGACGGTCTCGGTCCGTTGGCTGATCAGGGCGAAGCCGTTCTCGGAGTTGGCGTAGATCAGTTCGTCGGAGCTGCGCGGGGCCTCGGCCAGGATCCCGAACCAGGCGAAGGGGTATTCGTGGAAGTACCACTTGCGCTGGGCCTCCGGGATCTGGAAGCGGCTGTGGCTGCGCGAGCCGTCGGCGCCGGCGATGAAGTCCGCCTGGAGCTCCCATTCCACTCCCTCGGCATCGGTGAACCAGACCTTCGGCTTGCCCTCGAGGTCGTGGACGGTGGTGTCGGTGACGCTGTAGCGCACGTCGCCGCCGTCGGCCTGGCGCCGTGCGGCAAGGTCGAGGAAGACGTCGGTCTGGGGATAGAGCCAGACGGACTCTCCGACGAGGTCCTGGAAGTCGATCCGGTGGCTCTCGCCGTTGAAGCGCAGTTCGATTCCGTCGTGCCGGTCGCCGTCGCGCAACACACGGTCCGAGACGCCGCTGTCCACGAGCAGGTTCACGGAGCCGTGTTCCAGGATGCCCGCGCGGACGGTTTCGGAGATTTCCTTGTGGCTGCGGATCTCGATCACGGTGGATTCGATTCCCTGTTTGGCCAGCAGGTGCGAGAGCATCAGCCCCGCCGGGCCGGCGCCCATGATCGCGACCTGGGTGGTGATGACTTTGCGGTTTGCCATGGTGTCCTCGCTTCGTTGCGGGGCCGGGACGGCTGGACGTCCGGGGCCGGGTGGTTTCTCTGGCTACAGTGTGCGCCCGGACACGTGACGGGCGTTACAGGGATTCCACTGAATGGAATGCGGGCGTGGCTGCCGCGTCATGCAGCTGCCGCCCGATCCCGCGGGCAGCCGTCTGAAGGGCGGGAACGAGCGCCTGGAGCCGCATTTCACGCAGGGGAACGACGACGCCGAGCGCCGCCACGGTGCGCTTCCTCGCGTCCCGCACGGGGACGGCAATCCCCCAGGTGTCCGGATCCACAACGCCGGCGAGCTGCGCAAAGCCATGGCCGGCTGTCTCCTGGAGCAGGGTGCGGAGGTCCTCCGGCTGGACCTTCCCGGCAGGATCGTGGAACTGGTGAAGGTACTCGGCCTGGACGGCGGCCGGCTGGTTGGCCATCAGCGCCAGCCCCGCAGAGGACACATGCACCGGCATCCGCCCGGCGATCTGGGCCCGGTTCGCGACGGAGCCGCGGCGGGACAGGCGCTCGACGAACAGCGCCTCCCAGCCCTCCAGCACGGCCAGGTTCACATTCTGGTTCAGGACCTGCTGGATGTCCTCCATAAACGGCATGGCCGCCTGGCGGAGGGCCAGGGTGGGTGAATTCCGGTTCACCAGCTCCCACAGGCGCAGGCCCAGCCGGACGGACCCCCCGCTGCCCAGTTCCAGAAGCCCGTGCCCGGCGAGCTGCCGGACCAGCCGG
>NZ_AUPJ01000175.1 GCF_000427315.1 Arthrobacter sp. TB 26
AGGCCGGCCCGGTCCGCGAGCTCGGACAGCGGCAGCACGGTGACGCCCGCGGGGTACGCCGAGATCACCCGGACCACACGGTCCACCACGGAGTCCCCGGTGCCGGAGTTAGCCATGGCCGCCTCTTCCGTTGAATGGATCCTGCGTCCACTCTACGCCGCCTGCCCCGATGCCGCCCCGGGCTTGGCCCGGCCGCTACAGGGCCCGGCTGAGGCTCCACCGCAGCAGCCAGGCGCCCAGCAGGAGCAGCGCCGCAGCCATTCCCGCGAGCACTCCCAGCTGCGGCAGGATGTCACCGAGGGTGCCATCCTGCCGCTGGATGGCGGCGAACGCGTCATAGGCCCACCGATGTGGGGTGGCGTAGGAGATCGCGGCCAGCGCTTCCGGAAAGAACTCGGGCGGCACCATGCAGCCACCCAGGCCGCCGAGCACGAGTCCGCCGCCCACGCCCACGCCGGCGGCCGCGGTGTCATTGTCGATGACCGAGCCGACCATCATCGCCGCGGCTGCCGCGACAGCGCAGAAAAGTACCAGCACCAGGGCCGACAGCCACAGATTGCCCCAGTCGACGCCGAACAGCAGCGCGGTGCCGGCCATGATGAAACCGCCCTGGACGAATGCAATGGCGAAACGCCCCAGCGCCTGCCCGGCCACGACCTGGCCGCTGGAAACCGGGGCTGACATGACCCGGCCCACCACCCCGAACCGCCGTGCCTGGATCAGTGTGGCCGCACCGGTGAGGGAGCTGAGAAACACAAAGAGCAGCAACTGCTGCGAGGCGCCAAGATCGAATTTGCCCAGCCCGCGGAACTCCTGCGCGACGTCGTTGGTGTCCACGATGTCCACGGTCGGCACCGCTACCTGCGCGGCCGCCTGGACCAGGGCGGGGCGGGCCCGATCCTCGGGGATTCCGGCGCCGGTGAGGGCAGCGAGCTGGCTGCGCTCCAGGCCCACAGCCTGCACGGCGGTGCGGACCTGCTGCAGGACGGCCTGCGCGGAGGACTGCGAAGCCATGACAACGTCGAGCTCCGCCGGCTGCCCCGCGTCGAACGCCGCCCCGTCGGATTCGTCAAGGAACAAGCCGACGTCGGTGCGTCCGCGGCTGAGGTCCGCCCGCGCGGCGTTTTCGCCGCTGGCGGTGACCACGACGCCGGATGACTGGAGCTTCGCTGTCAGGGCCTGCGCGAGTGCACTGCCGGGCCCGGCGATGGCCACCCGGGCCTGGCCGCTTCCGGCACCGAACTGCGAGCCGAGCAGCAGAATCAGCAGGAGGGGAAAGATGAAGACAAAGAAGATGTTCGACTTGTCGCGCAAGAAGCGCCGTAGTTCCACCGTGGCGATCGCGAGCATGGCGCTCATGCCTGCGCCCCCCGGTCCGGCATGAGGCGCGAGAGGAGCAGGCCGGCAGCGGCGAAGACCAGCATCACCGCGACCGGGCCCGCCACGTCGCCGAGGCTTCCACCGCCGGCTGAGATCCCGAGACCCCGGATGAACGCACCGATCGGGTTGAGGTCCAGCAGCGTTGCGGCGAAGCCGGTGCCCTGGACCGGGAAGAAGGCTCCTCCCGCGATCCCCAGCACCATGGCCAGGATGGACTGCGCCACGTTGGCTTGCTCCGCCGTCCGGACCAGCCGTGCGACCACGAACGTCAGGCTGGTCGCGGCGGTCACGACGCTGAGGATCAGGGCGGCCACCACGAGCGGGGAGCCGAAGGAGACGCCGAACAGCTGGGAGCCGGCGGTGAGCAGGACGGTGGTGGCAACCACCCCCAGGATGAATCCGGTGCAGGCCTTGGCCGTGATCACCGTGACGCCGGTGACCGGCATTGACCGCAGGCGGGCCAGGGTGCCCTGTTCCCGTTCTGCGAGGAGCCCCAGCACGCCGAAACCGACCGTGAACATCAAGAAGAGCCCGGCCTGGCCGGCCACGAGCGTGCCGCGGAGCGAGAGCTGTTCGGCGGCGGCTTGCCCTTCGGCCAGGGTGAGCAGCCGCGGTCCCGCCGCGGCCTGCTGCGCCAGCGCCGCGAGCTCCTGGTGCGGCAGCCCGGAGATGCCGCCGGCGGCCNNNGGCCGCGGTGACCGTTCCCGCGGCGAACTGGTCCAGGACCGCCTGGACCGCCGAGATCAGCACACCGGTTTCCAGGCTGGCGCCGTTGCCCTCGACCAGCTGGACCGGGGCGGCCTGTCCGGACAATACAGCGTTGCTGAAGCCCTCGGGAACAACGATGCCGAGGGCGGCGCCGCTGGCCTGGGTTTCGCTGCGGACGTCCGCGGCCGGGACCCGTTTGACGGTGACGTCCATGATCTCGAGGGAATCGACGGCACCGAGCAGCGCGGCACCCAGCTGGTCGGCGTCGTCTGCGCTGGCGACGACGGTGGCCGGCTGCAGGTCAACGGTGTCCCCGCCGAGGCCGCCGAACACCAGGCTCAACACCCCCATGAGCGCGAGCGGGACGATGAGGGAGAAGATGAAGACAGACTTGTCCCGGACGCGCTGGCGGAGGTCGTTCGCGACCATGGTCCACAGGCCGTGCATCTCAATCCCTCAGCGCTTTGCCGGTCAGGTGCAGGAAGACGGATTCGAGGTCCGGCCGGACGATCTCCACGGACGTCACGGACATCCCGGCCTGACCCGCGCCGGTGACGATCCCTGCGAGGGCAGTGGGTCCGTCGCCGACCGTGAGCATCAGCCCGGCCCCGTCATTGTCGACGTGCTGCACGGCCGGCAGCCCGCGAAGGGCCTCCGCGGCCCGGACCATGCTGCCGCCGCCGCGGAGGTTGATCCGGTCCACGCCGCCGGTAAGCGTGATCAGCTGGTCCCGGGTGCCCTCCGCCTGGATCCGGCCCTCGTCGATGATCGCAATCCGGTCGCAGAGCCGCTCGGCTTCCTCCATGTAGTGGGTGGTGTAGAGGACCGCCATGCCTTCGACGGAGAGCTTTTCCACGGATTCCAGGATGGCGTTACGGGACTGCGGATCCACCCCGACGGTCGGTTCGTCCAGGATCAGCAGGGTGGGCCGGTGGAGCAGACCGATGCCGATGTTCAGCCGGCGCTTCATGCCGCCGGAGTATTTCTTGGTGAGGTCGCCGGCCCGGTCGGCCAGGCCGATCAGCTCCAGCACCTCGTTGGTGCGCTGGGTGAGCCCCTTGCCGGTGAGCCCCTGCAGCCGGCCGAAGAACCTCAGGTTTTCCCGGGCGGTCAAGTCCGGGTAGATGGCCAGTTCCTGCGGGACCAGGCCGATGATCCGCTTGGCCTCCGTCTCGGCCGGGGTCATGCCCCGGCCCGCCACGCGGACAGTTCCTTCGTTGGCGGGGATCAGGCCCGCCACCATGGAGATGATGGTGGTCTTGCCGGCGCCGTTGGGCCCCAGCAGCCCGAAGGTTTCCCCGGCGCGGATCCGGAAGGAGACACCGTCGACGGCGGTCAGGTCCCCGTAGCGTTTGACGAGTCCGCTGACGTCCAGCACGTCCTTGGTCAAGGTCTCCACAACTTCCACAAAAACTCCCCCGGTCCCGGTGCACACAGCCGTGCCCAGGTTAGCCTTTCGTGCGGGCTTCCGGCGGGACAGGGTCATTGGACCCCCTGATGCCCGTCAGCAGGGGCGTGCAGGCTGTTTGCTCAAGCGCCCGGACGGGCGCGCAGCCGGCGCCATACCGTCGGCGCCAGCACGACGGCCACGCCGACGGCGGCGCCGATGACGGTCTCGAAAATCCGGTCACGCAGCAGGATGCCGGGCGCCGCGGGAACCACCAGCAGGGTCGAAATCAGGGCCAGCGGGGTGACGAAGATCTGGGCCAGGACATACTGGCGGGCGATGAACATTTCGGCGCCGAACTGGCAGGCGGCGATCACGAGCACGGTCTGCCAGGGTGCGGGCTGCAGGAGCAGGATCCCCGCCAGCAGCACCAGCCCGATCGCCGTGCCGACGATTCTTTGCAGCCCGCGGCTGACCCGGTGCCGGGTGGAGTGTCCCACGAGCGGGACGACGGCGGCCACCATGGCCCAGTAGTTGTGGCCGAAGCCCAGCCGCTCACCCGCAAGAGTTGCAAGGGTACCCGCCAGGCCGGCTGCCACGAGGTAGCCGGCGCTTTCGAGCAGGGCCGCCCGCTTTTCCGCCATGCTCAGCGGGGTGCGGGCCGGCCGGACCCACGGCGTCCGGCGGCTCCGGACCACGCGGGAGGACATGCCGACCAGCAGGGAGAAAGCGACCGTCAGCACCGCCACGAGCATGCCCTGCCAGAGCGACGGCTGGTTGGGGATGGACGCGATCGCTGCGAAAGCAAAGATGTGGAACAACGAGCCTGCGGGGCGGAGCCTCCACCAGGCGACGATCAGCGAGCAGACTCCGGCCACCAGGGTGGTCGCGAAGACCTGGAGCCAGAGGGCCTGTGCGGCGGAGAGGGCGAGGGCCACGCCGGCACGGGCGGTCAGGCCTGCGAGGAGCATCACCGCCAGCATCAGCGCCCCGGCACGGAGCTGCAGGCCGAAGCGCCTGGCGTGCGGCTCGTTGCGGCCGTAGATCCCGGTGAAAGCACCGAAGGAGGCGAAGATCGCCAGGTCCAGGCGGCCCAGGAACAGCAGTGTGATCAGCGGGACAAAGACCCCGACGGCGCAGCGGACGGCGACCTGGTGGTCCTTGTTGCCGGGAGCCATGGTGAACATCTCGGCAAGCATCTTCACGGGTGGGAGGCACCTTTCTGCAGTCGGATTGTTACGACGGCGGCGCTGGCGTCCAACTGCCAAATCTACGCCGGATGGGCGCGGATCCGGCATCATCATCCATTGAGCGGAACCGGCCCCGGTCGGGAGACAAGGCCGCAGAAGTGATAGCGTCTAGCGGTTGATCCCCGCGCCCGGAACACGGCGCACAGAGTTATTCAAGGCACACCGGAGGACCCATGCTCAAAGGATTCAAGGACTTCATCCTGCGCGGCAACGTGATCGAACTGTCCATCGCAGTCGTGGTCGGCACCGCTTTCACCGCCCTGGTGGCCGCGTTCACCTCGAACATCGTGAACCCCATCATTGCGGCGGCCGGCGGGGTCGACACCAACGGCCTGGGTTTCCCCATCTGGCCGGGGAATGACAGGACTTTCGTCAACTTCGGCGCGGTCATCACAGCGTTCGTCACGTTCATGATCACGGCCGCCGTCGTCTATTTCATCTTCGTGGCCCCGATGAACCGGATCAACCATATGGTGAAGAAGCGCCTGGCCACTGCAGAGCCGGAGGAGAAGCCGCTCCCGGCGGACACCGCGCTGCTGGCCGAAATCCGCGACCTGCTGGCGCAGCTCGCCGGCCCGGTCCACGGACCGGCCTCCGGCGACGACGCCTTGGAGCCGGCGCACGAGCGCACCGTCGAGTCCGCCGGAAAAGGCAGCCGCTAGCCCGCACGAAAACGTCACCGGCCGGCAATAGGGGCGTAACAACAGCCGGACATCATGGGACCCATGAAGCCCTCAGCCCGTGCCAGAAAACACGGCGGACCGCAGGCCCCGGCCGCCTCCGAGCTGAGCTGCGAAGTCTGCGGCCAGATGCCCGAACCGACCAAGACCCGGCTGACCCTGGCCAACATCGCCGTGATGCTGCCGATCGAACTGTTGGTCCACGCGGCGGTGGTGGGGACGCACCTGCCCTATGTGGGCAAAGTCCTGGTCCTCACGCTGACCGCCACCATCCTGGTCATCTGGGTGGCGGAGCCGTCCGCGGCGCGGATGCTCCGGACGTGGCTGCACGCCCCCGCCCTGCGGCACCGCAGCCGGCTCGGCGCGGCACCGGCCCTGTGGCGTGCCCGCACACTATTAACGGACCGGCCCGGTTCACTGCAGAAACTCACGCGGTCGCTGGCCGGGCTGGACACCAACATCCTGAGCATCCATGTCCACCCGGTCGACGGCGGTGTGCTGGATGAGTTTGTGCTGTCCGCACCCGGCGAGCTGCGCGAAGCGGAACTGCTCAAGGCACTGCGTGACGGCGGCGGCAAGGACCCCCGCGTCTGGCCCACCACGGCGCTGGCGATGGCCGACGGGCAGACCGGGGCGCTGAGCCTCGCGGCCAGGATCGCGGCCAACCCCGAGGAACTGCCGCTGGCCGTCGCTGAATTGCTGCACGCTCGGATCGTGGCCGGGCCCGATGCGGGCACCACGCCGGCAACGGACGGAACCGTGCTGAGGATCCCGACGGCCTGGCACGGTCCCATCACGTTTTCCCGTCCCGGCGAG
>NZ_AUPJ01000176.1 GCF_000427315.1 Arthrobacter sp. TB 26
CCCCGGACGTCCGCTCCCGCGACGGCCGGCCAGGGCAAAGGCCACGTACACCAGGGCATGCGCGGCGGAAAGCGGACCACGAATTGACCGGGCCACCTCGAACAAGGTGCGGCTCGCCGCGCCCGGCGTTCGGCCGGGTGTTTTGCTCGGCGTTGCCGCGGTAGACGCGACGCAGCACGGCCAGCTGGGCCGCGGGCGTCCGGGGCGGGCGAACCACCACGGGGTCCACATCGAGAACGGCTTTTTCCGCAGGCCCGAAAAGACGGTCCACGAACAAATCATCCGCGGTCAGATCGGGGAACTGCTGGAAACGCTGCCGGCCCTCGTGGGACAGGCCGTACACCCCGCCTCCCCACAGCGCGCTCCAGGCCGATGGAAGGCGGAGTTTGGTCCGGTAGTACGAGTGGATCAGCGGGTGCGCGCCCTGAAGGTCGAAACGGGCCGCAGGTCGCGCGGCCAGGAGCCGGCCGGACCTGAGGACATCGAGCACGGCATGCACCGTGCCCGGACTGATCTGCACATCCGCATCAAGGTACAGCCGCGGCCAGTGTGACGCGGCGGCATCTCCCGCGTTGAGGGCGGCAGCCTTGGACGACTGCCCCTGTTCCAGCACCGTCACGCCCTCGAATCCGCGCGCGATACCGGCGGTGTCATCAGTACAGCCGTTGCAGGCCACGATGACCTCCAGCTGCCTGGTGGCAGCCAACGGGGCCAGCGGAGCCAGCGTCCTGGCGATCACGGCCGCTTCGTTATGCGCCGGAATAACCACCGATCCCTGCGGGATACCGCTGGTGTCCCGGCGGCTTTTGGCATCCTTGCTTGGGCCGGGCAGGGCAGTCCAGCCTGGCTCGTCGAGCAGTGTGCGCAGCACTCCCCTGCGGTCCGGTTTCCAGCACCGCAATAGCTCGGAGAGGATCACGGCCGCACGGAACACAGCGGAGTACGCCGGGGAATGGTACTTGCGGATATAGCGGACCCGGTTGACCGCCATCAGGGCGTTCAACCCGGGGGACTTGCCGGAGCCGCCGCCCTCATGGGTCATGGCCGCCGAGGGTTCGTACCAGATTGAGCCGCCGCAGATCCGCAGACGGCGGAAGAAGTCCGTCTCCTCCGAGTAGAGGAAGAATGATTCGTCCCAGGCTACGGAATCCGCGAGGGGCCGGGCGACCATCAAGGCGGCCCCGCTGGCCCACTCAACGGTGTGCGCGTGGGCGTAGCTCTCCGGGTGGAAATCCGTCGACGCGAGCCATCCGGGGCGGCCGGCCGCCCTCCGCCCACAAAAGGCATCGCCAAGTGCGCGGCTGACGCCCGGCTCGCGGTGCAGCGTGGGGCTGGTCCTGCCGGCACCGTCCAGAATCCTGGGCACCACCGCGCCCGCGTTCGAGGTGCGCATGCGGTCCAGCATGGCCTTCAGGCTGCCGCGCTCCACCGTGAGGTCCGGGTTGAGGACCACAATGGTTTCGGAGTCGCCGGCCCGCCGCAGGGCGGCGTTGATGCCGGCGGCGAACCCCACGTTTCCGCCGGTTGCGAAGGCGAGAACGTCCGGGTAGGTGGCCCGGACCAGGTCGAGGGTGCCGTCCCGCGAGGAGTTGTCGGCCAGCAGCACGCGAAGCGCCAGATCGGCCGTCTCCGCCCGAAGACCCTGCAGCAGGGCGTCAATGTCGCCGGCGTTGTTATAGGTGACGATGACGACGGCGGCATCCGCCGGACCGTCCGGTCCGGTGAACCGCCCGGGGGTTCGGGGGGCGGGCCCCGCAGCTGCCGCCGGAAGCTCCGGCGGCACGGCATACGAACCGGTTCTGAGCTTCAGATAGGCAGGCGGTCCGTCGAGCAGGTAGCGGCGGGCGAGCCGCCTCGGTTCCAGTGCCAGGCGATAGCCCCATTCGAGGCCGCGCCGGCTGACCCACTCGGGGGCGCGCTGCACCCGGCCGGCGAGGAAATCCACGGCAGCGCCGAATGCCAGGAGGACTCCGGCTCCGGTGAGGGCGCCGTAGCGGTCTATCCATAGCTCCTGGCGTGGTTTTCCCAGGCCCACAAAGAGGATCTGCGTGCCGGAAGCTTCGATCCCGGCGGCGATCCGTTCGGAGTCGGGCGCCGAGGCCAGTTCACTTCTGGCCGGTGACCACATCCCGGCTACCCGCAGCCCGGGGCGCTCGAGGGCGATCTTCTCCGCCAGCCGGCGCTGGTTGTCTTTCGAGCCGCCCAGGAACCCGACTTTCAGGCCGAGTTCCTCGGCCCGGGTCAGGAGCGGTGAGGCCAGGTCGCTCCCGGCCAGCCGCGGCCAACTCCGTCCGGTGAGCCGCTGCGACTGGGACACCAAAGGGGCCCCGTCGACCAGGTGGACCCACTCCACGACGCTGCCAGGATCAGCGTGCAGGGTTCCTGACCAGCGGCCTCCGGTGCCGAAGTGGTTGAGATGGTCCAGATTGACCGAGGCCACGGCCAGCGGCCGGAGCCCGCCGTCAGCGGCGCGCCGAAGGATGAGCTCCAAGGCGGGTTCGGGCTCCATCAGGTCCACGGGCGTTCCGCCGAGGATGACTTTGCTGCGTTCCGGTGTCTCCATGACTTCCCCCTCAGCCCGCCTCGGCGGGCGCCAGTTGACCGTTGCTCTCGATGTACCGGCGGCCCGTGACGGGGCACAGCCAGCGGCCGACGTCGTCCTGTTTCAGCGGGTGCCCGGCCTCGCCTACCCAGCCGGCCTGCCGGGCCGGCACGCCGACGACCACCGCAAAGTCCGGTACGTTCCTGGTGACCACCGCCCCGGCGGCCACGGTGGCCCATTGGCCGATGGACACGGGGGCAACGCAGACGGCCCGGGCGCCAATGGAAGCGCCCCTGCCGACAATCACCCCCACGGCTTCCCAATCCTCGGAGCCTTTAAGCGTTCCGTCGGGCGTGATCGCCCGTGGGTGCAGGTCATTGGTGAGCACTGCGGCGGGGCCGACGAAGACGCCGTCGCCGAGGCGGGCCGGTTCGTAGACCAGCGCATAATTCTGCAGCTTGCAGTTTGAGCCGATGACGACCCCTGGGCCCACGTAGGCGCCGCGGCCAATATTGCAGTTGCTGCCCACGCTGGCGTCCTCCCGGACTTGCGCGAGATGCCAGATCCTGGAGCCTTCCCCAATGACGGCGGTTTCCGCGACGTCGGCTGTAGCGGCGATGGTTTTCATGACATTCCTCCTGGAAGGGGGTTCTGTGCCTGGGTCCTGCGCTGTCACCCGCGCCGGGTGTGTTCGGATGATCCGAATGGCCGCGGCACCCAGCACGGCACCCAGGGTGTTGTTCACAACGTCCCCCAGGCTCGCCGTGCGCTGGCTCAACGCAAGGTACTGGACGGTTTCGATGGCGGCTGAGATCAGCGCGCCCGAGACCGCCGCCAGCCACCACCGGCGGGTGGGCAGGAGCAGGGCGACGATCACCCCCAAGGGGACAAAGAGGATGACATTGGCGGCCCCCTCGACGTGCATGTACGTGATGCCGGCTGTCAGGGGGTACCCCCGCACAGCGTCAATGACGTCTCTCAGCAGGCCCGCCAGGGGGCGGTCCACCGGCGACGGCCAGGCGCCGATAAACGCGAGGCCAACCAGGTACAGCGCCAGCGCGGTGAGCAGGATCCCCCGGCGTGCCTTCGCATTCATCGTCTGATTTTCATGGGCAGGGGACCAGGATTCCGGAGTTTCACGGCCGGCCGGAGGCTGCCCGCAGGTGGTCCGCGACGTACTGCTGCTGCACCTCGCTAATGTGCGGGAACATGGGCAGCGACAGGATCCCGCGGGCGGCCCGCTCCGCGACCGGGAACGATCCGGGACCGTGGCCCACGCCCCGGTAGGCGCCGCTGAGATGCACCGGAACCGGGTAGTGGATGCCGGCGCCGATACCTGCTGCGTTCAGGGCGGCAAGCACGCGGTCCCGTTCTGCGACGCGGATAACGTACAGATGCCAGACATCGACGTTGCCCGGGGCCGTGCGGGGAAGCTCGACGCCGGGCAGGTCCGCCAGCAGTTCCGCGTAGCGTGCCGCGGCCTTCCGCCGTCGTTCGTTCCACATGGCCAGCCTGCGCAACTTGGCGTTAAGCACCACCGCCTGGATGGTATCCAGGCGGGAGTTCATCCCAACCGCGTCGTGCTGGTATTTCTGTTCGCTGCCGTGGGCGCCAAGCATTCGCACCCGGGCCGCGACCCCGTCGTCATTCGTCACTACGGCGCCGGCATCCCCGGCGGCCCCGAGGTTCTTGCCCGGGTAAAAGCTCGTTCCGGCTGCCAGTCCCAGGGTGCCGGCGAAGCGGCCATGCCGGGAAGCGCCTTGGGACTGGGCGGCGTCCTCGACAATCACGGCGCCACAGGCTGCCGCAATCGGTGCCAGGCGCTCGACGAAGGCAGTTTGGCCGAACAGGTGGACGGGCATAATGGCCTGGGTCCGGAGCGTCACAGCCTCGGCCACCCTGTCCGGATCGATCAACAGGTGCTCCGGGTCGACGTCGACGGGCACCGGCAGCGCACCGATCCGGCTCACGGCCTCGGCGGTCGCGATGAAGGTGTTGGCGGGGAGGATGACTTCCCCGCCGGCCCTGACCCCGGACGCACGGAGTGCCAGTTCCAGGGCGTCCGTGCCGTTGGCTACCCCCACGCAATGCCCGGCACCGAGGAACCGGGCATACGCCTGCTCAAATTCGGCCACGGCGGGGCCTCCAATGAAGGAGGCCTGTGCGAAGACCTCCTTGAGCCCGATCTCGACTTCGTCGGCGATCTCGTCCTGCTGGGCACCCAGGTCAACGAAAGGGACGGAAAGCCGGCCGGTCACGGGCCCAGTCATCGTCCACCACCGGCTGCAGCCGCTGACGGCTCGAGCACCCGTGCCGGGACCCCCGCCCACGTCTCCCCGTCGGGCACGTCGCCCAGGACGGCCGCTCCCATGCCTATCCGGGTTCCGGATCCCACCCTGGTCCCTTCACGGACGGACGCGTTCATGCCAAGGTAGGCCGCGCGCCCGATCCTGACCCCGCCGCCCAGGGAGACACCGGCAGCCAGGGTGGCGAAGTCCTCCACGACGTCGTCATGGGTCAGTGTTACGCCGGGCATCATCACGACATGGCTCCCGACTGTGATTCCGGCGGTCAGTGTGACATTGCCCAGCAGGATGCTGCCGGGACCGATCTCGCAGCAGTACGGGACCCGCACCGAAGGGTCGACAACAGTCGCGAAGCGGTAGCCCGGGAAGCCCAGCCCGGCGAGCCGGGCGACCACCCGCTCACGCGCCCGCCCGGCGCCGATGCACACGACCACACGGGCTTCCGGGTAGCGGAGGGCATGGCTGGCGGGACCCAGGATGGGGGCGCCGTCCAGGGCGGAGCCCGCCTTGAGTTCGTCGTCGTCGAGGACGCCGACCACATCGAACTGGCCGTTCTCGCGGACGCAGGCCAGGACCTCGCGGGCAAGACCGCTGGCGCCGATTAAGAGAAGCTCAGTCATTGCTTTCCCCCGCAGCCTTTAGTATCGAATCGATGACCCGGGCCTGGTCGTCCAGGGTCAACTGGTGGTAGACGGGCAGGATCACGGTGTTGTCTGTGAGCCGTTCCGTCACCGACAGGTCCGCCCTGCCGGTGTCCCGCCCGGCGTAGGCGGGC
>NZ_AUPJ01000177.1 GCF_000427315.1 Arthrobacter sp. TB 26
CCAGCCGCTCCAGCAGTTCCTCGCGCCCGAGGGCGAAGCCCGGCATCACTTCGAACCAGAAGGACTGGAAATTGCTGGTGCCGTACAGGGGGTCCTGGCTGAAGCGCAGTCCCTCGACCCCGGCCAGTGCCTTCCGGTAGGCGGCGGCGATTGCCCGGCGCCGGGACACCGCTTCACCCAGCCGGTCCAGCTGCACAAGCCCGACGGCGGCCTGCATATCCGTCATCCGGTAGTTGAAGCCGATCTCCTCGTACTCCTCCGCCGGTGCCAGGACGGTGGAGTGCCGGTCCTTCGCCGACACGCTCATGGCGTGTTCGCGGAGCTTCCTGGCCCGGTCCGCCCAGACCGGGTTGTGGGTGGTCAGCATCCCGCCTTCCCCGGTGGTGAGAATCTTGCGGGGGTGGAAGGACCAGGCGGCAAGCTCGGCCCCCGCCCCCACCGGCCGGCCCCGGTACGTGGAGCCCGCCGCGCAGGCCGCGTCCTCGATGACGGTGATGCCCAGTCCGTCGCAGAGGGCGCGGATCGGATCCAGATCGACGGGCATGCCGCCCTGGTCGACCACGATCACAGCGCGGGTGGCCGGGGTCAGGGCGGCGGCGAGCGTCCGCACGGACACGTTCCCGGTGTCCGGCTCGACGTCGGCGAAGACCGGCCTGGCGCCGACGTAGGTGACCGCGTTGGCGGTGGCGATGAACGAGAGGGACGGCACCACGACGTCGTCATGGGCTCCGATGCCGGCCACCTTCAGGGCCAGGTGCAAGGCCGTGGTGCAGTTGGAGACCGCGACGGCATAGCTGGCCTGCTGCGTGCTGGCGAAGGCCTCCTCGAAGCGCGCCACGCGGGGTCCCTGAGCCACCCAGCCGGAGGCGATCACTTCGGCTACCGCCTCGGCTTCCTCGGTCCCCAGCCAGGGTTTCATCACGTTGATCCGGCTCAGGGTGTGGTCCCGGCTGATTGTCACCGCGCACCTCCGACCCTGGCATCCGCGATCTCGGCGCGCAGAGGCCGCCACCAGTCCACCAGTTCGCGCAGTCCCTCCTCAAGGCCGGTTTCGGCTCTGAACCCGAGGTCGCGCCGGGCCGCTGCGGTATCCGCCTGGCGCCGGACGACGCCGTTGACGGCCCGTTCGGGGCCGTGTTCGACGTGGAGCTCCGAATCCATCGCCCGCAACAGCGCCTCGGCGAGTTCCAGCAGGCTTGTCTCGGCACCGCTGGCGACGTTGTACACACCCTCGTCCACCCCGCTGCCCGCGGCCAGGATATTGGCCCGGGCCACATCCCTTGTGTGGACAAAGTCCATGGTCTGCTGCCCGTCGCCGAAGATCAGCGGCGGCAGCCCGTCCTCGATGCGTTCCATCCAGCGGACCAGGACCTCGGTGTACAGGCCATGGACGTCCATCCGGGGCCCGTAGACGTTGAAGTAGCGCAGCAGCACATAGTCCAGGCCGGCCATCGCGCGGAAACTGCGGGCCATGGCCTCGTTGAACGACTTGGCTGCGCCGTAGAACGTGTCGTTGTTGTGGTGGTGATGGCGTTCCGACGTCGGGAAGGTCTCGGCCATGCCATAGACCGAGGCGCTGGAGGCCGCCACGAGCTTGCCGACCCGCTGGGCGGACGCGGCCTCGAGCACGTTGAACGTCCCGTCGACCAGCACCTCCAGCGCCAGCCGGGGTTCCTCGGCGCACTGGGTGATCCGGATGGCGGCCTGGTGGAAGACGATGTCCTTGCCGCGGCTCAGGTCGTGGACCAGGTCGCGGTCGCGGAGGTCCCCCTCGACGAGGTGGACCCGTCCGCTGGCAATGGCCGGGTCGAGGTTGGCCCGCCTGCCGCGGACCAGGTTGTCCAGCACGTCGATCCTGCCGACACCGGCGTCGAGTAAGTGATCCACGACGGTGGAACCGATGGTCCCCGCCCCGCCGGTGACCAGTACCTGTGCACCCTGCAGCATGCTCATGAGTTGACCTCCAGCTTCGCTTCATTGCCTACGACGATGCTGGCCTTCCCGTCCGCGCTGAGGCTGTCGCTGACAGCCTCCAGCACGGACAGCACCCGGAGACCGGACGCGCCGGAAGTCCGTGCGGGCCGCTGCTGCCGGATGCTGTTGGCGAATTCCGCCACCATCTGGCCCAGCGCCTCATGTTCGGGCAGCGCAGGCGACCAGGTGTCACCCAGCCGGTAGGAGATGGCCGAGGCCGTCCGGTCGGCGGCGGAGCGCGACTGCCGGTCCAGGCTGACTCCGCGGTCGTAGACGCTAAGCCGCTGTTGGGGATTCAAGTCATCCCAGACCAGGGTGCGCCGGGACCCTCCGACCACCAGCTGGCGGATCTTGGTCGGGCTCAGCCAGTTCACGTGGACGTGGGCCATGGCGTCGTTGGGCAACGCGAACGTCAGGTGACCGATGCAGGCCCGCCCGGTGCCCAGGGGATCCGCGCCGTGCGCCGCGACCTCCACCGGCCGCAGCCCGTCGGGAAGGATGAAGTCGAGAATGGACAGGTCGTGGGGGGCGAGGTCCCAGAAGACATCCACGTCCGGCTGCACCAGTCCCAGATTGATCCGGACCGAATCGATGAAAAGAATGTCGCCGAGCGACCCGTCGGCGATCAGTTCCCGGATCTTCAGCACGGCCGGGGTGTAGCAGTAGGTGTGGTCCGCCATCAGGACCAGCCCCCGCTCGTCCGCTTCCTCAACCATCTCCAGTCCGCGGAGCCGGCTGTCGGCAAGAGGCTTCTCGACCAGCACGTGCTTGCCTGCCTGCAGCGCCGTCAGGGCGATCCCGTGGTGGGTGTGGGCCGGCGTCGCGATCGCTACGGCGTCGACGTCGGCCAGGTCCAGCAGTTCGTCGATGGAGCTGAAAACGGGAACCCCGCCCTGGGCCGCGGCGAGCTTGGCGGCCCGGTGCTGGTCAAGGTCCACGATTCCAGCCAGTTCCCAGTCGGGACTGGCGGTGAAGTTGCGTGCCAGGTTGGGCCCCCAGTAGCCCGCACCGATGACGGCTGCCCGCAGCGGCCCGGCGTCCGCCGCCTGGTTCCGGCCGCGGGAGAATCCCGAACGTGTTTCATTCATTGTGTGTCCTCACTCCGTTAGTACGCGCCCGCAGGCATGCACATAGCCCTAAAGGTGCGCCAGATGATGATGACGTCACCCATGATCGACCAGTTTTCGACGTAATAGAGATCCAGCCGCACGGCCTCGTCCCAGGGCAGATCCGAGCGGCCATTGACCTGCCACAGCCCGGTAATTCCCGGTTTGATCAGCAGCCGGCGGTGCGTATGCCGCTCGTAGCGGCCCACCTCGCGCTGCAGCGGCGGGCGGGGTCCGACCAGGCTCATTTCGCCCGACAGGACGTTCCAGAACTGCGGCAGTTCGTCCAGCGAGTACCGGCGCATCCACCGTCCGCAGCGGGTAACCCGGGGATCATTGTGCATCTTGAACAGAACGCCGGCGCCGTCGTTTTGCGCCCCGAGCCCGGCCAGCGCGGCCTCGGCATCTGTGACCATGGACCTGAATTTCAGCATCCGGAACGGTTTCCCGGCCTTGCCCACCCGCTCCTGCCTGAACAGGACGGGA
Organism: Arthrobacter sp. TB 26; assembly: GCF_000427315.1. Classification (GTDB taxonomy): domain Bacteria; phylum Actinomycetota; class Actinomycetes; order Actinomycetales; family Micrococcaceae; genus Arthrobacter. The sequence goes on from NZ_AUPJ01000177.1 coordinate 3,567, forward strand.
CCGGGGCTGTCGCGTTTGACGATGACCGCCAGGACGAGAAAGAGCGGCGACAGCAGCGTCAGGGCAACCGCGGCCACCGCAATGTCCAGGAGCCGCTTGAAAGCGTGCTTGGCGCCGCTGTACCGGGGCACATCCACGTGCATCAACGGCAGCCCCTCCACCGGCCGCCAGTGGATCCGGGGCCCGGCGACGTTGGTCAGGGACGAGGCGAGCACGAGTTCCGCTTTGTGCTCCTCCAGCCCCCAGCCCAGTTCGCGGATGTACTGGTTGCCGCCGGGTACCGGGCCGGCCACGATGACCGCCTCCGCCCCGCAGCGGCCAACCGTCCGGACAACGTCATCGGTGGAGGAGAGGACCGGCACCCGGCGGCCG
>NZ_AUPJ01000178.1 GCF_000427315.1 Arthrobacter sp. TB 26
CCGCCCGCCGAGCAGCGACACCCCCAGGATCTCGTAGACGGCACCGGACTTCTTGGCGATCCGCTTGAGCACGTAGCGCACGTCCTCGGCCTGGCCAATGACAATCGCCTTGACGAGGTACTGCCCCAGGGACTGGCGCGCGTTGTACCAGCGCCGGGCAATCCAGCGGCTGCCCGGCAGCAGGATGAGTCCCAGCGGGAGTGAGACCAGGTGGAACGCCGACGCTGGCTGGACGCGGAACGCCACGAGGCCGACAGCGAGCAGCCCGAAGACCGCGCCGCTGGCAGCGGCGACCCGCTTGTACTCGCTGGTCCCGGCTCCCAGGATTTTCGGGTCCCTCGTCCGGTAGAGGCCCAGGGCCGCAACCCACATCACGCCGAGGACCCCGCCGATGAAAGCCGCGTTGAGGTCAGCCGGGCTTCCCGCAAAAGGCTGGCCGCCCTCGAAGCGGACGAGGAATCCAGCGATGACGCAGACGACGACCAGCAGGGCATCTGTGCCGCGCAGCAGACGGCGCAGGAACCGCGCCCATTCCCGGCCGGAGAGCCTTGCCTGGGCAGGCGTGGCGGCGGATGTGGCGGCGGGCAGCCCGGCAGCGTCAGCCGTGGGACGTCCCGCGGTGGGCCGCAGCGGGGGCACAAAGGATGCGGGAGCGGCGTGGGCCGCGTGGGCCGTGTGCACGGCGTGGGATGCGTAGGCGAGGTCTGCCACCGTCCCTCCGGCACGGGTGGCGGTGTGTCCAGGGCTTTGGAGGGTCAGGCCGAGCGGCATGCCCTCCGTGCGCGGTGTCACCGGCACCCCTTCGGGCACGCGGTCCGCGGGCCGGCGGACGCTTCGTCCGCACAAATTAAGGATGTTCGGTCATTAGGCCGAACATCCGGGGCGACAACGAACCAGCGTGCCATTGCGGCTCCCTCCAAAGGCAATTGGCTGCATCGTTTGATGCCTGAGCCAATCCAAGTTGGTAGGGGATCCCCGGTCACGAGTGGTTGATACTTGCCTTTGCGAACCACGTTTCGGGGCCGTGCCCGGGTAGTACTCGTTACCCGGGCACGGCCTCCCGCGCTGGCACAGGAAATCGGGATACAAGTATCGCCGACCGCCTCCGGAAGGTGTTTTAGCTGGTCATCAGGATCTTCAGGGCATCCCGCTCGACGGCCACGGCAAGATGCGTTCCGGTGCCGAGGTGGTCTCCATCCAGCTGGAACTCCTGCTCGTGCTCCAGGGTAATTTCGGCGGACGTGCCCTGGAAGTACTCCACTGATTCGGTCTCGCTTTTGTTCCGGCCGAAGATCCCGGCGACAACCCCCAGCCAGCCAAGCCGCCCGCGCGGGGCCAGGACCAACAGGTCCAGCACGCCGTCGTCGACCTTGGCGTCCGGGAAGATTTCGACTCCGCCCATGATCCGGCCGCAGTTGCCGATCATGACGCTGCGGATCCGGCGGCGGACGGGTTCCCCGCCATCGACGCTGATCCGCGCCTTGACCGGCTTGCCGGGCAGCTTGCGGATGCCGGCCTCAACGTACGCGAGCCAGCCCATGCGGTCCTTCAGCACGTCCACGGTATCGGCCATGATGGCGGCGTCGTAGCCGAGCCCGGCCATCACCAGGAAGACCTGTTCCTCGTCCGAGTGGTCCAGCGTTGCCTTGACGACATCGATGGCCCGTTCGCTGCCGTTGAGGACGTCATAGCAGGCGGAGACCGGATCATTGATGTCCACGCCGAGGTTGCGGGCAAGGAGGTTTCCGGTTCCCAGCGGCACCAGTCCTATGGGCGTTCCGGTGCCGGCGAGCACCTCTGCGACGCAGCGCACGGTGCCGTCGCCGCCGGCGGCGATCACGACGTCGACCCCGGCGTCCAGTGCCTGGCGTGCCTGGCCGGTTCCCGGGTCTTCGACCGTGGTCTCGAGCCAGAGCGGCTCCGCCCAGCCTTGTGTTTCACAGAGCCGGAGGACCGCGCCCTGGAGCGCCGGGCCACCGGATTTGGCGGGGTTGATGACCACGGCGGCGCGCCTGGGCTGCGCATTGCTGTCAAGCGCCGTTTGGCTGTCGAGCGCGGAATTGTTCTCTGGCATGGCGTCCTTCGAGGGCAGGGGGCGTGGGGTGTCCCGGATTGAAATCCTAGCGGGATTCCGCGCGTAACTTCCGCAGCAGGGACGCGAACCGTGGACGTCCGCGCGCCACGGTCACTAGACTGGCCATGCTCAACTACTGGAGCCTGCCGGCGTAAGCCAACTGCCGGGCAGGCCGCCTGTCCGGATCAGCCTGGCAGGACGCGCTCCAGGGGCGGGAAGCGGGAGCACATGACCGAACCACAGGAGAACTACTCGGCTGAGGCCGAGGCGTCCAGCATGGATCCTCATGATTGGGGCCGGGCCATGGCGCTGGCTGTGACGCGGCTGGCAGAGCAGATCGCCCCGGCAGATAGCGAGGACATCCATGCCGCGCTCGTCGGCAAGGACCTCCATCTCAAAATCCGCGACGACGACTCAGGGGTCACCATCACGGTCTCCACCGCGCCGGTGTCGGGTTCTTCCAGCTGAGGGCAGCTAGCGTCCGGAGGACAGGTCCGCGGAGATGAGTTCCGCGGTGGCGACGGTGGCCTCGCGCACCGAGTCCAGGTAGGCCTCCGGGTCCGGCTGGCTCGCAACCGACTGGGCCTGCAGGGAAACGTTGATGGCGGCGACCACCTTGGGGCCGTCACGGACCGGCGCGGCGACAGACATCAGTCCGGGCTCCAGCTCCTGGTTCAGCAGGCACCAGCCCTGGGCCCTGACCCGGGCCAGCTCCGCCAGCAGTCCCTCCCGCGTTCCGATGGCCAGCGGCGTCAGGGGCCGGATGTCCGTCCCGGCAAGGTACTCCTGCAGCTGGGCGGGCGGCAGGGCCGCGAGCAAGACCCTGCCCATCGAGGTGGCGTACGCCGGGAAGCGGGTGCCGACGGTGATGCCGACGGTCATGATCCGGCGCGTCGCCACCCGGGCGATGTAGGCGATGTCCGCGCCCTCCAGCACGGCAGCCGACGTCGACTCCCCCAGGTGGAGGGACAGCTCCTCGAGGTGCGGCTGGGCGAGCTGTGGCAGCGACAGCCCGGACAGGTAGGCGTAGCCGAGCTGCAGCACCTTGGCTGTCAGGGCGAAGATCTTGCCGTCCGTGCGGACGTAGCCCAACTCCACGAGGGTGTACAGGAAACGCCGCGCGGTGGCCCGGGTCAGGTCCGTCCGGGCCGCCACTTCAGTCAGCGTCATCTTGGGGTGGTCCGTGTCGAAGGCGCGGATCACCGCCAGGCCGCGCGCCAGCGACTGCACGTACTGGTCGCTGGCCGCCGGCGCGCCACTGGTCCTGGCGTCCTTTGCTGCGTCAATCATTTCCATGCCTCTCGGTCCCGCACCACTGTATCCGTGCGGGCGGATTCTCAGTTTCCGACGGCGGACGCGGCCCTGAGCGGCACCGGAATCATGGCCTGCAGCTCCTCGAGCGTGCAGCCGAAGGTCTCGCGGACCTCCACGCCGTCAGGGCCGGTCAGGAAGACGGCCTTGTCCGTGTAGACCCGGGTCACGCAGCCGATGCCGGTGAGCGGGTAGCTGCACGCCTCGACGAGCTTGGAGACGCCGTCACGGGTCAGGAGGGTCATCATGACGAAGACGTCCTTGGCGCCCGTGGCGAGGTCCATGGCTCCGCCCACGGCCGGGATCGCATCCGGGGCGCCCGTGTGCCAGTTGGCGAGGTCGCCGGTGGCGGAGACCTGGAACGCGCCGAGCACGCAGATGTCCAGGTGCCCGCCGCGCATGATCGCGAAGGAGTCGGCGTGGTGGAAGTAGGATGCGCCGGGAAGTTCGGTCACCGGGATTTTTCCGGCGTTGATGAGGTCGCCGTCGATCTGGTCCCCGGTGGCTTCCGGGCCCATGCCCAGCATCCCGTTCTCGGTGTGAAGCGTGATGTTCTGCTCCGGTTCGAGGTAGTTGGAGACCAGGGTGGGCTGGCCGATGCCGAGGTTCACGAAGGAGCCGGGCTTGATGTCCCGCGCCACGAGGCGGGCCAGGTCATCGCGGCCCAGCGGCTTGTCGGACGTCTGAATGCCCGCGTGGCTGTTGGACTGGCTGCTCATCTCAGGCCACCTTCACAATGCTGTTGACGTAAATTCCGGGGGTCACGATGATCTCCGGATCAAGGCCGCCCGTGGGGACGATCTCGGACACCTGGACAACGGTGTGTTTGGCCGCGGCGGCCATGATCGGGCCGAAGTTCCGGGCGGTCTTGCGGTAGACGAGGTTGCCCTTGCCGTCGGCTTTGAGCGCCTTGATGAGTGCGACGTCGGCGTGAATGGGGGTCTCGAAGACCTGTCCGCGGCCGTCGAGGATGCGGGTTTCCTTGCCTTCGGCCAGCATGGTGCCGTAGCCGGTGGGGGTGAAGAAGCCGCCGATCCCGGCGCCCGCGGCGCGGATCCGCTCGGCCAGGTTGCCCTGCGGGACGAGTTCCAGCTCGATCTCACCGGCCCGGAACCTGGCGTCGAAGTGCCAGGAATCGGACTGCCGCGGGAAGGAACAGATCATCTTCTTCACCCGGCCTTCCTTGATCAGCAGCGCGAGGCCCTGGTCGCCCTGGCCGGCGTTGTTGTTGACCACGGTGAGGTCCGTGGCGCCGCAGTCCATGAGCGCGTCGATGAGTTCGAACGGCTGGCCGGCGTTGCCGAAGCCGCCGATCATGACGGTGGACCCGTCCTTGATGCCGGCGACGGCCTCGCCGACGCTGTCTACGAAGTTCAGCATGTCCTAACCCTTTACTGTCGCTGTTTGTGCCGGCAGTGCTGTTGCCGGCTGAGTTGGTGCCGGCGGCGCGTCGGAGCCCGTGACGTTTTCGAGGACGACGGCGAGGCCCTGCCCGACGCCGATGCAGATCGCGGCGACGCCCCAGCGTTCGCCGGAGGCCTGCAGGGACCGGGCCAGGGTGCCCAGGATCCGGCCGCCGGAGGCGCCCAGCGGGTGGCCCATCGCGATGGCCCCGCCGTGCCGGTTCACGATGTTCGGGTCGATGCCCCAGGCGGTGATGCAGGCCAGGGACTGCGCGGCGAAGGCCTCATTGAGTTCGACGGCGCCGACCTGGTCCCAGCCGATCCCGGCCTTCGCGAGGGCCTTGTTCGCCGCCTCCACGGGGGCGTAGCCGAAGAACTGCGGATCGTTCGCGTGCGCGCCGCGGCCCGCGATCCGGGCCAGCGGCTCCCGGCCCAGCAGACCGGCGGCCTTCTCGGATCCCAGCCACGCCGCGGAGGCGCCGTCCGAGAGCGGGGAGGCGTTCCCGGCCGTGACGGTGCCGTTTTCGGTGCGGAACACGGTCTTGAGGCCGGCGAGCTTTTCGGCCGAGGACCCGGCCCGGATGCCCTCGTCCCGGACCAGGTGTGTGCCCGGGACCACGGTGACGAGGTTGTCGTAGAAGCCCCCGTCCCAGGCCGCGGCGGCGAGGTTGTGGGAGGCGGCGGAGAACTCATCCTGCGCCTCCCGGGTGATCCCGTATTTTTCGGCGAGCCGTTCGGTGGCCTCGCCCAGGGACACGGTCCAGTCCGGGCGCATGGCCTTGTTCACCAGCCTCCAGCCCAGCGTGGTGGACACCAGGGTCATGTCCCCGGCCGGGTAGGGCTTCTCGGTCTTGGGCAGCACCCACGGGGCCCGGGACATCGATTCGGCGCCGCCGACCAGCATCAGCTCGGCGTCGCCGGTGTTGATCTGCCGGGACGCGATGATCGCCGCGTCCAGCGAGGACCCGCAGAGCCGGTTCACCGTGGTGCCCGGGATCGAGACCGGCAGGCCCGCCAGGAGCGTGCCCATCCGGGCGATGTTGCGGTTTTCCTCGCCGGCGCCGTTGGCGTTGCCGAACACCACCTCGTCGATCCGCTCGACATCCAGCTTCGGGGCGCGCTTCACGATCTCGCCGATCACGTGCGCGGCAAGATCATCCGGGCGGACCCCGGCGTGCCCCCCGCCGAACTTCCCGAACGGGGTCCTGACGGCATCGTAAAGATAGGCCTGGTTCATGATTTCCTCTAATTTCCGTCTGAGAATCCCGACTAGGTAGCAGATAAGGCCGTTCTGAGGGCTCAAAACGGCCCCTGCTGCTAGCTAGTTGGGAGGGGTGGCTGCGTCAAACGCTGTGTTGTCCATTTCATGGAACACTTGCTGGGCGGTCTTGAAGGCGGTGTTGGCGGAAGGGACCCCGCAGTAGATGGCGGTCTGCAGCAGGATTTCCTTGATTTCGTCCCTGCTCAGGCCGTTGGTGATGGCGGCGCGGATGTGCATGGCCAGTTCTTCCCAGTGGCCGTGGGCCACCATCGCGGTGATGGTGACCGCGGAGCGCATCTGCCGGGTCAGTCCGGGCCGGGTCCAGATGCCGGCCCAGGCGATCCGGGTGATCATGTCCTGGAAGTCCTCGGTGAAGGAGTCCTTGTTGGCGTTGGCGCGGTCCACGTGCGCGGCGCCCAGCACCTCGCGGCGGACCACCATGCCGCCGTCGTAGATCTCCTGGCTGGTGGCGTCCGGCTGGACTGCTCCATGCCGTTCCAGGCCGGTCCGCTCGGGGCCGGTTTGCTTGGGGCCGGTCACTTGGCCGCTCCCCCGGACTCGGTCCAGGTGATCAGAGTCCGCAACAAGTCTGCGACGTGGCCGGGTGCCTCGAACGGCGCCAGGTGTGCCACGCCTTCCAGGCTCACTGCACTCGCAGTGCCGCCGCCGGCGGTGATCCCTTCGACGATCGCCTCGGCGACGGACGGCGGTGCGACGCTATCCTCCACGCCCGCGATGGCCTGGGTGGGAACGCTGATGCTGCCGAGTTCGTCCCGGACGTCATAGGCGGCGAGGGCTTCGCAGCAGAAGGCGTAGCTGAAGCGGTCGGCGTCGCGCAGGCTGTGCAGCAGCCGGCCGCTGAGTTCGGGCTGGCGCTCCATAAAGCCGGGGCCGAACCAGCGCTGCGCCGAGCCCTGGATCATCACGGGCGTTCCCTGCGTGCGGACGGTCTCCGCGCGTTCCAGCCAGCCTTCGGGGGTGCCGAGCTTGGCACCGGTGCACTGCACCGACAGGCTCTTGAGCCGTTCACCGTGCTTGATGCCCAGCTGCAGTCCGGTGGCGCCGCCCAGCGAAACACCGGCGTAGTGGAATCTCGCTCCGGGGGCGATCGAATCAACCAGCTCGATGACGGCGTCCGCCAGTTCGGCGACGGTGAACGCCTCCTTCGCGGCCGGCGAGATGCCGTGGCCCGGAAGGTCCCAGGCGACGACGTCGACGTCGTTCCCGAGCAGGGCGCCTGCCTGGCTCCACAGCAGCGTGGACGTTCCCAGGGACGGACCCACCACAAGGAGGGGTTTGTCCCCCAGCGGGCGCTGGGGCGAGAGCAGTACTGCCTTGACTGTTGGTCTAGCCACGGGAGGCTCCGTTCAGGTCGAGGGTCGGTGATGGGTTGTGGGTTCCGGCGACGGCGCCCGTTTCGCTGGCGCTGGCGCTGTACTCCGGGTAGGCCGCGAGGATGCGGCGGGCGATTTCGGCGGCCTGGCCGAGGTAGTTGGCCGGGTCGAGCAGCTCCGCCAGCCGGGCGTCCGAGAGCAGCTCCGCCGGGACGGCGGCGCGGAGCAGCCGCCGGTAGGTGCTGGCCTGTTCGACGGCCGGGACCTGGAGCGTCCGGTCCACGACGGACTGCAGCCGTTGTTTGCCGTCAGCCGTGTGCTTATCCGCGACGCTCCCCGCGAGGAGCGGTTCGACGGCGGCCGTGACGGCTTCGCTGAGGAGCAGGGGTCCGGAAAGATCTAGGTTGCGGCGCATGGCCTCGGGGAAGACCTGCAGGCCTTCGGCGAGTTCGCGGAGCTGCACGGCGGCGCCGAGGCTGAGGCGCAGGAGCTGGCGGAGGGCCGGCCATTCGCTGTGCCAGGCACCGTCGGGGCGTTCGTCGTTGAAGTTGGCGGCGGCCAGGTGCAGCTGCGTGGCCTGGCCGGGCGCCTGCAGGGCGGCGCTGCGGACCAGCACGGACAGCACCGGGTTCTGCTTCTGCGGCATGGCCGAGGACCCGCCC
>NZ_AUPJ01000179.1:0-4471 GCF_000427315.1 Arthrobacter sp. TB 26
GGGGCCGGGTGACCGGCATGCGTTACGGCAAGGAGATCCTGCTCGGGGCGGGCCTGCTGCTGGCCGCCGGTATCCTGATCGCACGCCTGCTGGGCGTTGATGTTCCCCTCGGGACCCTCATCCCGGTGGCGGCCATCCTGGGTGGCGCGGCCATCGCCTGGATGCAACTGGATGAGACTCGCCGGGCCGGCCTCGTGGACAAGACCAAAGCGGACCAGGCCGGCGGCTGGGCACGCCTTGCAGCCGGGCTGGCCCTGGTTGTGACCGGGGTCCTGGTTATGGTGTCCGGCTCCGGCTCGTGGGAACAGACCTGGCTTGCCCTCTTGGCCTCGGTGGCGGTGCTGGGCGGCGTGGCACTGGTGCTGTTGCCCTGGGGGCTGAAGTTCTGGCGCGACCTTGAGGCGGAGCGGGCCGGGCGGGTCCGCGCCACCGAACGGGCCGAGATCGCCGCCCACCTGCACGACTCCGTGCTGCAGACACTGGCGCTGATCCAGCGGCGCGCCGGCAACGAGACCGACGTTGTGCGCCTCGCCCGCGCCCAGGAGCGCGAATTGAGGGGCTGGCTGTACCGGGATCCCGGCAAGGAAGCCGGTCAATTGTCCGAGGGCATCAAGGCGGCGGCGGCGGAGGTGGAAGACTCCCTGGGCCACGCGGTCGAGGTGGTCGCCGTGGGCGACTGCGCCATGGCCGAACGCCACGAGGCACTCGTCCAGGCCGCCCGGGAGGCCATGCTGAACGCGGCCCGCCACGGCGGCGGCCCCGTGTCGGTCTACCTGGAAGTCACGGAGGGCGCGGCGGAGGTCTTTGTCAAGGACCGCGGTCCCGGCTTCGACCCCGACGCCGTCCCCGCTGACCGGCTGGGAATCCGTGAATCGATTGTCGGCCGGATGCACCGCCACGGCGGCACCGCCACCATCAACAGCAACCAGGACGGCACCGAGGTTCGGCTTAGGCTGCCGCTGTCAGCGGGAGCATCCACCGGCGCTGCCGCCACCAACAGCAACGGAGAGGCAAGACAGTGAGCAACACCGAAGCGCGGAGCCCCGTCCCAGGGATCCGGGTGGTCATCGTGGACGACCACGCCATCTTCCGGTCCGGCCTGAAGGCCGACCTGGACCCGGACATCGTCGTCGCCGGCGAGGCCGGAACGGTGGACGACGCCGTTGCCGTGATCGCAGCCGTGCGTCCCGACGTCGTGCTCCTCGATGTCCACCTGCCCGGCGGGCTTGGCGGCGGCGGCCGCGAGGTGCTGTCCGGCTCGGCACCGTTGTTTGGCAGCACCCGGTTCCTGGCGCTGAGCGTTTCGGACGCGGCCGAGGACGTCGTCTCCGTGATCCGGGCAGGGGCACGCGGCTATGTCACTAAAACCATTTCCGGTGCGGAAATTTCCGACGCCGTCCGTCGCGTTGCGGGCGGGGACGCCGTCTTCTCGCCGAGGCTGGCAGGCTTTGTGCTGGATGCCTTCGGCACCGCACCGGCGGATATCGCCGACGACGAACTGGACAGGCTGTCAGCCCGCGAACTCGAAGTGATGCGGCTCATCGCCCGCGGCTACAGCTACAAGGAAGTCGCCAAGGAGCTGTTCATCTCCATCAAGACGGTCGAAACCCACGTCTCTGCGGTGCTGCGCAAACTCCAGCTCTCCAGCCGGCACGAGCTCACCCGCTGGGCCGCCGAGCGCCGGCTCCTCTGAGGCTCGTTACTTCACGTTTGGGGCTTAGCTCCGGGCGCTCCCTCACCATGCACCACCGGACATGCTCATTGTTAGAGGCCAACAGTGGGCAGAATGGCATTCTGCCCACTGTTGGTGTTAGCCGCCGGACATGTCCAGCGGTGCGTGGTGCGGGCGCGTCCTATTTGGCTTTGCCGAGGAAGTCCTGCAGGCGGGCGACGCCGGTGGCGAGGTCCTCGTCGCCGAGCGCGTAGGACAGGCGCAGGTAGCCGGAGGGGCCAAAGGCCTCGCCCGGAACGACGGCTACCTCGACCTCATCCAGGATCAGGGCGGCCAGCTCTGCCGACGTCGAGGGCCGGACGGGGCCGTTCGCGGACGGGAACTCCTTGCCGAGCAGGGCGCGGACGTCCGCGTAGACGTAGAAGGCGCCTTTCGGCATCGGGCATTCCACACCCTCGATGGCGTTCAGGCCGGCCACGATCGCTTTGCGGCGGCGGTCGAAGGCGAGCTTCATCTCGTCGACGGCGGTCAGCGGGCCGGAGACTGCGGCGAGGGCGGCCATCTGCGGGATGTTGGACACGTTGGAGGTGGCGTGCGACTGCAGGTTGGTGGCGGCCTTGATGACGTCGGCCGGGCCGATCATCCAGCCCACGCGCCAGCCGGTCATGGCGTAGGTTTTCGCCACGCCGTTGAGGATCACCACTTTGTCGCCCAGTTCCGGGACGGCCGTGGCGATCGAGGTGAAGGGCACGCCGTCGTAGGTCAGGTGCTCGTAGATCTCGTCCGTGACCACCCACAGGCCCTTGGCGGCGGCCCACTGGCCGATTTCCCGGACCTGCTCCGGGGAGTACACGGCTCCGGTGGGGTTCGAGGGGGAGACGAAGAGGAGGATCTTGGTGCGGTCCGTGAGGGAAGCCTCGAGCTGCTCCACGGTGACCAGATATCCCTGCTCCGGCCCGGCGAAAACCTCGACCGGCACGCCGCCGGCGAGCCGGATGGCTTCCGGGTAGGTGGTCCAGAAGGGCGTCGGGACAATGACCTCGTCGCCCGGGTCAAGCAGCGTGGCGAAGGTGTTGTACACGGCCTGCTTGCCGCCGTTGGTGACGAGCACCTGGGACGCCGCGGCCTTGTAGCCGGAATCCCGGAACGTCTTGTCCGCGATGGCCTGCTTCAGCTCCGGCAGCCCGCCCGCCGGGGAATAGCGGTGGTACTTCGGCTGGCTCGCTGCCGCGATGGCTGCCTGCACGATGTAATCGGGGGTCGGGAAGTCCGGCTCGCCGGCGCCGANGATGACCGGCCGGCCGGCCGCCTTCAACGCCTTCGCCTTGGCATCTACAGCCAGTGTGGCGGATTCGGCTATGGCGGAAATACGCTGTGAAATGCGGGCGGCAGGCATCGCGGGTCCATTCTTCGCTAGCAGCTTCGGTGGCTGTTTGTGGGATTCGACGGAACCTACTCTATGCTGTTCACCGGATCGCCCGCGGTGCAGGCGTGGAAATGTGACTGCGTGTTCGTCAGGACATTTTCGCCGCTGGTTTCCCGCCCGGTTTCCCGGTGGGACGGGGCGTCCGAAGTGGCCGGTTCGACGTAGGCGCAGTTCTTGCGTAGACTGGTTCTCCGGTGTTGAAAACACGATGATGGTCTGCGCCTCAGGGAAGTCTGGGGAAACGGGCCGGAAGTGGTTTTCGATCCATAGGGTAGTGGCGCAATTGGTAGCGCAGCGGTCTCCAAAACCGCAGGTTGCAGGTTCGAGTCCTGTCTGCCCTGCGCAAGCTGTTCCGGTTTCTCGGAGCAAGCGCAGCAACCATGGTTCAGTTCAGGGCCGGGTATCCGACATTTGCGAGGATGAGTGAGATCCAGGTGACCGAAACGGCTGCAAGCAGCTCCAGTGGCCGCCCCGCCAAGAATGCCCCCAAGGCAGGCTTCTTCGCTCGAATCGCGCTCTTCGTCCGCCAGGTCATCGGCGAACTGAAGAAGGTCGTTGCACCGACCCGCAAAGAACTGATCAACTACACGCTCGTGGTGCTGGTGTTCGTGGTCATCATGATGCTCATCGTCACCGTGCTGGATCTGGCCTTCGGGGTCGGCGTGGGCTGGGTCTTCGGCGGCACGGGCCCCACGGACCGCTAAGGCGACCGGTCCGCAGACTGCGTGGATCACCACCGGGATTCCGGAGGTTCCGCGGGGTGTGCGGAATTGAGTCATTTAAATAGGCATGTTAGGCAATGAGGAAGCAGGAGACCAAGTGTCTGAGCAGGAGCTCGAGGTAACTGAGACTGAGCTGGATAAGAGCCAGGACGCCGCGGTGGAAACCGGGGAACAGTCCGAGGCCGCGTCCGCTGCGCCCGCATCCGACGTCGCTGACGAGGTAGACACGGCAGAGGTAGACACGGCAGAAGCCGGCGACGCCGCCGCAGAAGAGTCTGTCGAGGCCGGCTCTGACGACGAAGCCGCCACCGGCGACGAAGCAGACGAGTCGGGCGACGCACTGGCAGCCGCTGCCGCCGCCGCGGAGGTTGATCCGGCCGACGAGTTCAAGGCCAAGCTGCGCCGCCAGGAGGGTGACTGGTACGTCATCCACTCCTACGCCGGCTACGAAAACCGCGTCAAGGCCAACCTTGAAACCCGCATCCAGACCCTGGACATGGAAGATTACATCTTCGAGATCCAGGTTCCGATGGAGGAAGTCGTTGAGATCAAGAACGCTCAGCGCAAGGTCATCAACCGCGTCCGCATCCCGGGTTACGTCCTGGTCCGGATGGACCTGACGGATGCCTCCTGGGGCGCCGTCCGCCACAC
>NZ_AUPJ01000179.1:4481-17422 GCF_000427315.1 Arthrobacter sp. TB 26
CCGGCTTCGTGGGCAACGCCCACAACCCGGTCCCGCTGCGCCTCGATGAGGTCTTCTCCATGCTCGCCCCGGTCTTCGAAGAAGAGCAGGCCGAGAAGGGCAAGCCGGTCAAGCACGCCGCCGCGCAGATCGACGTCGACTTCGAGGTCGGCGAGTCCGTCATCGTCAAGGAAGGTCCCTTCGAGACCCTTCCGGCCACGATCTCCGAAATCAAGGTGGACTCCCAGACCCTCGTGGTGCTGGTCTCCATCTTCGAGCGCGAAACCCCGGTCACGCTGGCCTTCAACCAGGTCAGCAAGATCTAGCTTTCCCCACAGAATTCGCTCCGGACTGCCCGCTTAGCAGCCCCGGAGCGGCCGGCCGCCTCGCCATGGCGGCCACCAACCTGAGGCACGCTCCTGTGCCCCAGGACGTAATTGAGAGAAGGACCCTACATTGGCTCCCAAGAAGAAGGTCACCGGCCTCATCAAGCTGCAGATCCAGGCAGGCGCCGCTAACCCGGCCCCGCCGATCGGTCCTGCGCTTGGCCAGCACGGTGTCAACATCATGGAATTCTGCAAGGCGTACAACGCTGCGACGGAAGCCCAGCGCGGCAACGTTATTCCGGTTGAAATCACGGTCTACGAGGACCGTTCATTCACGTTCATCACCAAGACCCCGCCGGCCGCGGAACTCATCAAGAAGGCTGCAGGCGTTGCCAAGGGTTCACCGACCCCGCACACCGTCAAGGTTGCCAAGCTGACCCAGGCCCAGGTCAACGAGATCGCCACCACCAAGATGGAAGACCTCAACGCCACGAGCCTCGAAGGCGCCGCGAAGATCATCGCCGGCACCGCCCGCTCCATGGGTATCACCGTCGAAGGCTAAGAGCCTTTACCGCCGGGCAACCGGCACCACCTAAACATTGAAATGTTGGAAACCCGGCACGGATAAACCGGCCGGAGCCCCGACTGTGGCAGGGCCCAGCGCGGTCCGCAGACCACAACTGCACAAGGAGAAATAAGCAGCATGGCAAAGCGCAGCAAAGCATATGAGGCAGCCGCAGCCAAGATCGACGCGGAGAAGTTCTACGCGCCGTTCGAGGCAGTGACCCTGGCCAAGGACACCAACCCGTCCAAGTTCGACGCCACCGTTGAGGTCGCTTTCCGCCTGGGCGTTGACCCTCGCAAGGCCGACCAGATGGTCCGCGGCACCGTTATCCTGCCCCACGGCACCGGTAAGACCGCCCGCGTCCTCGTCTTCGCAACGGGCGACAAGGCTGAGGCAGCTATCGCAGCCGGCGCCGACTTCGTTGGTTCCGATGACCTGATCGAAAAGATCGCAGCCGGCTGGACCGACTTCGACGCCGCCGTCGCCACCCCTGACCTCATGGGCAAGGTTGGCCGCCTCGGTAAGGTCCTGGGTCCGCGTAACCTGATGCCGAACCCGAAGACCGGCACCGTGACCGCTGACGTCGCCAAGGCCGTCAACGACATCAAGGGCGGCAAGATCGACTTCCGCGTCGACAAGCACTCCAACCTGCACTTCATCATTGGCAAGGTTTCGTTCGACGCCCTCAAGCTGGCCGAGAACTACGCCGCCGCCCTGGAAGAGGTTCTTCGCCTCAAGCCGTCCGCTTCCAAGGGCCGGTACATCCAGAAGGCTACCGTCGCCACCACGTTCGGCCCGGGCATCTCGGTTGACCCCAACGTCACCAAGGTCCTGACCGAGGTCTAATCCCCGGTAGGCAGCAAAAAAGACCGCCCCGCATCCGCGGGGCGGTCTTTTCTGCGTTCCGGGGCGGGCACGGTTACGCTGCCCCGGTGACTACAGCCCCGTACCGCATCGAACGTCTCGTGCTCCCTGACGCCCTCGATTCCCCGGACGCGGGCAACTTCCTTGACGCCGGCGAATTGTGCGACGCCCTGCCCCGACATATCTGGGGCAACCTGGGCCGGGCAACCCCGCCCGAGGCCCGGCTGCAGTTCTGGCGTGACAATGAGTACCGGAGAATCCAGCTGTTCTTCGTGCGCCAGGACGGACGGTTGGCGGCCCGGTCCTGGGTCCGCTGCGAGCTCCAGGAGAACCTCCGCAGCGCAATGGTCCACATCGATGTGCTTGAGGAGTTCAGCGGCCGGGGGATTGGCCAGGCACTGCTGCGCCCGCGGAAGAGCTGGCGGCCGCGGCGGGCCGCACCATCCTGCAGAGCTGCACGGAGCATCCTGCCGGCTTTGACCCGGAAAACCGGGACACAACGGTCAAGCCGGCCACCGGAACGGGAGCGGTTCCCGCAGACGCGCGCGGTGTCCGCTTTGCCCTGAAAGCCGGGTACCGGTTGGAACAGGTCTCGCGCTTCAGTGCCCTGGATGTTCCCGCCCATGCCGCAACCTTCGGCGCCTGCTGGCGGAGTACCCGGCGGTGGAACGCGTCATCACGATCACCGCAGCAGAAAACGATCACATGCTCGCGATCAATATTGCCCGGGGCTTCCGGGCCGCCGGCTGGGACGGGGAATGGCAGCGGAGCGTCGGCGCCGGCGGCTGAGCGGCGACGAAGGGGCCGCCGCATGTCGCTGACGGAACGGGTATTGCGGGTATTGATGGACCCGTATTGAAGGAACGATTGGATGGAACGCCGGCGCAAACCGGCATATGCTGGCGGTGGTAACCCGGTTGTCGCCGGGTTTCCGGCACCCATGGATGGCAGAACAGCTGGGGATGATGCCCGTTATGGCAAACGACGTACGGATTGAACAGCTGTGGATCCCTGATTCCCTTGACGGGACAGACGCTGCCGACTTCATTGCCGCCGTCGAAGTGGGACGCAAGGTGCGAATGCAGACCTGGGGGAGCGACGATCTCGCCTACGCGCCGCAAGAAAAGCTGCTGGAAATGGCGGACCCTTACGAGCGCCAGGTCATCCTCGTGGCCAGGGTCGGCGGGGAAATCGCCGGAACCGTCGACATCGCGCTGCCTCTCGCGGACAACCTCGACCTGGCCGAATTCGCCCTCGACGTCCTGCCGGAATTTCAGGGACGGGGAGTGGGCCGCCAGCTCCTCGAAGCCGCGGAGCACTTCGCCCGCGATGAGGGCCGTCATACCATCCTGATCGACACGAACCATCCGAGTTCCTCACTGGGCGACAGCGAAGCCGGGCAGCTGGTGCCCGGCACGGGCCTCGGCTTCGTCCCGATGAACAGCCGGGAGGTCGAGTTCGCCCGCCACAGCGGCTATACCCTGCAGCACATCGAACAGTTCAGTGCCTGCACGCTGCCCTTGGACAGCAAGCTCGTGGAGGAGTTGGAAACCGAGGCCGAGGAAGCCAACGCCGGCCGCTACCGCCTGCACCACTGGACGGACCGATGCCCGGACCAGTGGCTTGAGGCCGTCGCGGCGCTGGAAAACAGCGCGGGCGAAGACGGAGTGCCCGGAGCCGACGACACGGACATGGTGTTCGACGGCGGCATCCTCCGCGAGGCGGAAGACGTCGCCATCGCGCAGGGCCGCCGGACAGTGGTCACCGCCGTCGAACATATCGGCAGCGGCGAGCTGGTGGGCCTGACCACCATCAGCGTCCTCGCACTGCGGCCCGACGTCGTGTTCCAGGACGACACCGTGGTTCTCAGCGAGCACCGGGGCAACAAGCTGGGCCTGCTGATCAAGGTCGCGAACATGGAACGGCTCTCCGAACAGTTCCCGGATGCCCGGGTCCTCTACACCTGGAACGCCCCGGAAAACCGGTACCTCCTCAAGGTCAACCTGCAGCTGGGGTTCACCACGGCGGGAGTGACGGGGATCTGGCAAAAGGAGCTCCCGGACTTCGGCCCCAGCGTCAGCTGAACGGCACGCCAGGGGCACGATTTGGAGCACACGCCCCGTCTCGCGTAAGCTGGGGGGACCAAAGACCGTCGGTTGTTGGAAATCCACTCTCCCAAGCAAGACTCACTTCTGCAGTCGCGCCGGGAGAGCCAGTGGATCTCCGGACGAAGGACCCTGAACATAGGGCGGCCGGCGCAGGTGAACGAAGCAAAGCTCCGCAGTCATGGACTGCGTCGAGACAAGCCCCGTGCATCTGCGCGGGGCGTTTTTTAGTTTTTAGCTCTTTTGAGCGGGGACCGGGAAATACCGGCACTATCCCCGGAAGGAGGGTTATGGCAACGCCTAGCAAGGTTTCAGCAGTAGCTGAGATCACTAACGATTTCAAGGAATCGAACGCCGCTGTCCTGACCGAATACCGTGGGCTCACCGTTGCACAGCTCAAGCAGCTGCGTGTCTCTCTCGGCCAGGACACCAAGTTCTCGGTCGTCAAGAACACCCTGACCGCCATTGCAGCCAAGGAAGCTGGTGTCGAAGCATTCGACGGTCAGCTCGCCGGCCCCACTGCAATCGCGTTCATCAAGGGTGACGCAGTTGCCGCTGCCAAGAGCCTGACGGATTTTGCCAAGGCCAACAAGCAGCTGGTTATTAAGACCGGTTACTTCGAGGGCAAGGCACTGAACGCCAGCGAAGTTGCTGCCCTGGCAGCACTCGAGTCCCGCGAGCTGCAGCTCGCCAAGGTTGCAGGCATCCTCAAGGCTCCTGCTGCCGCCGCTGTACGCATCATCGACGCGCTGCGCCTCAAGCTTGAAGAAGAGAACGGTGCACCGGCTGAAGCCGAAGCGCCCGCCGCTGCTGAAGCCCCGGCCGACGCAACTGCTGAAGCCCCGGCCGACGCCGCCGCTGAAGCTCCGGCCGACGCCGCAGCCCCCGAAGAGAACTAACTCTCTAAACCAGACTCCGGTGCGAAGGCACGGCTCCGGCCGCCGAGCACCACTATAGGAAGGACGCCACACCATGGCGAAGCTCACCAACGAAGAGCTCATTGAAGCTTTCAAGGAACTGACCATCATCGAGCTCTCTGAGTTCGTAAAGCTCTTCGAAGAGACCTTCGAAGTTACGGCTGCTGCTGTTGCAGTTGCTGGCCCCGCTGCTGGCGGCGCCGCTGAAGAAGAAGAGCAGACCGCATTCGACGTCATCCTGGAGCACCCGGGCGACAAGAAGATTGCAGTCATCAAGGAAGTTCGCGCAATCACTTCCCTGGGTCTCAAGGAAGCCAAGGACGTTGTTGACAGCGCCCCGAAGGCCATCCTCGAAGGCGTCACCAAGGAAGCTGCCGAGAAGGCTGTTGCACAGCTCGAAGAAGCCGGCGCTCGCGTTACCCTCAAGTAACTCGCCGCTTCAGGAACTGTCCGGGAACCACGCGTTCCCGTTCCGCTCCGGGAAACCCCGTCCACTCCGGTGGGCGGGGTTTCCTGCGTTCCGGCCGGAAGCCAACGGAACGTGAATTCGCAAAAAAGATTGCTGACTCTCTGTTCTCCCCGGCAGGTGCGCCCCTAGACTTTGGCTTTGTGCCAACAGGCCGCCAACTTTGAGGAGCTCACACAATGACCGACCCCAACACTCCCCTCTCCCGCCGCGCCATGCTCACCGCGGCCCTCGTCGGGGGAAGCGCAGCCGCAGCGACCCTGGCCGGGGCCCCGGCCGCCCAGGCAGTCCCCGCAACCGGCCGGAAGCCGTTCACCCTGACGGTGCTTGGCACCACCGACCTGCACAACAATGTCTTCAACTGGGACTACTTCAAGAACGTCCCCTACACCGACACCGCGGGAAACAAGATCGGCATCGCCCAGGCGGCCACCCTGATCAAGGCCATGCGGGCCGAACGTGGAGCGGCGAACACGCTCACCATCGACGCGGGGGACACCATCCAGGGGACACCCCTGGCCTACTATTTCGCCAAGATCAGCCCCATTTCCGCGACGGTCACGCACCCCATGGCGCTGGCCATGAACGCGGTGGGGTACGACGCCGTCGGCCTGGGCAACCACGAATTCAACTACGGCATCCCGTTGCTGCGCACCTGGGAACGCCAGCTCGACTTCCCCCTGCTCGGCGCTAACGTCCACGACGCCGTCACCGGCAAGCGTGCCTTCACGCCGTACGTGCTCAAACGCGTGAAGACCGACAACGGCTGGCTGACCGTGGGCCTGATCGGCTTCGTCACCCCCGGCTGCGCTCTCTGGGACCGCGACAACGTCCAGGGAAAGCTGGACTTCAACGGCATCGTCGAGGAGGCAAAGACCGTCATTCCGCAGCTCAAGGCCGCCGGAGCCGACGTCGTCATCGTCACGAGCCACTCGGGCGCCACCCCGGGATCCTCCTACGGCGATGCCCTGCCGTTCCCGGAGAACGCCTCCACGCAGCTGGCCGAAGAGGTTCCCGGCATCGATGCCATCCTGGTCGGCCACGCCCACCTGGAGATCCCGGAACGCTTCGTCACCAACAAGGCCACAGGCAAGCCCGTCCTCCTGACGGAACCGCTCAAGTGGGGCATGCGGGTCTCCGTCATGGATCTGGAGCTGGCCAAGGACAAAGGCAAGTGGACCGTCACGTCCGCCCGCTCGCACCTGCTGGACGCCAAGACGGCCGACGCCGACCCCGCCGTCGTGCGCGCCGTCCAGGCCGGGCACGAGGCGACGGTGAAGTACGTCAACGAGGTGATCGGCACCTGCACCGCCCCGCTGAGCACGGCCACCGCCTGCTGGGAGGACTCGGCGGCCATCGACGCCATCAATTACATCCAGGCCAGCACCATCAAGGCTGAACTGGCCAACAGCCCGTCCGCCGGCCTCCCGGTGCTCTCCATCGCTGCGGCCTTCTCCCGTTCGGTGGACGTCAAAGCCGGGCCGCTGACCATCAGGGACGTCGCCGGTCTCTACATCTTCGACAACACGCTGCTCTCCATCAAGGTCACTGGAGCCCAGGTCAAGGATTATTTGGAATGGTCCGCGCAGTACTTCAAGCCGGTCCTCAGCACCACAGCACGCGCCGCCGACGTTACGAACGCTGCCACCGCAGTGGCCCCGGGCGGGACGCCGGACTACAACTACGACGTCGTATACGGCCTAGACGCACCATTGAAGTACGAGATCGACCTCGCCAAGCCGGTGGGGCAGCGCATCACCGGGCTCAGTTACGGCACCGGGGCCCTGCGGATGGACCAGGAATTCGCCCTGGCCATCAACAACTACCGGCAGAGCGGCGGCGGCAACTTCCCGGCAGTGAAGACGGCACCGGTGCTCTCCAACAGCCAGCAGGAAATCCGGCAGCGGATCATCGACTACGTCGTGGAGCACGGCAGCCTGGACGTGGCGGTGTTCAGCCAGGACAACTGGCGGCTCACCGTCAACGGTGAGGCGCTCACCGTCACCGCCTAACAGCAACGCGGGGTCACGTCCGGCCCATCCTGACCGTCCGGATGGGCCGGAAGTGACCCCGCGTTGCAGTTAACCCGGCTGGGCTAGTTCGGTTCGGAGATGTCCGCGACCACGGCGTCGAGGGCGGCGGTCAGGGCGTCGGCGTCCACGAAGGCGCTGTAGCCATGCTCGCCCGCGCCCAGGGAAATCCTGCGTCCGGTGATGCTCCGGTCCGCGTAGACCGGCCACGCAACGGTACTTCCGAGAGGTGTGATGGTGCCGCGCTCGTAGCCGGTGGCCGCCAGGGCGACGTCCGCCGTCGGAAGCGACAGCCTGTTCACCCCGATCAGCGCGCGGAGCTTGGGCCAGGAAATCTGCCGGTCGCCCGGGATGAGCGCAAAAAGGAAACTGCCGTCCTTGTGCTTGACCACAAGTGACTTCACGATATCCCCAGGCCGGATTCCAAGGATCCTGGCCGCCTCCTCGAGGCTTTTCGCGGCAAGGCGCTCCACGAGCTGCACGTCGAGGCCGCGGGTGGCGGCGTCCGCCAGGAACCGTTCCCGCCCGGCGCCGCCACCATCGGCCGCCGCGCCAGGCACGGGCTCTGCGGGGTCCGTCATGGCGCTCAGTCGCGGAACAGCAGGAGCGCTTCGCCCTGGCCGCCGCCGCCGCAGAGGGACACAGCGGCCTTGCCGCTACCGCGCCGCTTCAGCTCGTGCGCCGCATGTAGCGCAAGCCGGGCGCCGGACGCGCCGATCGGATGGCCCAGGGCGATCGCGCCGCCGTGGATGTTGCACTTCTCCAACGGGAAGCCAAGGTCCTTGAGTGACTGCACAGCGACGGAACCGAAGGCCTCGTTGATCTCGATGAAGTCCAGGTCAGCGGCGGACCAGCCGGCCTTGTGCAGTGCGCTGTTGATCGCGTTGGAGGGCTGGGAGTGCAGCGAGTTGTCGGGACCCGCCACCTGGCCGGGCTTGCCGACGACGGCAAGGTACTCAAGACCGTTGTCCTCGGCGAACTTCCGCGAAGACAGCACGAGGGCCGAGGCGCCGTCGGACAGGGGAGAGGAGTTGCCGGCGGTGATGGTGCCGTCCGTGACGAACGCCGCCCGCAGGCCCGCCAGCGAGCTGACAGTCGTGTCCGGCCGGATGCCCTCATCCGCGGCCAGGATGACCGGCTCGCCCTTGCGCTGCTTGACGCTGATCGGGGCGATTTCGCCGTCGAACACGCCGTCCTTGGCGGCCCGGGCGGCGCGCTGGTGGGACGCTGCCGCCACCTCGTCCTGGGACGTGCGGTCAATCCCCAGCGTGAGGTTCTTGGTCTCGGTGGACAAGCCCATGGACTGCCCGTCGAAGGCGTCGGTCAGGCCGTCATGGGCTGCGACGTCGAGGGCCTGGAAGGAACCGTAGGTCCAGCCCTGCCGGGAACCGGGGAGGATGTGCGGCGCCCGGGTCATGGATTCCTGACCCCCGGCGACGACGACAGTGGCGTCGCCGCTGCGGATCATCCGGGCCGCATCGATCACCGCGGTCAGCCCGGACAGGCAGACCTTGTTGATGGTCACCGTCGGGACGTTCCAGCCGATGNCGCCGACGGCGCTCTGGCGGGCGGGGTTCTGGCCGGCTCCGGCCTGCAGCACCTGGCCCATGATCACCGAGTCCACCTGCTCCGCCTTCACGCCGCTGGCGGCCAGGGCCGCCCGGATGGCGTGCGCGCCGAGTTCCACGGCCGTGAAGCTCGCGAGTTGCCCGTTGAGGCGTCCCTGGGGCGTGCGGGCGGCAGCGAGGATGACAACATCATTGTTGTCTGCAGAGTTGCTCATGGTTTTCTCTTCCGATCTTGAACGATGTACAGCAAGGCTATCGTGACCCCGGTCACGGGGCCATTCGCCCGCCGGGGGCGCCGGGCGCGAGCGGCGGCCCCGTGCTTGCAATCCCGCGCGAAGTGGGGTAGACAAGTAGGTTGCTTTGCCGTATCGTAGATATTTGCGTCTTCCCTGTTTACCTTCAGCCTTCATATAGCGGTGGGCTTAGCCTGGCAGCTGCGCCATCAATGTGCCGTCTACAACGTGCACCACCCATGGCCAGCGCGGGTCCCGGGTCATATAGCGGAACCGGACTGGTAGCACTGCGGAGTCACTCCGCAGGGTGCATAACGGGGGAGATCTGAAAACGCCTGAAGGTCTGTGGAAGGATCCCTCTTGGTCGCCTCGAGCACCTCTAATGTAAACAACGCTGCAACCGCTATCAATGCCGACAGCACCGACGGTGCAACCCGCCGGCTCTCATTCGCAAAGATTCACGAACCTCTTGACGTTCCGAATCTGCTTGCCCTGCAAACGGACAGCTTTGACTGGCTGGTCGGAAACGAACGCTGGCAGGCACGCGTAGCCAAGGCCGTCGAAGAAGGCGACCTCAGCGTCGCCACCTCCTCGGGTCTGTCCGACATCTTTGAAGAGATCTCCCCGATCGAGGATTTCCAGGGCACCATGTCCCTGAGCTTCTCGGAGCCGGAGTTCGCTGATCCGAAGTACACCATGGCTGAGTGCAAGGACCGGGACGCAACGTACTCGGCTCCGCTGTATGTCAAGGCCGAATTCATGAACAACAACACGGGCGAAATCAAGCAGCAGACCGTGTTCATGGGTGACTTCCCGCTGATGACCGAGAAAGGCACCTTCGTCGTCAACGGCACCGAGCGTGTTGTTGTCTCGCAGCTGGTCCGCTCCCCGGGCGCCTACTTTGAGCGCACCGCCGACAAGACCAGCGACAAGGACATCTTCACCGCGAAGATCATCCCGTCCCGCGGCGCCTGGTTCGAACTCGAAATCGACAAGCGCGACCAGGTCGGCGTTCGCCTCGACCGCAAGCGCAAGCAGTCCGTCACGGTGCTGCTGAAGGCCCTCGGCTGGACCGAAGGCCAGATCCTCGAAGAGTTCGGCCAGTACGACTCCATGCGCGCAACGCTGGAGAAGGACGCCACCGAAACCCGCGAAGATGCCTTGCTGGACATCTACCGGAAGCTGCGACCGGGCGAGCCGCCCACGGTCGAGGCTGCCCAGTCCCTGCTGGACAACCTGTACTTCAACTCCAAGCGCTACGATCTGGCCAAGGTTGGCCGCTACAAGATCAACCGCAAGCTCGGCATCGACCGCTCCCTTGGCGACAAGGAAGCGTCTGTCCTGCACGTTGAAGACATCGTCGCCATGATCAAGTTCCTCGTTGCCCTGCACGCCGGTGAGAAGACCCTCACGGGCAAGCGCGACGGCCAGGACCACGAGCTGCGCGTTGAGATCGATGACATCGACCACTTCGGCAACCGCCGCATCCGCGCCGTCGGCGAGCTCATCGAGAACCAGGTCCGCACCGGCCTGTCCCGCATGGAGCGCGTTGTCCGCGAGCGTATGACGACCCAGGACGTCGAGGCCATCACGCCTCAGACCCTGATCAACATCCGCCCCGTCGTGGCAGCGATCAAGGAGTTCTTCGGAACGTCCCAGCTGTCCCAGTTCATGGACCAGAACAACCCGCTGTCGGGTCTGACCCACAAGCGCCGCCTGTCGGCTCTTGGCCCGGGCGGTCTGTCCCGTGACCGTGCAGGCATGGAAGTCCGAGACGTTCACCCGTCCCACTACGGACGTATGTGCCCCATCGAAACCCCTGAAGGCCCGAACATTGGTCTGATCGGTTCACTGGCTTCCTACGGACGCATCAACCCGTTCGGCTTCATCGAGACCCCGTACCGCCTCGTGTCTGAGGGTGTCGTCTCCGATGAGGTCGAGTACCTCACGGCCGATGACGAGGCAGAGGTCCTGATCGCACAGGCCAACGCTCCGCTCGACGAGAACAAGAAGTTCGCCGAAGAGACGGTCCTCGTCCGTGCCCGTGGTGGTGGAGGCGAGCCCGTGCTGGTTCCCGCCGCCGAGGTCGAGTTCATGGACGTTTCCCCGCGCCAGATGGTGTCCGTGGCTACCGCCCTGATCCCGTTCCTCGAGCATGACGATGCAAACCGCGCACTCATGGGTGCCAACATGCAGCGCCAGGCCGTGCCGCTGGTCCGTTCCGAGGCGCCGTTTGTCGGTACCGGCATGGAACGCGCCGCTGCCGTCGACGCCGGTGACGTCACCATCGCCAAGAAGGCGGGTGTGGTCACCGAGGTCTCCGCTGAGCTCGTGATTGTGCTCAACGACGACGGTACGGAAACCAACTACCGGATCAACAAGTTCGCCCGCTCCAACCAGGGCAACTGCTACAACAACCGCGTTCTGGTGAACGAAGGCCAGCGCCTGGAAGTCGGCGGCATCATCGCTGACGGCCCGGCAACGGACCAGGGCGAACTGGCCCTCGGTAAGAACCTCCTCGTGGCATTCATGTCATGGGAAGGCCACAACTTCGAGGATGCCATCATCCTGTCCCAGCGCATCGTGGCAGAGGACGTTCTTTCCTCCATCCACATCGAGGAGCACGAGATCGATGCCCGCGACACCAAGCTTGGTGCCGAGGAAATCACCCGTGACATCCCCAACGTGTCCGAGGAAGTCCTTGCAGGCCTGGACGAGCGTGGCATCATCCACATCGGTGCCGAGGTCGAAGCCGGCGACATCCTGGTCGGAAAGGTCACGCCCAAGGGCGAGACCGAGCTGACCCCGGAAGAGCGCCTGCTGCGCGCCATCTTCGGTGAGAAGTCCCGCGAAGTGCGCGACACCTCCCTGAAGGTTCCGCACGGCGAGTCCGGCACCGTTATCGGTGTCCGCGTCTTCGACCGCGACAACGACGACGAGCTGCCCCCGGGCGTCAACCAGCTGGTCCGCGTCTACGTGGCCGCCAAGCGCAAGATCACCGACGGCGACAAGCTCGCCGGCCGTCACGGCAACAAGGGCGTTATCTCCAAGATCCTCCCGATCGAGGACATGCCCTTCCTTGCCGACGGTACCCCCGTTGATATCGTCCTGAACCCGCTGGGTGTTCCGGGCCGTATGAACGTCGGCCAGGTGCTCGAAACGCACCTCGGCTGGGTTGCCAAGACCGGCTGGAAGATCGAGGGCGAGCCCGAGTGGGTCAAGCAGCTGCCGAACCTGCCGCGCGAGAGTGGCTCGACCACTGTCGCAACGCCGGTCTTCGACGGTGCGCGTGAAGAGGAAATCACTGGTCTCCTCGACTCCACCAACGTCACCCGCGACGGTGTCCGCCTGATCAACTCCTCAGGCAAGACCCGCCTGTTCGACGGCCGCTCCGGCGAGCCGTTCCCGGATCCGATCTCGGTCGGCTACATGTACATCCTGAAGCTCCACCACCTGGTGGACGACAAGATCCACGCGCGCTCCACCGGCCCGTACTCCATGATCACGCAGCAGCCGCTGGGTGGTAAGGCACAGTTCGGCGGCCAGCGGTTCGGTGAAATGGAAGTGTGGGCGCTCGAAGCTTACGGCGCCGCCTACACGCTCCAGGAGCTCCTCACGATCAAGTCGGATGATATCCACGGTCGTGTGAAGGTCTACGAAGCCATCGTCAAGGGCGAGAACATCCCGGAGCCGGGCGTTCCTGAGTCCTTCAAGGTCTTGATCAAGGAAATGCAGTCGCTGTGCCTGAACGTGGAAGTTCTTTCCACGGACGGAACCACAATTGAAATGCGTGACTCTGATGACGCAGTCTTCACGGCTGCGGAAGAACTGGGCATCGATCTGTCTCGTGCAGAGCCCAGTTCCGTAGAAGAGGTTTAGCAGGTGGGG
>NZ_AUPJ01000179.1:17432-28002 GCF_000427315.1 Arthrobacter sp. TB 26
CCGTCGAACCTCCCCTCCCTCTTCCCGTAACCCAAGACTTCAGAATTTAGAGAACAAGAGAGAACAGGGACCATATGTCCAGCGAATCCTCCTTCGGCCTCATGCAGATCGGCCTCGCCACCGCGGAAGACATCCGTGGCTGGTCTTACGGCGAGGTTAAGAAGCCGGAAACCATCAACTACCGCACGCTCAAGCCTGAGAAGGACGGCCTCTTCTGCGAGAAGATCTTCGGCCCGTCCCGCGACTGGGAGTGCTACTGCGGTAAGTACAAGCGCGTGCGCTTCAAGGGCATCATCTGCGAGCGGTGTGGCGTTGAGGTCACCCGTGCAAAGGTGCGCCGTGAGCGCATGGGCCACATCGAGCTGGCCGCCCCGGTCACGCACATCTGGTACTTCAAGGGTGTTCCGTCCCGCCTGGGCTACCTCCTTGACCTGGCGCCGAAGGACCTCGAAAAGGTCATCTACTTCGCCGCCTACATGATCACGAGCGTCGACGCCGACAGCCGCCACGAAGAACTGCCCAACCTGCAGGTTGAGCACGACATCGAGAAGAAGCAGCTGATCGACAACCGCGACTCCGACATCGCCACGATCGCCCGCGACCTCGAGAACGAGCTTGCCCGTCTCGAAGGCGAAGGCGCCAAGGCTGCCGACAAGAAGAAGGCCCGCGACTCCGCTGACCGCCAGATGGCCAACGTCCGCAAGCGCGCGGATGCTGAGATCGAGCGGCTCGAGCAGGTCTGGGACCGTTTCAAGAACCTCAAGGTCGCCGACCTCGAAGGTGACGAGGGCCTGTACCGCGAACTGCGTGACCGCTACGGCATGTACTTCGAAGGCTCCATGGGTGCCGAGGCCATCAAGAAGCGTCTTGAGAACTTCGACATGCAGGCCGAGTCGGACATGCTCCGCGACATCATCGCCAACGGCAAGGGCCAGCGCAAGACCCGCGCCCTGAAGCGGCTCAAGGTGGTCAACGCATTCCTGACGACCAACAACAGCCCGCTCGGCATGGTGCTGGACGCCGTCCCGGTGATCCCGCCGGAACTGCGCCCGATGGTCCAGCTGGACGGTGGCCGCTTCGCGACCTCCGACCTCAACGACCTCTACCGCCGTGTGATCAACCGCAACAACCGCCTCAAGCGCCTGCTTGACCTCGGTGCCCCGGAGATCATCGTCAACAACGAGAAGCGCATGCTTCAGGAAGCCGTTGACAGCCTCTTCGACAACGGCCGCCGCGGCCGTCCGGTCACCGGACCGGGCAACCGTCCGCTGAAGTCCCTGAGCGACATGCTCAAGGGCAAGCAGGGTCGTTTCCGCCAGAACCTCCTCGGCAAGCGCGTCGACTACTCCGGCCGTTCGGTCATCGTCGTCGGCCCGCAGCTGAAGCTGCACCAGTGTGGTCTGCCGAAGCAGATGGCGCTGGAGCTCTTCAAGCCGTTCGTGATGAAGCGCCTGGTTGACCTCAACCACGCGCAGAACATCAAGTCGGCCAAGCGGATGGTTGAGCGTTACCGCCCGCAGGTCTGGGACGTCCTCGAAGAGATCATCACCGAGCACCCCGTGCTGCTGAACCGTGCACCCACCCTGCACCGTCTCGGCATCCAGGCGTTCGAACCGCAGCTTGTTGAAGGCAAGGCAATCCAGCTTCACCCGCTGGTTTGTGGCGCCTTCAACGCCGACTTCGACGGCGACCAGATGGCAGTCCACCTGCCGCTGAGCCCCGAAGCCCAGGCGGAAGCCCGCATCCTGATGCTGTCCTCGAACAACATCCTGAAGCCGTCTGACGGCCGCCCGGTGACCCTGCCGTCGCAGGATATGATCATCGGTCTCTACCACCTGACCACCAAGCGTGTCGGTTCAGCTGGCGAAGGCCGGATCTTCTCCTCGGTGTCGGAAGCCATCATGGCGTACGACCTGCACGAGCTGCACCTGAACTCCCAGGTCAAGATCCGGCTGGAGGGCTTTGTCCCTTACGCCGGCTGGGAAGCTCCGGAAGGCTACGAGCCGGGTCAGACCGTGCTCGTCCAGACCTCCCTGGGCCAGGTCCTCTTCAACGAGACCCTGCCCGCGGACTACCCGTGGGTGGAGAATGTTGCTGACAAGGGCGAACTGTCCACGATCGTCAACGACCTCGCTGAGCGCTACCCGAAGGTGATCACGGCGGCAACGCTGGACAACCTGAAGGATGCCGGTTTCTACTGGGCCACCCGGTCCGGCGTCACTGTCGCCATCTCCGACATCGAGGTGCCCAAGGACAAGCCGCGGATCCTCGCGGGCTACGAGACCATGGCCGCCAAGATCCAGGGCCAGTACGACAAGGGTCTGATCGACGACGACGAGCGTCGCCAGGAACTGATCGAGATCTGGAACAAGGCAACGAACGAAATCGCCCAGGCGATGCGTGACAGCCTGTCCCCGATGAACACCATCAACCGCATGGTGTCCTCCGGTGCACGTGGTAACTGGATGCAGGTTCGCCAGATTGCGGGTATCCGTGGCCTGGTGGCCAACCCTAAGGGTGAGATCATCCCGCGTCCGATCAAGTCCTCCTACCGCGAGGGCCTGTCGGTGCTGGAATACTTCATCGCCACGCACGGTGCCCGTAAGGGTCTGGCTGACACCGCGCTGCGTACCGCCAACTCGGGTTACCTGACCCGTCGACTGGTGGACGTGTCGCAGGATGTCATCGTCCGGGAAGAGGACTGCGGCACCGAACGCGGTCTCATCACCGCCATCGCCGTGGCCGACGCCAACGGCGAGCTGGTCCTCGACGAGAACGTCGAGAACAGCGCGTACGCCCGTACTCTGGCCGTGGATGTCGTTGACTCCAAGGGCAAGGTCCTGGCAGCAGGCGGCACCGACTGCGGCGACGTCGTCATTGCCGAACTGTTCGCGGCCGGCATCACCGAGGTCAAGGTCCGCTCCGTACTCACCTGTGAGTCCAGCGTCGGCACCTGCGCCCTGTGCTACGGCCGTTCGCTGGCCACGGGTAAGACCGTCGACATCGGTGAGGCAGTCGGCATCATCGCCGCACAGTCCATCGGTGAGCCGGGTACCCAGCTGACCATGCGTACGTTCCACACCGGTGGTGCTGTCTCCTCCAGTGGTGGCGACGACATCACCCAGGGTCTGCCTCGTATCCAGGAGCTGTTCGAAGCCCGTACTCCGAAGGGTGTCGCACCGATTGCTGAAGCAGCCGGCCGCATCACCATCGAAGAGTCCGAGCGCCAGATGCGCCTGGTCATCACCCCGGATGACGGATCCGAAGAGATCGCTTACCCGGTACTGCGCCGTTCACGTCTTCTCATCGAAGACGGCGAGCACGTCAGCGTCGGCCAGAAGCTCATCAACGGCCCGGTCGACCCCAAGCAGGTTCTGCGCATCATGGGCCCCCGTGCCGCGCAGAAGTTCCTGGTGGACGAAGTCCAGGGCGTGTACCGCAGCCAGGGCATCGGTATCCACGACAAGCACGTCGAGGTTATCGTCCGCCAGATGCTGCGCCGCGTCACGGTCATCGAGTCCGGCGAATCGGATCTGCTGCCCGGCGAGCTCGCCGAGCGCAGCCGCTTCGAAGATGCCAACCGCCGTGTTGTGTCCGAGGGCAAGACGCCGGCTTCCGGCCGTCCCGAGCTCATGGGCATCACCAAGGCGTCCCTGGCGACCGAGTCCTGGCTGTCCGCTGCTTCCTTCCAGGAGACCACCCGCGTCCTGACGCAGGCGGCTATGGAAGGCAAGAGCGATCCGCTGCTCGGCCTCAAGGAAAACGTCATCATCGGTAAGCTCATCCCGGCCGGCACGGGTCTCCCGCGCTACACCGAGGTCACGGTAGAGCCCACTGAAGAAGCAAAGGCCAACCTGTTTACCGGCCCCAGCGCGTTCAGTGACTTCTCCTATGATTCCCTGGGCGGCGACGGAGCTCCTGAGTTCCACGCCATCCCGCTGGATGACTACGACCTGGGCAGCGACTTCCGCTAGCCGCTAATATAGGCACCCAAGGATGGTCCCGCACCGCAAGGTGGGGGACCATCCTTGTTTAACCCATCGACTGCTCCGTTGATGCCCTTTTGGGTCCTCAAAACGGCTTTAACGGAGCAATCGATGGGGGGAGGGGGCCGATTAAGGGCTAGGACCCGTCCGTGTTAGACTTGAGACTAATTGTTATTGTGGCAGTGGATGAGTGCGCCGGTTCTAGTTAGAACCAGGACGACGTTTCCGGTTTGCAGGGTTCTTGTGCAACGTATGCCACATTTTCGCATGCCTAGGGGCAATTCGGGATGAAAGTCCGCGGATGCCGGCGTGCGGTCCGACTATTAAGGCTTCGCCTCAGCTGCTCTGGAGAGAACTTCAAAGCTCGAGCGGCGGGGCGCAGCGACAAGAGAGCGGCTGCCAACGGCCGCTCCGGATAAAACGGAGAACACGAGAGTGCCTACGATTAACCAGCTGGTCCGCAAGGGCCGCACGCCGAAGGTCAAGAAGACCAAGGCCCCCGCGCTTAACGGCAGCCCGATGCGCCGCGGTGTTTGCACCCGCGTGTACACGACGACCCCGAAGAAGCCGAACTCGGCTCTGCGTAAGGTTGCACGTGTCCGCCTTAACGGTGGCGTTGAAGTGACCGCGTACATCCCCGGTGTAGGCCACAACCTGCAGGAGCACTCCATTGTGCTCGTCCGTGGTGGTCGCGTTAAGGACCTTCCGGGTGTCCGTTACAAGATCGTCCGTGGTGCCCTCGATACCCAGGGTGTCAAGAACCGTAAGCAGGCTCGTAGCCGCTACGGCGCAAAGATGGAGAAGAAGTAATATGCCTCGCAAGGGTCCGGCCCCCAAGCGGCCGCTAGTTCTAGATCCCGTTTACGGCTCCCCGCTGGTCACCCAGCTGATCAACAAGGTGCTCGTTGACGGCAAGAAGTCCACCGCAGAGCGCATCGTTTACGGTGCACTCGAAGGTGCTCGTGCCAAGTCCGGCGGCGACCCGGTTGCAGCCCTCAAGAAGGCCATGGAGAACGTCAAGCCTTCCCTCGAGGTCCGCTCCCGCCGCGTCGGTGGCGCAACCTACCAGGTTCCGGTTGAGGTCAAGCCGGGCCGCTCCACGGCCCTCGCCCTGCGCTGGCTGGTTGGCTACTCCAAGGCCCGCCGCGAGAAGACCATGACCGAGCGCCTCCAGAACGAAATCCTGGATGCCTCCAACGGTCTCGGTGCCGCTGTGAAGCGTCGCGAAGACACCCACAAGATGGCCGAGTCCAACAAGGCCTTCGCACACTACCGCTGGTAATACTTCCCGGACGCCGCCGGCTCAACCGAGCCGGCGGCGGACGTGCAGTCCATCCGAAAGGGAGACACCGTGGCACAGGACGTGCTTACCGACCTTAGCAAGGTCCGCAATATCGGCATCATGGCCCACATCGATGCCGGCAAGACCACTACTACCGAGCGCATCCTGTTCTACACGGGTGTGAACCACAAGATCGGCGAAACGCACGACGGCGCTTCGACGACTGACTGGATGGAACAGGAAAAGGAACGCGGCATTACCATCACGTCTGCCGCCGTGACCTGCTTCTGGGAAAACAACCAGATCAACATCATTGACACCCCCGGCCACGTGGACTTCACGGTTGAGGTTGAGCGCTCCCTGCGCGTCCTCGACGGTGCAGTCGCCGTGTTCGATGGCAAGGAAGGCGTGGAGCCGCAGTCTGAGACTGTCTGGCGCCAGGCTGACAAGTACAACGTCCCGCGTATCTGCTTCGTCAACAAGATGGACAAGCTTGGCGCTGACTTCTACTTCACCGTCGACACCATCATCAGCCGCCTCGGTGCCAAGCCGCTCGTCATGCAGCTGCCGATCGGCGCCGAGAACGACTTCATCGGCGTCGTCGACCTGCTCTACATGCGCGCACTGGTCTGGCCCGGCGACTCCAAGGGTGACGTCACCATGGGTGCCAAGTACGAGATCCAGGAGATCCCGGCTGACCTGAAGGAAAAGGCCGCAGAGTACCGCGCAGCGCTCGTTGAGACCGTTGCAGAGTCCTCCGAAGAGCTCATGGAGAAGTACCTCGAAGGTGAAGAAATCACCGAAGACGAGCTCAAGGCCGGCATCCGCAAGATGACGATCAACTCCGAGCTCTACCCGGTCTTCTGCGGATCCGCATTCAAGAACCGCGGCGTCCAGCCGATGCTTGATGCTGTTGTCGATTACCTGCCGAACCCGCTCGACGTCCCCCCGATGATCGGTCACGATCCTCGCGACGAAGAGAAGGAACTGACGCGCAAGCCGTCCTCCGAGGAGCCTTTCTCGGCTCTGGCGTTCAAGATTGCCACGCACCCGTTCTTCGGACAGCTCACCTTCATCCGCGTGTACTCCGGTCACGTGGAAGCAGGCTCCCAGGTGGTCAACTCCACCAAGGGCAAGAAGGAGCGCATCGGCAAGCTGTTCCAGATGCACGCCAACAAGGAAATGCCAGTTGACGGCGCTACCGCAGGCCACATCTACGCAGCGATCGGCCTGAAGGACACCACCACGGGCGACACCCTGTGCGATCCGGCCAACCAGATCGTCCTGGAGTCCATGAGCTTCCCGGAGCCCGTGATCTCTGTTGCGATCGAGCCGAACACCAAGGGTGACCAGGAGAAGCTCTCCACGGCCATCCAGAAGCTCTCCGCTGAGGACCCGACCTTCCAGGTCTCCCTCAACGAGGACACCGGCCAGACCATCATCGCCGGCATGGGCGAGCTCCACCTGGACATCCTGGTGGACCGCATGCGCCGCGAATTCAAGGTCGAGGCAAACGTTGGCAAGCCGCAGGTTGCTTACCGCGAAACCATCAAGCGTGCTGTAGAGCGTCACGATTACACGCACAAGAAGCAGACCGGTGGTTCCGGCCAGTTCGCAAAGATCCAGATCGCGATCGAGCCGCTGGACACGTCCGAGGGCGAGCTGTACGAGTTCTCGAACAAGGTCACCGGTGGACGTATTCCGCGCGAATACATCCCCTCGGTCGACGCCGGTATCCAGGATGCGCTGAACGACGGCGTCCTCGCCGGCTACCCGGTTGTCGGCATCAAGGCCACGCTGATTGACGGCGCGTACCACGATGTTGACTCCTCGGAAATGGCGTTCAAGATCGCCGGCCGTATGGCTTTCAAGGAAGCCGCACGCAAGGCGAACCCCATCCTGCTCGAACCGCTGATGGATGTCGAGGTCCGCACCCCTGAGGAATACATGGGTGAAGTTATCGGTGACCTCAACTCCCGCCGTGGCCAGATGCAGTCCATGGAAGATGCCCAGGGCGTCAAGGTCATCCGCGCGCACGTCCCGCTGTCCGGCATGTTCGGCTACATCGGTGACCTGCGCTCGAAGACCCAGGGCCGCGCTGTGTACTCCATG
Source organism: Arthrobacter sp. TB 26 (assembly GCF_000427315.1). Taxonomy (GTDB): domain Bacteria; phylum Actinomycetota; class Actinomycetes; order Actinomycetales; family Micrococcaceae; genus Arthrobacter. The sequence continues at coordinate 24,813 of NZ_AUPJ01000179.1, forward strand.
ACGTTCCACAGCTACGCCGAGGTCCCGAAGGCATTTGCCGACGAGATCATCCAGAAGAACCGCGGCGAGTAGTCCCTAGGGCTCTCGCAGCAACAAACTCGGGTGCGTTTCCGTCAACGGAGATTCACCCGGTGCAGATGGCCGGTTCCGGCCATCTGCACCGGCAGACTCGAGGGACTAGTATTAGTTCCTGAATCTGCAATTTCATCAATCCAAAGCCCCCCAAGTAGACTTACTGAAGTTTCGCCGCGACAAGCGCGGTCGAAGGGTAAGTCATTTGAAAACGTTCTAGGAGGAACCTGTGGCAAAGGCAAAGTTCGAGCGGACTAAGCCGCACGTCAACATCGGCACCATTGGTCACGTTGACCACGGTAAGACGACGCTGACGGCCGCGATTTCCAAGGTGCTGTACGACAAGTACCCGACACTCAACGAGCAGCGCGACTTCGCGTCCATTGACTCTGCTCCCGAAGAGCGTCAGCGCGGCATTACCATCAACATCTCCCACGTTGAGTACCAGACCGAGAAGCGCCACTACGCACACGTAGACGCCCCGGGTCACGCTGACTACATCAAGAACATGATCACCGGCGCTGCACAGATGGACGGTGCAATCCTCGTGGTTGCCGCCACTGACGGCCCGATGGCTCAGACCCGCGAGCACGTCCTGCTCGCCCGCCAGGTTGGCGTTCCCTACCTGCTGGTTGCACTGAACAAGTCGGACATGGTCGATGACGAAGAGCTCCTCGACCTCGTCGAAATGGAAGTTCGCGAGCTGCTTTCGGCTCAGGGCTTCGATGGCGACAATGCTCCGGTTGTGCGCGTTTCCGGCCTGAAGGCCCTCGAAGGCGACCCGGTTTGGGTCAAGTCCGTCGAGGACCTCATGGAAGCTGTCGACGAGTCCGTTCCGGACCCCGTACGTGACCGTGACAAGCCGTTCCTGATGCCGATCGAAGATGTCTTCACGATCACCGGCCGTGGCACCGTTGTTACGGGCCGCGCCGAGCGTGGAACCCTCGCCATCAACTCCGAGGTCGAGATCGTCGGCATCCGCCCGGTCCAGAAGACCACGGTTACCGGTATCGAGATGTTCCACAAGCAGCTCGACGAAGCATGGGCCGGCGAGAACTGTGGCCTCCTGCTCCGCGGTCTGAAGCGCGACGATGTTGAGCGTGGCCAGGTTGTCGTCAAGCCGGGTTCCATCACCCCGCACACCGACTTCGAGGCTAACGTCTACATCCTCTCCAAGGACGAAGGCGGACGTCACAACCCGTTCTACTCCAACTACCGCCCGCAGTTCTACTTCCGCACCACGGACGTAACCGGCGTTATCACCCTGCCGGAAGGCACGGAAATGGTTATGCCTGGCGATAACACTGAGATGACCGTTGCGCTCATCCAGCCCATCGCCATGGAAGAGGGCCTCGGCTTCGCTATCCGCGAAGGCGGCCGCACCGTTGGTTCGGGACGCGTCACCAAGATCCTCAAGTAATACTTGCTGATCTGAATTACCTGCTGACCGGACTGGCCGCCTGACGGCCACCGTGAGGCCAGGAACAGCCCCGCTGCACTCGCAGCGGGGCTGTTCTGTTTCTGCCCCAAGCCGGCGCCGGGTCCAAGGCCCCTAACCGGCCCGGTTTGCGTGTTCCACGATGGTGTGATGAACGTTTCCGTCAACACGGCCCAGGGTGAGGTGCGCGGCAGCTTCGCCGACGGGGTCCGCGCCTTCCTCGGGGTCCTCTACGCCGTTTCGACACAACGTCCCGGGTGATTGAAGATCCACGGACATGGGAGCGGGCCCTATGGGAAGGCCTCCGCTGACCGCCCGGCGGTGATACATTTCATCTATTCATTGGATTTACTGGGGGCTGGGCGGATTCGGGCAGCCAGAGTCATGAAGGACCTATATGCCGAGTGCTGTCGAGACGCTGCTTGTAGTGCTTCTGCTGGCCGGTGCCGTTATGCTGGGCGTCCGCTGGGGGAGGGCGCAGGAACACCGGCGCGGCAATGAGGCTGGCAGCGGCGCCTTCGAGGCCGGCTTCCGGGCGGGGCACCTTCAGGGCTGGAGGGACAGCCAGTCCGCCCAGGGACAGCTGGCGGCAACCGTCCCGGCTGCACTGACAGCGCCTCAACCGGCGGCCCAACCGGTCCCGTCGGCCCGGAACCAGCCGTTCCCGCCACCCGAACCCATGGGGCGCCCGCCGTTCTGGAGTGATCCGACGGAACCCCTCCCGCCCCTGCCGGTCCAGTGGTCCGGTCCGCAACCGTTCCCTCCGCCACCAACGGCCGCGCACCCGGCCGTTCGCCAGGAATCCGCCGCGGAACAGTCCGCCCGCAGGGAAAAGCGGGACCGGCAGAACATCAACATCACCCTCTACGTCGCCAGCCTCCTGCTGGTCGCGGCCGGTGCCCTGTTCGTCGGCACCTCCCTGCCGGAAGGCCTCCGCTTCGCCGGCGTCGCCGCCATCACGGCACTGTTCTACGCCGGCGGGCTGTTCCTGCACGCGAAGGCCCCGCGGCTCCGGCCCGCGGCCGTCGCCTTCGCGGGAACCGGACTGGCCCTCATCCCGGTGTCCGGCCTGGCACTGTACAACTTCACCCTGCACGACGGCCCCACTGCCTGGCTGGTGACCTCCGCCATCGGCACCGTGGCCTATGTTGCCGCCGCGGTCCGGATGGACAGCAGGGTCCTCGCCTACCTGTCCCTGACGTTCGTGGTGTCGACGGCGTGGTCCGGGATTTCGGTTCTCGGCGGAGCCTTGGTCTGGTACTTCGTGGCACTGATCGCCATCGCCACAGTGTTGACGCTGCTGGCACTGATCCGTCCGCGCTGGATGCCGGGCGTCTTCCTCAAGCCGCTCATGGACCTGCACCCCTTCGTGGTCCCCTCCGTGGCAGCGGCCGTGACCTTCGTGCCCCTGTTGCTCGGCAAAGGCGAGTACGCGCTAATCATGTTCCTGTGCGGCACCTATTTTGCGCTGATGGCAGCCGTTCCGCGGGGCAGGTTTTGGGTCGCACAGTACTACGGCGCACGGGTGAGCCTCACCGTGGCTGCCACGGCCGCGGCTTGGGACGCGAGCGACAGCCTGCGCTGGACAATGCTGACCGCCGTCGTGCTTGCTGCCCTCCAGGCCGTGCTCGTGGGCTCCGGGAGGAGTGTCCTTCCCGCCGCGTTGCTGGGATCCACCAG
>NZ_AUPJ01000179.1:28008-28374 GCF_000427315.1 Arthrobacter sp. TB 26
GGGCGGACGCCCTCGCCACCTTCGGACTGCAACTGCTCCTGACGCTGGTGTGGCGTGCTTCGACGCTGCTCGATGCAGCCGTCGACCCTGCGGTTGGCGTTCCGGTCTGGGTGCCGCTGCTGCTGGCACTGCTCACCGGCATGGCCCTGGCAACGGGACTCGGCGGATTGGCGGAATGGGCGCCGCTGGCTGCTCTTGTCCTGTCCGCAGCCGTTATGGACAGCGCCGGCCGCTGGACCCAGGCCGGCCTCCTGCTGCTGGCGACGCTGTTCTGGGCCGTGCGCGCGGTGCCCGCAGCCGAGGCGCTGCGCCGGCACTTCGTTCTCGCTGCCCGCGTCGCAGCGACGCTGGCTGTTCCCGCCGCCG
>NZ_AUPJ01000180.1 GCF_000427315.1 Arthrobacter sp. TB 26
CCCTGACGTACTCGCCGTGCTCTGGGCCTTCTTCCTTGCCCTCGTGGCGCAGCAACTCGCCACGGCATTTCTCGTGCGGGTGGGCGTGCCCTCGCTGGCCCCCAATGCCAGCCTGGCCGCCTTCACCCTCGTGGCGCTGCCCGTCCTCGCCGGCGTGGCCCTCGCGGACGACACGGCGGGGAGGGCGCTCACCGGCACCGCCATCGTGCTGCAACTCCTCGTCACCCTGGCCAACGGCTGGGCCCTGTCGGGGGAGGCCGCGAAAGGTTCTTCGTGGCGGCCCGGCGTCCACGAGCTGTTGCCGCTGGGCATGGCGGCGGCGCTGGCCGGCCTGGCATTCGCCGCGGTCTCGCTCCGGGCGGGCAACATCAGCCTGGCCCTGACGGTGCTGTACCTGGTGTTGACCGCCCTGCGACGCGGCGTGCTGCGGCAGCGATGGAGCTACTGGTGGATGGCCCGGGGGACCGGTACCGTCCTGGTGCTGACGGGTGTCGAGCAGCTCCGCCGGGACAGCGGCCCGCTGCTGCTTGGCGGCGAGGAACTCTCCGTTGCGTCCTTTGCCGCGCTGGCGCTGGCACTGCAGCTGGCCTTCCCGTTGCGTGCGGAGGCCAGGGGACGGGCTCCGCGCGGCGTGCTCGCGGACGTCGCCGCCGTGCTCGTGCTGCAGGCCGGCGCCCTGGCCGCGCTTAGGACCTCACCCCTGAACGACGAAGGATCCGGGAGCTGGCAGCTGACTGCTGCCGTGGCCATGATTGCCATCAGCGCAGCGGCTGCGGGATTCGTCCTGCGCTCCCGCCGGCCGTCGACGGCGTTCGCCCCGGCGGCGTTGCTGGGGCTGCTGCCGGCCCGGGCGGGCTCGGCGCTCGACGTCGAGTTGGTGCTGGGCATCTTCGCCGTGTTCAGCGCCGTGATGGTGGTGGCGGCGTCCTCGCGCACCGCCAAGGGCGGCTACTTCGCTTCGGCCCGGGTGCTGACCCTGGGCCTGGCCCTCGTTCTCAGCTACGACACGACGGTCTCCGTCACCGCCGTCTCGGTGACCTTCGGGCTCGTCCTCGCGGCCCAGCACGTGATCCGGTGGCTCATGCGGCACCGCCTCGCGGAAGTCCCGTTCCAGCAGGCAGCGGTCTGGATTACGCTCACTGCCCAGACCGTGCTTCCGCTGGGCTACCTGGTCGCCGAACCGGACGACGGCGGCCGCTGGGTCGTCCTGCTGCACGTGGCGCTGCTGCTGGTCTCGGCGGCGGTGGCCAGCCGGGTCTTCGCGGCTCGTGGGGCCGCCTACCTGACGGTCTATGCCGCAGTGTTCGGCACGGTGGCGCTGGGTCCGCTGGCGCAGTTCGACGGCGGCCCGCCCTCCGGCGGCTTCCTGGACCGGCCCCTCCTGAGCCGGGACGGGGTGGTGGTGATCCTGCTCCTACTGTCGCTGGCCGCCACCGGCGCAGGTCTGCTGTTCCGGCGGAACGCGCGGGCCGACGTCGAACGCTGGCTCTGGCTGGCCGCCTCCGGGGCCTTTGTAGTGTCCGCCCTCCTGCTGGCACCGCCGGCGGCCGACGGGCTGACCGCGGCGTCGGTCCTTGTTCTCGCGGTGGTATTTTTTGCCGCCTCGCACCTCGAGCGGTGGCCGGCGTTCTACGTGCCGGCTGCTGCCGCGGTGTTGGCCGGCGCCACGCTGGGAGCCGCCGACTTGCTGGAAGACGTGCCGGGCGCCTGGGGCAGCTACCTGCCGT
>NZ_AUPJ01000181.1 GCF_000427315.1 Arthrobacter sp. TB 26
GGCCGCCGGCTCCCTCGCTTTCGGCCTGGGCTGGGCTGCCACGGGAATGGCGTTCAGTGCCGTGGCCGGGCTGGCGGCCCAGCTCACCGCCAGCGCCCGGGCCGCGACGGGGATCAGCATCGGCATTGTAGCCGTCACCTATGCGCTGCGCGCGGTCGGAGACCTCGCCGAACCGGGGCCCTCGGTGCTCTCCTGGCTCTCGCCCATCGGGTGGAACCAGCAGATCCGGGCCTTCGCGGGGGACCGCTGGTGGGTGCTGGCGCTGCCGGTCTGCCTGTGCCTCGTGCTGGTCCCGGCAGCCTTCGCGCTCCGTGCCCGTCGCGACCTTGGTTCCGGTCTCCGCGCCGAACGCCCAGGGCCGGCTGTCGGCTCGCTCTCCGGCGTCTGGGACCTGGCGGTGCGGCTGCAGTACCGCGTGCTGGTGGCCTGGGCCGTGGCGTTCCTGGTATTCGGCGTCGTGATCGGTTCCCTGGTCAGCAACGTGGCCGAGCTGCTGAGTTCACCGAACGCCCAGGACCTGATCAAACTGCTGGGCGGCCGGCAGGCCCTGACGGACGCCTTCCTGGCCGCGGAAATCAGCATCATGGGGTTGCTGGCGGCCGGCTACGGGGTGTCTGCGGCCAACCATCTGCGCAGCGAGGAGGCCGCGGGCCACACCGAAGCCCTGTTGGGCACGGCCACTACCCGAATCCGCTGGGCGAGCAGCCACTTCACCTTTGCCTTGGCCGGGGTCGCCTTGCTGCTTCTGCTGGCGGGGGTTTCGATCGGCGTCGGCGCCGCTTTCGCCGTCAACGACTCCGCTCTGGTGGGCCGCAGCACCTTGGCCGCCCTGGCCCAGGTGCCCGCCGCCTGGGTGGTGACCAGTGTGGCCCTGGTGGTGTTCGGCTGGGCACCCCGGCTGGCCGGGGCGGTCTGGGGCCTCCTGCTGGCGTTTGTCGCCCTGGGAGAGTTCGGCGTGCTGTGGAACGCACCGGAATGGCTGATGGACCTTTCCCCGTTCAGGCATTCCCCGCTGCTCCCGATGGGCTCCGGGGACGGGGCGGCGCTGACGGTGCTCATCGTGGCCGCGGCGGCTCTCGCGGCGCTGGGCTATGCCGGCTGGCGGCGGCGCGACCTCGCAGCGTAGGCCTCGAGTCACCGTTCGTTGAGGCGATGGCCTGAGGGTAAATCTTCGCCGGACTTCAACTTCTGCCGCCGCACTGCTGCGCCCACCGGTCGATCAAAATTGTCGTTGCCTCGTGATCTGATGTGAGTGTGGACAACGCGGCAGCATGGAGCGCGGATGGCAGGGAGGCCCTGGCGGGCGTCGCGGTGTTGACTGCGGTGCTGGATTCCGTCCCTGGGGCGGGCGCTGACGGCGGTGGTCCGTCCGGGGCCAGTGTCGGCCGGGATGCTGGTCCGTTGGGGGACGATCCGTTGCGGGAACTGGCGGATGATTGCCTGGACGGGCTGGCCGAGGTCGCCCGGTGGGAGGCGCGGGCCGCGGCGTTGAAGGTGCGGCTGGGCGCGACCTATCTGCGGGCCACCGAAGCTGTGGCGGCCCCGTCGATGGCACCGCACGACGCCAAGTGCCAGGAGATGGCCAAGGTCGCGGAGGTCGCGTGTGTCTTGACGGTGAGCGAGCGGACCGCGGGTGCGTTCCTGTCCGAGTGCCAGGCGCTGACGAGGGGTTTGCCGCTGACCCTGGCCGCGCTGGCGGCCGGGAGAATTTCGTGGGCGCACGCCCGGATCATTGTGGACGAAACCTCCGGCCTGGACCGGGCCGGCGCGGCCGGGCTGGAAGCGCACTTCCTGGACCCTGATGCGCCCGCCCCGGCCCGGGGCTGCCCGGCCGGGGAGCTTGTCCCGTCTCGGTTCCGGGCCAAGGCCCGCACCTGGCGGGAACGCCACCACCGGGACAGCATCGAGACACGCCACACCAAAAGCGCTGCGGACCGGCGGGTCGAATTCCGCCCGGACTCCGACGGGATGGCCTGGTTCTCCGCCTACCTCCCGGCCGACACGGCCGCGGGGATCTGGGACCGGACCACCGCGGCCGCCCGCGCCCTCCAGCGCCCGGACGAGGCCAGGACCCTCACCCAGCTCCGCGCCGATGTCGCGGCCACCTGGCTGCTCACCGCCGGCACCGAGGGAGAGGGCGTGGGCGGGGGTGTGCCGTCGCCGCGGGCGCAGGTCCTGATCACCGTCCCGGTCCTGTCCCTGCTCGGCGCCGGGGAGGAACCGGCCGTCATGGACGGCTACGGGCCGATACCGCCCTCGATGGCCCGCCGCCTCATCGCCGAGGGTGCCGGCTCCTTCTACCGGGTCCTGGTTGACCCGAGGGACGGGGCGCCGCTGGAAATCGGCCGGTCCAGCTACCGGGTGCCGAAGGCAGTGCGGCAGTGGCTGCGGCTCCGCGACGGNAAGTGCCCGTTCCCGGGCTGCAACAACCATTCCCTGGACAACGACGCCGACCATATCCTGGCCTGGGCCGACGGAGGCACCACCGGGATCAGCAACCTCGGCCAGCCCTGCCGCAAACACCACCGGCCTGAAACACAACTCGGCCTGGACACCGGCCGGGGCCAGCAAAGACGCACCGCCCGGCTGGACGTCACCATCCGGAAGGCACTACCCCAGCGAGCAGCAGGACTGGGAACCACCCCACTGGCCGGACCGCATCCTGGAAACGAACGGGCTCCTGGGCTGGGAACAGCCCTCGGATGAAGACATGAAGCCAAGCGTGGACCCGCCACCGGAAAATGATCTGGGCCTGCCGCCGGATCCCGGCCCGGATCCCAACCAGGAACTGCCCGTGGACCCGCTGCCGGCGTGGTACCACTTCGCGGCCTGAAACGGTGTCTCCGCAGGCCTTGCGTTCCGCGGCCCGCTCTAGCGGAGGCTCCCCGACCCGGCCGACAGCTGGGCGAGGACCTGCGCGGGACGGTTCGTGGTGATCTCGTGGATCCCGAGCTCCTGGCACAGCGCAACGTCGTTTTCCGAGTCCACGGTCCACACCCGGAAGCGGCGGCCGGAAGTGAGCCAGCGCCTAATGGTCCGGGAATGCCCGCGGACGTAGTCGATGCCCGGGCCGGCCAGCCCGGCCTCGCAGTCGTCCAGGATCCGCACGGCTTCGGTTTGCGCGGCCTTCATCACGTTGGCCAGCGCCCCACCGGTGAGCGCCCCGAGGCCGAGTTCCTCGCGGATCTCCTCAACGTCGACGTCGTCCACGAGCTGGCACACGGCGGAGGACGGGACTGCTTTGAGCAGGTGCTTCACCGAGTCCGGGCTGAAGCTCATGAAGGACACCGTGATGTTGCCGAGCCGGGACGTTGCCGGATCCCAGCCTTCGGCTGTGAGGACTTCAAGGACCCGGTCTTCCAGCTTGAGCTGGAAGGGGCTGGGGTGTTTGAGCTCAATTGCCAGCCCGATCTCCCGGCCCGCGCTCCGCAGCACGTCCAGCAGCTCGGGGAGGGTCAGCAGCTGGGTGGACCTGCCGCCGTATTCGTCCGGGATCCTGGCGCCCTTCCAGGAGGAGAAGTCCAGCTGCCGGAGATCCTCAAGGGTCCGGTCTGCCACCGGGCCGGTGCCGTCCGAGGTGCGGTCCAGGGTGGCGTCGTGCAGCAGCACCGCCTGCTGGTCCCGGGTGAGGTGGATATCGCACTCCACGCCGTCGGCGCCGTCGGCGATTGCCTGCAGGTAGGCGGCCCGGGTGTGCTCGGCGAACGCTGCGCTGGAACCGCGGTGCGCGTAGACCAGCGGACGGGCTGCAACGGACTCGTCAGTCGTCATGCTGACACGTTAGCCGATGGCCGCTGCCAAAGCGGGGCTAGGCTGGGCACATGCAGGTGAACACTGAGCCAAGTACCCGTTCGGAGGGCCCCGGCGGCGCCGGAACTCCCTCCGGAGCCTCCGCCAAAGGCAGTACCGCCCGCCGCCAGACCGTGGCCGCGGGCGACGCCGAAAAAGCGTCCGCGCTGCGGCGGATGAAGCTGCTGGCACTCTCGCTGCTGATCCTGATGGCCGTCATTTTTGTGGTCGCCTTCGCGTTGCAGAAGCAGTACCCCTGGCTCGAATACGTCCGGGCCGCGGCCGAGGGCGGCATGGTCGGCGCCCTCGCCGACTGGTTCGCGGTGACGGCCCTGTTCAAGTACCCGATGGGACTCAAGATCCCGCACACCGCCATCATTCCGCAGCGCAAGGACCAGATCGGCGCCTCGCTGGGCGAATTCGTCGAAACCAACTTCCTCTCCGAGCAGGTGGTCCAGGAGAAACTGGCCTCTGTCGACATCGCCCGCAAGGCCGGAGCGTGGCTCTCCGGGCCCGGCGGTGCGGAGCGGGTCGCCAAGGAGGGTGCCGCCGTCATCCGCGGCGCCTTCACGGTGCTCAACGACGACGACGTCCAGGCCGTGATCGAGGGCATGGTCCGCCGGCATCTGCTCGCCCCGCCCTGGGGTCCCCCGGTGGGCCGGGTCGCCCAACGGATCTTCGACGACGGCCACCACCACGCCCTGGTGGACGTGCTCGTGGACCGCACTGTTGATTGGGTCCGGGACAACCAGGAGACGGTCAACCGGCTGGTGACCGACCGTTCTCCGACGTGGGTGCCGTCGTTCGTCGACGGACTCGTGGGAGACAAGGTCTACGTGGAAATCCTCAAGTTCACCCGCGCCGTGCAGTCCGACCCGCAGCACCAGGTCCGCCTGTCGATCGACAAATACCTCAAAGACCTCGCGCAGGACCTGCAGCATGATCCGGTGATGATTGCCCGGGCCGAGGGCATCAAGGCCCAGGTCCTCGGCGATCCCGAGGTCCGGGAGCTCGCGTCCCGCACCTGGGGGACGATCAAGGCCGCGCTGCTGTCCGCCGTCGACGATCCGCACAGCGAACTGACTGTCAGGTTCAAAGCCGCCGTGCATGACTTCGGCACCCGCCTGGTGGTTGACCCTGAGCTGGCCGGCAAGGTCAACAAGTGGGTCGGGGACGCCGCCGGGTACCTCGTGAAGACGTACCGCTCGGACATCGCGGGCGTGATCACCGATACCGTGGCCCGCTGGGATGCTGAGGAAACCTCGCAGAAGATCGAACTCCAGATCGGCAAGGACCTGCAGTTCATCCGGATCAACGGCACCGTGGTGGGCGCCCTCGCCGGGCTTGCGATCTTTACGGTGGCGCATCTGGCCTTCGGGTAACAATCCGACGGGCCGCTGCTCAGGCTGCGGCCGCGACCTTGGCCCTCGTCCGGCCCGGCATGGCAAAGATGGTGAAGGCCAGCGCCGCGAGCGCCGTGACCACCAGCAGCGTCAGCCCGATCGAATAGCTGCGTGTCGCGGCGTCGTACGTCGCTCCCATGACCAGCGGAGGGAAGTAACCGCCCAGTCCCCCGGCTGCGCTGACCACTCCGCTGATGCTGCCGACTTTCCCGGCAGGGGCGAGCACCCCCACCCAGGCGAACACCCCGCCCGTCCCGAGCCCCAGCGCCGCCGCCATGGCGACGAACGTCAGGCCGGCGGGGACTTCGCCGTCGGGCTGCAGGTTGACGGCCCAGGCGAGGACCGCGACGCCCGTCAGTGACGTGACCACCACGGGTTTGGGCCCAAACCTGTCCGCGAGCACGCCGCCCACCGGCCGCGCCAGCACGGCAGCCAGTGCGAAGCCGGCGGTGCGCGCCCCGGCGCCGCTCGGGTCGAAGCTATAGACGTCGCGGAGGTAGGTGGGCAGGTAGGTGGCGAAGGAGACGAAGCCGCCGAAGACCACGGCGTAGAGGAAGCACATCTTCCAGGTGACAGGGGTCTTCGCGGCGTCAAGCAGCTTGGGCAGGACGGGGAGGCTGTTGCGGGTCCAGCCGGGGGCTTCCTTCATCAGGAACCAGACCAGGGCTGCCATGCCCGCGAGGATCGCGGCGATCAGCAGATGAGTGGGGAAGTAGCCGATCGCCGCGACCAGCCTCGGGTTCAGGAAGGCGGCCAGCGCCGTGCCGCCCATTCCGGCGCCGAAGACGCCTGTGGCGAACCCGCGCCGGGACGGCTCGTACCAGGCGCTGACAAAGGGGATCCCGACGGCGAAGACGGTTCCGGCGACGCCCAGCAGCAGCCCGGCTGACAGCACCAGGGCGAAGGAGCGCAAGGTGCCGCCCACAGCCACGAGCAGGATCGGCAGGATGGAAGCCAGCAGCACGAAGGTGAACATCGCCCGGCCGCCGTACTTGTCTGTCAGGGTGCCGACAACGATCCTGCCCAGCGAGCCGACGAACACAGGCATCGCCACCAGCACTCCGGTGGTGGCCGGGTTCAGCTGAAGGTTCTGCGTGTAGAAGGCACCAAGGGTGGCCACGGAGTTCCAGGCCCAGAACCCGACCACCGACGCCGAGGTGGCGAGCACGAGGTTGAGTGTCCGCCCGGCGGGGGCGGCCGGAGGAAGGGGCGCGGATCCTGCCACTGGGTGTCCTTTCAGTTCGACTCAGTTCGACGTTTCTCTCGAGCGGACGGCTGCCGTCCGGTTCAACGGTTCCGGGTGTCCCGGTCGCGGGTGCCGACGGCGGACCAGCCGCGGCGGGCTGCGGTGCCGGAGGACCGCGCAGCCGCGGCGCCTGCCCTGTTTCCGTCCCGGTCCCTGTCCCGCGACCGGTAGACGATGTAGGGGCGGAAGAGGTAGTGGAACGGGGCTGTGAACGCGTGGACGAGCCGGGTGAAGGGCCAGATCACGAAAAGGGCCATTCCCACCAGGGTGTGCAGGTGGAAGGAGAACGGCGCGGCCGCCATGGCCGCCAGGTCCGGCTGGAAGATGAACAGGGAGCGGAACCACGGGGCGACGGTCTCGCGGTAGTTGTGCCCGTGCTCGCCCTCGAAAACACTGGCCAGGGTGGTCCACAGGCCAAACACAATGGCCGCGGTGAGCACGACGTACATGGTCTTGTCGTTCTTGGTGGTGGCCATAAAGACCGGCCCGGTGGTGCGGCGGCGGTAGATCAGCAGGAGGATCCCGCCCAGGGTCCCCACCCCCGCGATCCCGCCCACGAAGAGGGCATTGAAGTGGTAGAACTCCTGGCTCATCCCCACCGCCTGGGTCCAGGCCATCGGAATGACCAGACCGAAAAAGTGGCCGGCGATCACGGCAAGCAGGCCGAAGTGGAACAGCGGCGAGGCGATGCGCAGCAGCCGGGATTCGTAGAGCTGGGAGGACCGTGTGGTCCAGCCGAACTGGTCGTACTTGTAGCGCCAGACCAGCCCGCCCACCAGCACAACGACCATAACGTAGGGCAGGACGCCCCACAGCACGATGTCCAGGGCGGAGAGTCCGGCGGCAGCTCCGGGCTCGGTTGCGGTTGCGGTTGCCAGCATGGTCAGGCCCCCTTCACGGGCAGGAGTCGCGGATCATAGGGGTCCAGGCCCACCGCTTCGGTGGGCGGTCCGTAGCCGGCCATCCGCATCACGGCCTGCTCGTCGGCCGGGGATTTCCCGGGCAGTGTGGCGCAGACGGCCTGCAGGATCCGGGCGTGCGGAAGCTCGTCCCGGAGCAGCCCGAAACGCAGCATCTCGAGGCTGGCGCGGAAGCGGGTCAGCAGGTCCCGGCCGGCCGCGAGGTCCACCCGGGCGGCGTACTCGAGGACCATCGGGAGGTAGTCGGGCAGTTCTCCGTGGGTGTCCACCAGGATGTCGCTTTGCCGGTAGGTCTTCTTGAAGTTTCCCAGCACCTCGCCGCGGCGCCGGGTGTCCCCGTCGGTCCAGTAGGACAGATGCAGGGCGTGGCGCTTGCCGAGGTCGAACTCGCGCACGTAGAGGGCCTGGCTGTCCATCGGCGGCGTGGATTCCAGCGAATCCAGGACCTCCTGGAAGTCCGCGACGGCGCCGGGGAACTCGCCCAGCGCGGCACGCATCAGCGGCACCCTGCCGATCAGTTCCTCGTCCGGGTAGGACAGGCACCAGGCCGCCGCGAGGTAGACAACCTGCTCGCGCCGGCTCACGGCTGCTCCCCCGGATGGCTGCTTGGACCAGCAGCGGGACCGGGCGCCTTTTCCGGAAAAAGCCCGGAGGGTGCGCCCGTGCCGTCCCAGTTCAGGAGGTTCACCCGGCCCCGGAGGGTGGTTTCGCCGGGTGCGGCGCCGGAGGTCTGCCGGTCCCGCAGGGCGTTGAAGGTCTCCACCGCCACGGGAACGGGCCGGCCGCTGGCCTCGCCGAACGGGGAGGAATCCTGCATGCCGGGGCCGCCCTCGAAGTCCAGCGAGCAGCCCATCTCCTCGAGGTCGTGGGCCTGTTCCACATGGGCCTTGGGGATGACGTAGCGTTCCTCATACTTGGCGATCGCCATCAGCCGGTACATCTCGTACATGGTCTGCCCGTCCATACCGACGGCCTCGGGGATGGAGTCGTCCGGGTCGTTGCCCATGCTGATGCCGCGCATGTAGGAGCGCATCGCCGCGAGTTTCTTCAGGACCGCGGTGACCCGGTCCGCGTCGCCGGCGGTGAAGAGTTCAGCGAGGTATTCCACCGGGATGCGCAGCGCGTCGATGGCGCCGAAGAGGTTGCCGGCGTCCTCGCCGTCGTGCCCCTGGTCCCGCAGCAGGTCCACCACGGGTGAGAGTGGCGGAACGTACCAGACCATCGGCATGGTCCGGTATTCGGGGTGCAGCGGCAGTGCCACCTTGTAGACCTTGGCGAGGGCGTAGACGGGCGAGCGCCGGGCGGCGTCGATCCAGTCCTCCGGGATGCCCTGGGCCCGGGCGTCGGCCTGGACGGCGGGGTCGTTCGGGTCCAGCAGGACGTCCATCTGGGCGTCGTAGAGTTCCTGCGGGTCGGTGACGGCGGCAGCAGCGGTGACGGCGTCGGCGTCGTACAGGAACAATCCCAGATACCGCAGCCGGCCCACGCAGGTCTCCGAGCAGACCGTCGGCAGTCCCACCTCCACCCGCGGGTAGCAGAAGGTGCACTTCTCGGCCTTGCCCGTCTTGTGGTTGAAGTAGATCTTCTTGTACGGGCAGCCGGTGACGCACTGCCGCCAGCCGCGGCACTTGTCCTGGTCCACCAGGACAATCCCGTCCTCCACCCGCTTGTAGATCGCGCCCGAGGGGCACGAGGCCATGCAGGAGGGGTTCAGGCAGTGCTCGCAGATCCGCGGCAGGTAGAACATGAACGTCTGCTCGTAGGCGAACTTGATCTTGTCCTCTGATTCCCGCCGGACCTTTTCCACAATCGGGTCCAGATGGCCGTACTCGGTGGAGCCCCCCAGGTCATCGTCCCAGTTCGCGGACCAGGTGATCTTGGTGTCCTCCCCGGTGATCAGGGACTTGGGCCGGGCCACCGGGAAATCGTCGCCCAGCGGTGCGTCCACGAGCGTCTTGTAGTCGTAGGTCCACGGCTCGTAGTAGTCCTTGAGCTCGGGCTGGACCGGACTGGCGAAGATCCCGAAGAGCTTCTTGACCCGGCCACCGGCCTTGAGGACCAGCTTGCCGCGCTTGTTCAGCACCCAGCCGCCCTGCCACTTGTCCTGGTCCTCGTAGCGGCGCGGATACCCCTGCCCGGGGCGGGTTTCGACATTGTTGAACCAGACGTATTCGGTGCCCGCACGGTTGGTCCAGGCCTGCTTGCAGGTCACGGAACAGGTGTGGCAGCCGATGCATTTGTCCAGGTTCATGACCATGCCCATTTGAGCCATAACACGCATCAGTACTGCACCTCCTGGGAACGACGGCGGACGGTGGCCACCATGTCGCGCTGGTTTCCGGTGGGGCCAAGGTAGTTGAACGCGTAGGCCAGCTGGGCGTAGGCGCCGATCAGGTGCGACGGTTTGACCAGCAGCCGGGTCACGGAGTTGTGGATCCCGCCCCGCCGCCCGGTGGCTTCGGACTTCGGCACGTCGATGGTGCGCTCCTGCGCGTGGTGGACGTAGACCACGCCGGCTGGCATCCGGTGGCTGACGATGGCCCGGGCCACGAGCACGCCGTTGATGTTCAGGCATTCCACCCAGTCGTTGTCCTTGACCTGGATGGACTCCGCGTCGGCCGGGCTCATCCAGACCGTCGGCCCGCCGCGGGACAGCGAGAGCATCAGCAGGTTGTCCTGGTATTCGGAGTGGATGGACCATTTGGAGTGCGGCGTCAGGTACCGGACCACCACCTCCAGCTGGCCGTCCTGGCCGAGTTTGGGTTCGCCGAACAGGCGGTGCATGTCCAGCGGCGGCCGGTAG
The DNA here is from genome assembly GCF_000427315.1 of Arthrobacter sp. TB 26. Lineage (GTDB taxonomy): Bacteria > Actinomycetota > Actinomycetes > Actinomycetales > Micrococcaceae > Arthrobacter. Next base: position 10,162 of record NZ_AUPJ01000181.1, read on the forward strand.
ATCGGCAGCGCCTCGCCGATGTCGATCATCCAGTCGTGGTCGAGGAAGAAGTGCATCCGCCCGGTCAGGGTGTGCCACGGTTTGAGCCGCTCCACGTTAATGGTGAAGGGGGCGTAGCGCCGGCCGCCCGTTTCGGAGCCGGACCATTCCGGCGACGTGATCACCGGAACCGGGCCGGCCTGCGTCTGCGCGAAGGTGATGAACTTTTCCTCCGAGCCCTCGGAGAGGTCCGCCAGTTTCCGGCCGGTGCGGACTTCCAGGTCCCTGAACCCCTGCACGGACAGCGCGCCGTTGGTGGTGCCGGAGAACGCCAGGATGGCCTCCGCCATTTTCGCGTCGGTGTCGATTGCCGGGCGGCCGTCCGCGGCGCCGCCGAGCATCACGCCGTTGGAGCGGCTGAGCCGGTCCAGCGGGCCGGCGAGTTTGTAGGTGACGTTCTTGACCGTGAAGCCCAGCTTGTCGGCCAGCGGCCCGACGGCGGCCAGCTTGTCCGCGATGGCCGTGTAGTCCCGCTCCACCACCGAAAAAATGGGCATGTTCTGCCCGGGCACTGCGGGGATGGACGTGTCCCGCCAGTCCCGCACGATCCCGCCGGGCTGGGCGAGCTGTCCGGGGGTGTCGTGCTGCAGCGGCACGCTGACGAGGTCCCGGCGGACGCCCAGGTGGGTCCTGGCCTGCCGGGAGAACTCCTGGGCCAGCAGGTGGAACATGTCGAAGTCCGTTTTGGTCTCCCACGGCGGGTCGATCGCCGGGGTGAAGGCGTGCACGAAGGGGTGCATGTCGGTGGAGGACAGGTCGTGTTTTTCGTACCAGGTGGCCGCCGGGAACACGACGTCGGACAGCAGCGTGGTGGAGGTCATCCGGAAGTCGGCGGAAACCAGCAGGTCCAGTTTTCCTTCCGGCGCCTGCTCGTGCCATTTAACGTCCCGGGGCTTGAGCCCTTCGGCGTGGTCCTTGCCCAGGACGTTGTTGTGGGTGCCCAGCAGGTTCCGGAGGAAGTACTCGTTGCCCTTCGCGGAGGAGCCGAACAGGTTGGAGCGCCACAGTACGAGGGTCCGCGGCCAGTTTTCCGGGGCGTCCACGTCCTCGATCGCCGGGTTCAGGGTGCGGTTCTTGAGCGCGTCCGCGATGTAGCTGGGGGTGTCCGTGGCGGTTCCGGCGGCGACCGCGGCTTCGGCCTCGTCCGCGAGGTCCAGCGGGTTGCGGTCGAACTGCGGGTAGAACGGCATCCAGCCGAGCCGGGCGGACTGGGCCAGCGCGTCCGCGGTGTGCATGCCGTCCAGTGCTCCGGTGGACAGCGGGGATTTCAGTGCATCCGCAGAGTAGCCGTCCTGCCGCCATTGGTCCGTGTGCATGTACCAGTAGCCGGTGCCGATCATGGTCCGCGGCGGGCGTGACCAGTCCAGCGCATTCGCCAGGGACACCCAGCCGGTGGCGGGG